>NZ_JBFAHB010000002.1:0-287233 GCF_040653975.1 Kribbella sp. NPDC050820
CCGCATCCGGATTCCTATCGGTACGCGGCCGTCGTGTGCGGTGTCCCGGAGGAGCCGATGGCGCTGGTCGCACAGGCTATGCTGTGGTCCGACCACAGGATTCCCCCTCCGCCGGAGTAGTGATGACCGACCGACAGCTCCCCAAATGGTCCGAGCTCAAGCCGCTGCTGCGGCCGAAGCCGGTCACGGTGAACCCGACCGACCGCCGGCTGGAGAAGGCGCTCACGATCCACGACCTGCGGGCGATCGCCAAGCGCCGGACGCCGCGGTCGGTGTTCGACTACACCGACGGCGCGGCCGAGGCGGAGATCAGCCTGCAGCGCGCCCGACGGCTGTTCAGCGAGATGGAGCTGCAGCCGTCGATCCTGCGCGACGTGTCCGACCTCGACCTGGGCACGTCGATCCTCGGCGGCCGCTCGGAGCTGCCGTTCGCGTTCGCGCCGACCGGCTTCACCCGGATGATGAACCACGAGGGCGAGAGCGCGGTCGTCAAGGTCGCCGAGCAGATCGGCATCCCGTACGCGTTGTCCACGATGGGTACGACGTCGATCGAGGACGTCGCCGCAGCCGCTCCGGACGCGCGCAAATGGTTCCAGTTGTACGTGTGGAAGGACCGCGACGCCGGCGAGGACCTGCTGAAGCGGTCGGCCGCCGCCGGGTACGAGGCGCTGATGCTGACGGTCGATGTACCGGTGGCGGGCGCCCGGCTGCGCGACGTACGCAACGGCTTCACCATCCCGCCGTCGCTGACCGCGAAGACCGTGCTGGACGCTTCGCTGCACCCGGCCTGGTGGGCCAACCTGCTGACCACACGGCCGCTGACCTTCGCGTCACTGTCCACCTGGGACGGCACGGTCGCCGAGCTGCTGGACAAGCTGTTCGACCCGACGATGACCATCGACGACCTGAACTGGCTGCGTTCGATCTGGTCGGGTCCGCTGATCGTCAAGGGCATCCAGACCGTCGACGACGCCCGTCGGGTGGTCGACGCGGGCGCGGACGCGATCGTGCTGTCCAACCACGGGGGCCGCCAGCTCGACCGGGCGCCGACACCGTTGCGCATCCTCCCGGACGTCCGCAAGGCGGTCGGCAGCGACGCCGAGATCTACCTCGACACCGGCATCATGTCGGGCGCGGACATCGTCGCGTCGATCGCCTTGGGCGCGGACGCCTGCCTGGTCGGCCGCGCGTACCTGTACGGCCTGATGGCCGGCGGCCAGCGCGGCGTGGCCCGGGCCGCCGAGATCCTCACCAAGGAGGTCCGCCGCACGATGGCGCTGCTCGGCGTCTCCCGGGTCGCCGACCTCAACCCGTCGCACGTCCGCCTTCCAGCAACGGGAGTGTGAGCCGGAAGCGGGAGCCTTCGCCCACAGCGGTTCGCAGTACGACGTCGCCGTTGTGGACGACCTACAGCGGTAGGTGGGCGGTGATGCGCATGCCGCCGGTGGAGGTGCGGGCGGCGGTGAGGGTGCCGCCCAGGGCAGTGGCGCGTTCCCGCATTCCGATGATGCCGTTGCCCTCCTTGGGCGGGCCGACCAGGGACTGGCCATCGTCGTCGACCTGGAGTACGAGCGCTTCGTCGCCGTACTGGATGCGGACGGTCGCGGAGTTCGCCTTCGCGTGCCGCACGATGTTAGTGAGCGACTCCTGGATGATCCGGAACGCCGCGCGGTCCAGGCCGGTCGGCAACGGCTGTGGGTCGCCGTGGACGATGGTGTGGACCTCCAGGCCGGCGCGGGACGTGCGGCTGACCAGGTGATCGAGCCGCTCGAGCCCGGCAACCGGCTGCCTGGGCGCAGACTCGTCCGACTGCCGCAGGATGCCGACGATCGACCGCAGCTCCACCAGAGCTTCCTTGCTGGCGTCCTTGATCGCAGCGAGCGCGGGACCGGCCTGCTCGGGCTGCCGGTCGACCAGGTGCAGGGCCGTCGACGCCTGCACGTTGATCAGTGAGATGTGGTGCGCGACCACGTCGTGCAGCTCCTGCGCGATCCGCAGCCGCTCCTCACCGGCCTTCCGCAGCTCGGCCTCGCGGCGCGTGCGGTCTGCCGCGATCGCCCGGTCCCGCTGGGCCCGGGCCAGCTCGGCGACGATCCCGAGCACGACGAAACACGTGCCGACGAGGAGGACCTGGTAGATGCCGTCCTGGTTGATGCCGAGGATGAGCCGGCCGCCGACGTGGCCGACGTACAGGGCGGCGAGGCCGACCCAGCCGGCCAGGCGGTGACCGCGGCGGATCACCGAGAACACGGCAATCACGAACGCGAAGATCACCGGGCCCCACGGGTACTGCATCAGCATGTAGACCAGGGTCGAGACGACCGTTGCCCACAGCACCGGGATGGGACGGGGCCGGAGCCAGTACAGCGACACCGATCCGATCAGCAGCAGGACCGCCATGAACCAGTCGCCGGGCCGGCGGTCCGGCTGGCCGTTGGCCGCGCCGAACGAACCGACCACGGTGAACACGCTGAGCACGGCAGGCAGCGCGATCCGCCGTACCTGGGCTGCCCAGGTCGGCGCGGTCGTCGGCTCAGTCGTGGTCACACTACGAAACCGTAGAGGTCGGCCCGGTCGGTGTCATCGTCGCCACGGAGTATCCGGGCCTGCTCCGGCCGGAGTAGTTCAGTACTTGACCTTGTAGATCTTCTCTTCGTACGCCTTGCCGTAGTACTCCTCGAGCTCGGCCAGGTCGTCGTTCTGCCGCTCCAGGGCCTTCGCGATCCGCGGGCGGCTCGGCATGGCGTCGGGGTTCCAGGTCTCGGGCTTCCACAGCTGCGAGCGCAGGAACGACTTCGAGCAGTGGTGGAAGACCTCCTCGATCTCCACCAGCAGCGCCAGCTGCGGACGGTTGCCGCGGACGATCATCTCGTCGAAGAACGGCGCCTCCCGGACGATCCGGGCCCGCCCGTTGATCCGCAGCGTGTCACCGCGGCCGGGGATGAAGTAGATCAGGCCGACGTGCGGGTTGCTGAGGATGTTGGTGAAGCCGTCGACCCGGCGGTTGCCCGCGCGCTCCGGAACGGCGATCGTGCTGTCGTCGAAGATCTTGGTGAACCCGGCCGGGTCGCCCTTGGGGGAGACATCGCAGCTGCCGTCGGCCGCCGAGGTGGCGATCAGGCAGAACGGCGACGCGGCCAGCCACTGCCGGTCCAGCTCGTGCAGCGCCTTGCGGGTCTTGCCGGCCGCGGCTGCCAACGGGGTGGGGACGATCTCGCGCAGCTCGTCGTACGTCGTGATCTCTTCCAGTCCGGGGATCTCCATCAGGCGGCGGTCTCCTCTGCCAGCGACGGCGTGGCGTCCTCGTTGACGGCCCTCGTCCGTGCGGCCCATCGTACGGCGGGACCAGTTGCGCAACTGGTCCCCAGGAACAGTGCGCCCACAGCGATCCAGCCGATCGGGCCCCACCCCAGCACGACCGTCGTGAGCATCGCCGGACCGAGCATCCGGGCGACCGCGGGACCGGTGCCGAAGAAGCCCTGGTACTGGCCCTGCTTGTCGGCCGGGGCCAGTCCGAAGCTGATCTCCCACGCTCCGGAGGCCAGCTTCATCTCGCCGAGCGTCAGCAGCGCGGCACCGGCGATTAGTACGGCGGCCGCCGTCCAGGTGCTCATCTCCGCGGCAGAGATGGCGAACACCGCGCACGCGGCCAGCATGGCGACACCGGCGTACCGGACGGACTTCGTTGCTGTGCGGAGGTCCTTGACGCTCTTGGCGGCTTTCACCTGGAAGAGCGTGACCAGGAGCGTGTTGACGATCAGGAGGGAGGCGACGACCCAGTCCGGTGCGTCGGTGCGGGTGACGATCCACAGCGGGACGACCAGGCTGAGCAGCGGCATGAAGAGCAGCATGATCGCGTTCAGCAGCGCGAGGACGGCGTACGGGCGGTCGTGCAGGACGGCGAGGCGCGGCTCGCCTTTGACGCGTGTGCTGACGTTGACCTTGGGGACGCGGTGGACGAGGCGTGCGGCGATCAGGAAGCTGAGGGCGTCGAGGGCGAATACGGTCAGGTACGCCGCTGCAGTGTCGTAGTGGAGCGCGATGCCGCCGAGCAGGGCGCCTACTGCGAGGCCGGCGTTGACCGTGGACTGGAGGAAGGCGCGGATGCGGGTGCGCTCCTGTGGTTGGACCAGGCCCGCCAGTAGTGCCTGGCGCGCTGCGGTCAGTCCGGTTTGGCTGCTGGCGTAAGCGATCGCGGCGACCAGGAAGAGCGGGAAGCTTCGTACGACGAGGAACGCCGCGACCGAGGCTGCTGTGGTGAGCGCGAGCACGACGGCGACGCCGCGAGGACCTCTGCGGTCGGCGAGGTTGCCGAGCGGCACACCCATCAGGAAACCGACCAGCCAGGCCACCGTCAGCCCCAGCCCGACCTGCGCCGTCGACAGCCCGACCACCCGCGTGAAGAACAACGCTGACGTGACGATGAACGCCCCGTCGCCGACCGAGTTCGCCAACTGCGCCATCGCCAGGTCCCGCGCGACCCCCGCCGGCGGCAAGACCCGCCCGACGCGAGCCGGCGGGCGCACCCGCCCTACGCCCTTGCCGCCGCTCCGCCTGCTGCGCTCCATCGTGATGCTCATCTCGGTCTCCCTCAGCTCGTTACACCCGAGCCTAGGAGCACAGCGGCCCAGCAGGCAGATCCACTTTGATGCTCATCAGATGGGCCACTTTGGTCTGTGGATAACTCGAGTCAGCGCGTGAAACGACGGCATCTTGTAGGCATGAGCTTCCAAGACCTCCCCCAGACCTGGACCGACCATCCACTCTCCGACCCCACCCGCGCCGCCGACGTCGTCGACCTCCTGGTCAGCCTCGGTGACCGCCACCGCGGCACCTTCACTGTCATCCTCTGCGACGAGAACACCCGCTACCGAGCCGCCATCGCCGTCGACCTCCCCTCGGAGTTCGGCCAACCTCCCGCACCTCCCTCACCCCTCGCCGCCCGCGCCACGTCCACCCCACCCCTGGCCCGCACCACGTCCACCTCACCCCTAGCCGCCCGCACTATGCCCACCTCATCCCTGGCCGCCGGCGCCATGTGTACGTCAGCCCTGACCCCGATCATCCCCGCCGTCCGCACCGCCCCCGGCACGTCCTTGCTCCTGGCCCTGGGCCGCCCCGGCCCCGACACCTGGCCCGACCTCGACACCGAATGGGCCCACGCCGCCACCCACCTCTGCCGAACAACCGCCGTCCCCCTCCTCGGCTTCTACATAGCCACCCCCCACCACATCTACCAACCCCAACTCCCCATCCCCACAGCCGCCTGACCACCACGCGGCTGGTGGTCAGCGGACGTTGTGGGGGCGGTACTGGATGCTGATGCGGGGGCCCTTGTGGCCCGTGGCTTTGGGGATGGCGTGTTCCCAGGTGCGTTGGCAGGAGCCGCCCATGACGATCAGGTCACCGTGGCCGAGCGGGTAGCGGACGGTCGAGCCGACCGGGCCGGCCGAGTTGCCCGGGCGCGGGCGGAGGGCGAGGACGCGGGGTTCGCCGACGGAGAGGATGGCGACCATGGTGTCCTCGTGGTTGCCGCGGCCGATCCGGTCGCCGTGCCAGGCGACGCTGTCCCGGCCATCGCGGTAGAAGCACAACCCCGCCGTACGGAAGGACTCGCCGAGCTCCTCCGCGTAGTGAGCGCTGAGCCGGTCGCGGGCTTCGTCGAGGATCGGCAACGGGAGCTCTTCGTTCTCGCCGTAGAAGCACAGCAGGCGCGGTACGTCGACCACCCGGTCGTACATCTGCCGTCGCTCCGCCTGCCACGGCACGTCGCGGGCCAACCGCTCGTACACCTGATCCGCCCCGGTCAGCCACCGCGGCAGCACGTCGATCCACGCGCCGCGCCCCAGCTCCGTCCGCTGGATCCCGTCGAGCGAACCCAGCGCAGGATCCTCGAACGCATCCAGCAACGAGCCCTGCAGATCAGCACCCATGACGCCCACCATACCGGAAACTCGAACATCTGTTCCCATGACTTTCCCAGGCCCAGTCCGGCGCGCATCATGACGGTATGACCGGGGATCCACCTGGACCGGCGGTGCGGGCGCAGCTGCTCGCCACCGAGCACTGGAGCCTGCTCGCGACCAGGAGCCAGACCTGGTCGGAGGTGATGGGCCGGATCAGCGCCCAGTTCACGTTCGCCTCGGCCTCGCTGGTGGTGCTCGCCCTCACCCTGCAGGTCTCCGGGCTGAACTCATCATTCAGGCTCCTCGCGGCCTGGCTCGGGGTGTCGGTGCTGGTGACCGGGAGCCTCACTGCACTGCGCGTGCGCAACGCCAGCCAGCAGGACCTCATGCTCGTCATCGGCATGAACCGGCTGCGGGCGGCGTACCTCGAGCTCGACCCCGGCATCCAGGAGCACCTGGTGACGGGCTGGACGGACGATCCGGCGGGCATCGACCGGACCTACGACATGGGGGTGCGGCGCAGCGGTGTGTCCCACTTCCTCGCCAGCGCCTTCGTGTTCGCCGGCGCCGTGAACATCATCGTCGCGGCCGGTCTCGGCGCGGTGCTCGCGGATACCGCTGGGACCAACGGTGCAGTCACGGCCGTCGTCGGTGCGCTGTCGGCGTTGGCGTATGCCGTCCTCGTCTTCGTGCCCGCACACCGCGCCTATCGCCGCGTGGTCGCCGAGCTCCCCGCTGCTGCTGAGTGAACTCCGGCGGTTGGCCCGGCGGATGCACGAGACTGCGGTACGACGAACCACCGGCTGGAGGATGGATGTCGTACCTGCTGATCCGCAACGTCTCGGTCCTGATCGTCCCCGAACACGGCGACTGCCGAGTCGACGAAGCACAAGACATCCACATCCACGACGACAAGATCACCGCCATCACCCCCACCGGCACACCCCTACAACTCCCTCCACCGAGAGTGGAGGAGACCGGGAGCCCGGAGGTCGACCGGGAGAGGACCGGGGACCCGGAGGTCGACCGGGTGGGGACGGGCAGCCGGGAGACCGACCGGGACGGGGCGGGCAGCCGGGAGACCGACCGGGTGGGGGCGGGTAGCCGGGAGACCGAGCGGGACGGGGCGGGGAGCCGCCAGGCCGACCGGGACACGGCTGGAGGGCCGGGCGGTGTGCCGGGGCGGGGTGTGGAGCCGGAGGTGGTTGAGGGGCGGGGGCTGGTGGCGGTGCCGGGGTTGGTGAACTCGCACACGCACAGTCCGATGGTGATGATGCGGGGTGCAGCTGAGGATCTGGCGATCGAGGACTGGTTCAACCAGCGGATCTGGCCGATGGAGGTGAATCTGACGGCCGAGCGGGTCCGGGTCGGTGCGCGACTCGCGTGCGCCGAGATGTTGCTCGCCGGGGTGACCACGTTCGTGGACCACTACTTCCACGCCGACCAGATCGCCGAAGCCGCGATCGAGTCCGGCATCCGCGCCGACCTCGCGCCGACGTACTTCTCCTCGACCGGACCCGAAGCCATCGAAGCCGCCATCACCACCGCCCGCGACCTCCGCAACCGCAGCCCCCGGATCACGGCCAGCCTCGGCCCGCACGCGACGTACACGGTCTCCGACGACGACCTGCGCCGTACGGCGGACATCGCACGAGCAGAAGGCTTCCGCATCCACCTGCATGCCGCGGAAACCGACGACCAAACCCAATCGTCCATCGACCGCCTGGGCGTCACGCCGATCCAAGTCCTCGAGCGAACCGGCGTGCTCGACGCCGGCGCCCTCATCGCCCACGGCTGCGGCATCCGCGAAGCCGACCTCCCGATCCTTGAGCAGTACGGCGACCGCACCGCAGTGGCCTGCTGTCCGAAGGTCTACCTCAAACTCGCCATGGGCACGGTCACCCCGATCAAAAGCCTGCAGTCGAAGGGCGTGAAGGTCGGCATCGGCACCGACGGAGCCGCGGTCCACAACACCCTGGACGTCTGGGAGTCGCTGCGGATGGTTGCGCTGACCCAGAAGCAACGCGAGCAGGACGCCGAGTGGATGAACGTCTCCGACACCCTCCGCCTGGCCACCAGGGGCGGAGCCGCCGCAGCGGGCCTCGCGGACCGGATTGGCGTACTCGAACCAGGCCGCCAAGCCGACCTCGCCCTGGTCGACCTCTCCGGCCCGCACTGCCAGCCGGTCCACGACCCCAGGGCAGCCCTCGTCTACTCCGTGCGCTCGTCGGACGTCGTCACCGTCCTGGTCGCGGGCCGCGTCGTCGTCCGCGACCGCCAACTCACCACCATGAACCTCGACGAGGTCCTTGCCGACGCCAAGGACCTCGCCCACACCCTGGTCGACCTGTCCAAGGGCGGCGCCGTCCAGCACTACGCACCCTGACAGCACGAACACCCTGACAACACGAACACCCTGACAGCACGAACACCCCGACCCAAGCGGGCCGGGGCGTTCGAGCGGGTTCAGCTGATGGTGACGATCTTGTTCACCGTGTAGGCCTGCGTGTGGTCCGGTCCCTTCTCCAGTCAAGAGCTGCAACCGGCCGCGCACCCTAAGCTATGAGCCTCCACCTGCGAGGAGGCGTGCGATGACCGCACCGAGCTCGGATCTGACCGGCTGGCGACGGACGCCGTTCACCGGCGCGGGGTTGACCTACGACTGCTTCGAGAAGGGCGAAGGCCCGGGCGTCGTGCTGATCCCGGAGATACCGGGGTTGACGCCGGAGGTGCTGGGGCTGGGGGACCACCTGGTGGGTGCGGGGTTCACGGTGGTGATCCCGTCGCCGTTCGGTACGCCGGGGAGCCCGGAGACCACGGGGTACGCGCTGGGGGTGATCGCGCGGATGTGTGTGGCGAAGGAGTTCCGGGCGTTCGCGGCCGATGCGGAGCGGCCGATCACGAAGTACCTGCGGGCGGTCGCCGCCGACCTCGCGACGCGGACGCCGGGGCGCGGGGTCGGGGTCATCGGGATGTGCTTCACCGGAGGGTTCGCGTTGGCCACAGCGGTCGAGGAGGCGGTTCTGGCCCCGGTCCTCAGTCAGCCGTCCACGCCGTTCGCCGTCAGTGGCCGTCTGCGGCGTGATCCGGGGCTGTCCCGGCAGGAGCTCGAGGTCGTCAAGGAACGGACGCAGACGGACGGTCTGTGCGTCCTGGGCCTGCGCTTCAGCCATGACCGGATGTCACCGGCCGAGCGGTTCACGACCCTGCGCAAGCAGCTCGGCGACGCGTTCGAGGTGATCGAGCTCGACAGCCGGCCGGGGAACCCGGACGGCTACCGCCGGATGGCGCACTCGGTGCTCACCCGCGACCTGCGCGAGGACCCGCCGAACTCGGCGCTGCAGGCACGCACCCGGACCGTCGAGTTCCTCCGGCAGCACCTGACTGCTACCGCGCGGTGACCCACAGTGCCGAAATGTTAAAGCAACGTTGAGGAATGCTCTGCGTGTGACTATGCGGACGCAGAGTGGGGAACCTGGCGGAAGTCTGGGGTGGAATGTTGCAGTGCGCAAGGGAGGGGGAGCGGTGGGTGACGCTGGGTGATTTCCTCTGGTCGTGGGCACTGGAGACATGGCACGATCGGCCACCGGAGGCACATCAGGGGGCGCGCATGGCGATGGCCAGGCACTTGACGAGTGAGGCTGTATGAACGGGCGGACAGCGCAGGAGAGCCGGCTCCCGAGGAACGGGACCACGGCCGCGAACGGGACCAATGGTCACGGTCCGCAATCGGGCCCTCACGCAGGCCGGACCACGCCGGCCGGCCAGGGCGATCAAGAGGCTGAGCAAGAGCCGACCGGCCAGGCCTCCGAGGGCCCGGCACCGGAGGGCCAGGAGACGGTCGTCAAGACGCCTGCCTGGGTCGAGGAGTACGCCGCCCGCAGGGCCGGCCGGGTCGCCAACGGAACGGCGCGCGCCGAGTTCGAGACGCCCGTCCGGGTCGACGAGATCGCGCTGGCCGCCAAGACGCTGTCGGAGAACCTGCAGGCAGCCACCCGGGGGATGCCCGAGTCGCCCGAGCTGCGGGCGTTGCGCCGCGACCTCGACCACGCTGCCAGCACGCTGGGCTCGGTGGCCGGCGCGCTCGAGGCGACCGCCGGCAACCTGATCCGACTCGCCGCCAGCGAAGGCCAGGCGTGTGGCGTCGGCTGGGGTGTCTGCCCCGAGCACGGCCTCACGCTGATGAACGTCGGCGAGACGGTCACCTGTCACGTCCTCGGCTGTCACCGCGAGAACGAGGGCGCCGTCGAGCGCTGCGGGCACCCGGTCGCCTACCGCGTCGTCGACGCGGCCGGCCCGGCCCTGCACACCTGCGCAGGCCACGCGATCGCCTGCCGGCTCTACCTCGACGACGCCGTCATCACCCTCGCCTCGGACAGCCTGGAGCTGTTCTAGGAGATCCGGCAGGACGTCAACTGGTCGTTCGCGTTCGGAGCCCGGCCGCACCGCCGTAGTCGACGTGCTCGAGGAACACCACGCCGCCCGGCCCTTGGACCGGCATCGGCACGGTTGGGCGCACGGACGTGAGTGGTGCCTGGCCCTTGAACATTCGGCCGCCGTCGTTGGTCAGGCGCAGGTAGTAGTCCGCGGAGCACGCCGTACCGTCCTCGTCGAGGGCGCGGATGCCTGAACCCGCGGGTACCCAGGCCGCGGACTCGGCGGTCTTCGCGATCTGGTTGCCCTCGTTGTACTCGTCGAACATCGAGATGTAGATGCCTTGTACATCCGCGCCCGCGATGTCGCTGATCCGGCCAACCATCCACGGCGACAGCATGTCGAACGCGTGGCACACGTCCAGGTAGCCGGCGCGCGAGTCCTCCACCCCGCGCCGCCAGTGCGTCGGCACTCCACCGATCACGTAGCACCCCTGGCCCTTGAACCAGTTCACGACGTCCAGGCACACCGACGCCGGCCAGGCCTTGTTGGCCTCGTCGAACCCGAACCCCCAGATGCACACCACCGGGCTTCCCGTTCTGCCGCGCGTACGCCGGTGAGGCCGTGTAGGCGCTCATCTTCGACGTCCAGTCCGCCTTCATCTCCGACTGCATCGAGGTCCAGCCGGTGGCGTCGTACATGATGTAGAACTTGCGCCCGTACTGCTCCGCCGCCTGCCGGACCTTGACGGCCATCGCGTCCCGCGTCGGTCCCTCGCCGCCGGTCGGGTTGAACCGCTGCAGTGCCGCGGTGTCGCAGCCGTTCTGCTGCACGGCGGCTGGCCCCAGTTGTGGCTCCAGTGCCACCAGCCGTTGATCGGGGCGCCGTCGCCGGTGCAGGCGAACCGGCCCTGGTACCCGACGGTGACCTTGCCGACGACGTCACCGGGCGGGCTGGCGGCGAAAGCGGACGTGAGTTGGGTGCCGCCGACAGCGGTGGCGGCGGTGGCGGCAAGGAAGGCACGGCGCGACAGAGTCATGTGGGGCTCCTGGTGGGGGCGGACAGGAGAAGTGCCGCGAGAGTACAAACGCCGAAGAACGCCCGCAAGAGTTGAACGGACTTCACGCAAGTTCCGGAACCAACCCGGCCTCTGGTCAAAGAGAGCGTTTGCCCGCTAGCGTCGGCGAAAACTTGTCGACAACGTCTTGACGCGGCTTCAGCGGCGTACTTAGTTTGTTGGTTCAACAGACAAAGTCTGTGACTGGGCTCACAACGACCAAGGGTGGGGTCGCATGACGTTGACGGGGGGCAGCCGTCCGGGCAGTCGCGTGGTCGCCGCCGACCACGTCTCGCTCCGGCGCAACAACCTCTCGGTCGTGCTGCGTCACGTCCGCGACAACGGTCCCCGGTCCCGGGCCCGGATCGCCGCCGACACCGGCCTCAACAAGGCGACCGTGAGCAGCCTGGTCGCCGAGCTGGTCGAGCGCGGCCTGCTTCGCGAAGGCCCGGCCGACTCGACTCGTGCCCTCGGCCGCCCCGGGCAGCTGGTCGAGCTCGACGGCACCGGAGTCTGCGGCGTCGGCGCCGAGATCAACGTCGACTACCTCGCCGTCACCGCGCTCGACCTGGCCGGTGACACGGTCAGCGAACGCCGCGTCCCGCTGGACGTCGCCCACATGGACCCCAGTACGACGCTCAGCCGCCTGGCCGACCTGATCCGCGAGGCCGTGGCCGCTGTGGACGCGCGCGACGGCCAGGTCGCCGGCGTGACCCTCGCCGTGCCGGGCCTGGTGCAGGGCGACACCGGTGAGCTCAAGCTGGCGCCGAACCTGGGGTGGGGCGAGGTCCCCGTCGTGCGCGAGATGCGCGAGCGGCTGGGTGGGCCGTCGTACCCGCTGCACGTGGACAACGAGGCGAACCTGGCGGCGCTGGCGGCGTACTCGGAGCTGCAGAAGACTGAGCCGGTGCAGGATCTCGTGCTGCTGACCGGCGCTGTCGGTGTCGGCGGTGGCGTGGTGTCGAACGGGCACCTGCTGCGCGGCGGCCACGGGTACAGCGGAGAGGTCGGGCACATGCCGGTCGCACCGGCCGGACGGATCTGCGGCTGCGGCCGGACCGGTTGCTGGGAGACCGTCGTCGGCCTGACCGCGCTGTTGCACAAGGCAACGGATGCGGACGACCCGGTCCGCGACCCGGCGCTGGACGTGGACCGGCGGCTGGCCGAGATCACCGCGCGGGCCGAGGCGGGGGAGCCGCGGACGCTGTCCGCGTTGAAGGACGTCGGAACCTGGCTGGGGATTGGGGGAGCGATCCTGGTGAACATCCTGAATCCGGACGTGCTCGTGCTCGGCGGCTACTTCGCCGTGCTCGGGCCATGGCTGAAACAACCACTGGAGACGGCGATCCGCGACCGCGTGATCGCCCCGGACGGCGGCGGCTGCCGGGTGGTCCGCTCGGAGCTCGGCTTCACCGCCGCGGTGCGCGGCGGCGCCCAGATCTCGCTCGACCAGGTCTTCGTCGACCCGACCGTGATCGGCCGATCCGAGACGGGAGTAGCGCAGTGACTCTGTTGAATGCCGCGCTGCCGCGCGGCGGGTCATGGGGCTGGAACTCCCGGCCTTCCCTCGTCACTCCAGTCGCTTCGCTCCCTCCGCTCCTCAGTCCAGGCCGGGAGGCCCCATGACCGAGCTGCTCACGATGACCGGCATCGTCAAGGAGTTCCCCGGGGTGCGGGCGCTCGACGGTGTCGACCTGGATGTGCGCGAGGGTGAGGTGCACTGCCTGCTCGGCCAGAACGGCGCGGGCAAGTCCACGCTGATCCGCGTGCTGACCGGCGCCCACCAGCCCGACGCCGGCACGATCCTCCTGCACGACGAACAGGTCCAGTTGAACACCCCGACCGCCGCGATCCAGCGCGGGATCGCGGCGATCTACCAGGAGCTCGACCTGGTGCCCGAGCTGACCGTTGCCGAGAACATCTTCCTCGGCCACGAGCCGGCCCGCTTCGGCTTCAGCCGCCGGCACGAGGCGACCACCCGGGCGCGCGAGATCCTGCGCGGACTCGGCCACGGCGAGATCCCGACGCACCGCACGGTCGGCTCACTCCCGGCGGCCGGGCAGCAGGTGGTCAGCATGGCGCGCGCGTTGTCGCGGGACGCCCGGCTGATCGTGATGGACGAGCCGTCCGCCGTCCTCGACCCCGAAGAGGTCGCGAACCTGTTCCGGGTGATCCGCGGGCTCACCGCGCGCGGTGTCGCGGTCGTCTACATCTCGCACCGGCTCGAGGAGATCCGCCAGATCGGCGACCGGGTCACCGTGCTGAAGGACGGCGCCACCGTCGCGACCGGCCTGGACGCGCGCGCGACGCCGACCAAGGAACTGATCCGGCTGATGACCGGCCGCTCGATCGAGTACGTCTTCCCGCCCCGCCGCGAGATCCTCAGCACGGCGCCCGTCGTCCTGGAGGTGACCGACCTGACCCGGCCGGCCGAGTTCGCCGGGATCACCTTCGAGGTCAGGGCCGGCGAGATCTTCGGCCTGGCCGGACTCGTCGGCTCCGGGCGCTCCGAAGTACTGGAGACCGTGTACGGCGCTCGGCGCGCGGCCACCGGGTCGGTCCGGGTCGACGGCGTGCCGCTGCGGCCGGGCCGGGTGCAGTCCGCGGTGAAGGCAGGTGTCGGGCTGGCGCCGGAGGAGCGGAAGAGCCAGGCGTTGCTGCTGGACGAGGCCGTCTACAAGAACATCACGGTGTCGACCATGCAGCGGTTCGCCAGCGGGGGATTCCTGAACGGCCGCGCCGAGCGGGAGGCTGCCACCGAGCTGTCCAAGGCACTGGACGTCCGCCCGGCCGGCGTGGACCATCCGGTGCGCAACCTGTCCGGCGGCAACCAGCAGAAGGTCGTGCTGGCCCGCTGGCTGCTCCGGGACTGCCGCGTGCTGCTGCTGGACGAGCCGACGCGCGGTGTCGACGTGGGCGCGCGGTCCGAGATCTACGCGCTGATCCACAAACTGGCCGCCAACGGGGTCGCGATCGTGCTGGTCTCCAGCGAGGTCGAGGAAGTGCTCGGTCTCGCCGACCGGGTCGTCGTACTGCGGGAGGGACGGGCCGTCTACAACGGGCCCGCGCAAGACATCGACGAGCACCAGGTTCTCGACCTGGTGATGGAAGGAAGTGCTGTCTCGTGAGTGATGACCTCGCACGGCCCTCTGACCAGACCGCGTCGACCCAGGCGACGGTCACGCCGCCCGCGGCGCCGCGGGCCGGCAGCAATGTGCTGATGACAGGGATGGGGCGCAACGTCGGCCTGGTGGTGGCGCTCGTCCTGCTCTGCCTGGTCGGCATCATCACCGCCGGCGACACGTTCGCGACCGGCGCCAACGTGCTGACCATCCTGCGGCTCGCGGCCGTCATCGGTGTGGTCAGCATCGGCATGACGTTCGTCATCACGGGTGGCGGCATCGACCTGTCCGTCGGGGCGATGGTCGCGCTGGCCTCGGTCTGGGCGACCACGCTGGCGACCCAGCAGCTGGCCGAGGACTTCCACTGGATCCTCATGGTCTCCACGGCGCTGCTGGTCGGCGCCGCGTGCGGCCTGGTCAACGGCCTGCTCGTTGCCTACGGCAAGATCGTGCCGTTCATCGCGACGCTGGCGATGCTGGCCGCCGCGCGCGGCCTGGCCGAGATCATCTCCGACCGGAAGACCCAGATCATCTCGGTGAACGGTTTCGTCGACTTCTTCGGCGGCTCGCTGATCGGGGTGCCGGTGCTGGTCTGGATCTTCCTGCTGGTCGCCGCGGCCGGCTGGGTGCTGCTGAACCGGACCACGTTCGGCCGCCGCACCTTCGCGGTCGGCGGCAACGCCGAGGCGGCCCGGCTGGCCGGCATCAAGGTGCAGCGGCACACCGTCGCCCTCTACGTGCTGGCCGGCCTGTGCTGCGGGATCGCCGCAGTCATGCTGATGGCCCGTACGACGACCGGCAGCTCGACCCATGGTCAGTTGTACGAGCTGGATGCGATCGCGGCCGTGGTCATCGGCGGCACGCTGCTGTCCGGTGGCCGCGGGACGATCGTCGGCACGGTGATCGGCGTACTGATCTTCACCACCCTGAACAACGTCTTCACCCTGAACAACCTCAGCATCTCCGCCCAGTCGGTGGCGAAGGGCCTGATCATCGTGATCGCGGTCCTTCTCCAGCAGCGCCTGGCGCGCACGACCCGCCAATAGAAGGAGGACAAAGATGTCCGCACGTTCCGTCCGCACTCTCATCGTCGCCGGCCTGAGCGTGATCGCGCTGGCCGCCTGTACCAGCAACACCCCGGAGGCCGAGGAGAACGACAACGCGCCGGCGAACTCGGGTGTCGCCGCCGGGAAGAACGACGAGCCGGGCCAGAAGGTCCGGATCGGGTTCTCCGCGCCGGCCGCCGACCACGGCTGGATGGGCGCGATCACCAAGGCCACCCAGGCGGAGGCGAAGAAGTACTCCGACGTCGAGCTGATCGTTGCCGAGGGCACCAACGATGTGAACCTGCAGATCAGCCAGGTGGAGACGTTCATCAACCAGAAGGTGGACGCGATCGTGCTGCTGCCGTTCGACGGCGCCGCGCTCACCCCGGTGGCGGTCAAGGCGATGGAGGCCGGGATCACCGTGGTGAACGTGGACCGCGAGTTCGACAGCCCGTTCGCGGCCCGGACCACCATCCTCGGCGACAACTACGGGATGGGCCGCTCGGCCGGCACCTACGTGTGCCAGCAGCTGAAGGACAAGAAGGACTCGGTGGTCGCCGAGATCGCCGGGATCGACTCGCTGCCGCTGACCCAGGACCGCAGCCGCGGCTTCAAGGAGGCGCTGACCGACTGCGGCCTGAAGGTGAGCAACCGGGTCGCCGCCGAGTTCACCGTCGAGTCCGGTGAGAAGGCCGCCGCCAACCTGCTGCAGGCGGCGCCGAAGATCGACGCGATCTGGAACCACGACGACGACCAGGGCGTCGGCGTGATGGCGGCGATCAAGAACTCCGGCCGCAAGGAGTTCTTCGTGGTCGGCGGGGCCGGCTCGGCGAACGTGATGCGCGACATCAAGTCCGGCAACAGCCTGCTGAAGGCGACCGTCATCTACCCGTCCACCCAGGGCGCGGACGGCGTCCGGCTGGCCCGGCTGCTGGTGCAGAAGAAGGCCCTCACCGACCTGGTGGAGGTCGAGGTGCCGCGCACCATCCAGCTGTACGCGCCGGTGGTGACCAAGGACAACGTGGACCAGTACCTGCCGACGGCATTCGAAAGCTGACAGAGGAGAGTCATGACGAACCTGGGCATCGGCCTGATCGGCTACGCGTTCATGGGCGCGGCCCACTCGCAGGCCTGGCGGAGCGCGCCGCGCTTCTTCGACCTGCCGCTGAACCCCGAGATGAACGTGCTCTGCGGGCGTAACCCGGACGCGGTCGCGGCCGCGGCGACGAAGCTCGGCTGGAAGGAGACCGAGACCGACTGGCGCAAGCTGCTCGGCCGCGACGACATCCAGCTGGTCGACGTCTGCACGCCGGGAGACAGCCACGCCGAGATCGCGATCGCCGCACTGGAGGCCGGCAAGCACGTGCTGTGCGAGAAGCCGCTGGCCAACACGGTCGAGGAGGCCGAGGCGATGACCGCCGCGGCCGAGGCGGCGGCGGCCAAGGGGATCAGGTCGATGGTCGGGTTCACCTACCGCCGGGTGCCGGCGATCGGGCTGGCCCGCCAGCTCGTCGCCGAGGGCAAGCTCGGGACGATCCGTCACGTCCGGGCGCAGTACCTGCAGGACTGGATCGCCGACCCGGAGGCGCCGTTGTCGTGGCGGCTGGACAAGGAGAAGGCGGGGTCCGGCGCGCTCGGTGACATCGGCGCGCACATCATCGACCTGACGCAGTACATCACCGGTGACAACATCGCCGAGGTGAGCGGTCAGCTCGAGACGTTCGTCAAGGAGCGCCCGGTCGCCGCCGAGCACGCCGGTCTCGCCGGTACGGCGGGCACCGAACGCGGACCGGTGACGGTCGACGACGCGGCCGTGTTCCTGGCCCGGTTCGGCTCCGGCGCGCTCGGCGTCTTCGAGGCGACCCGGTTCGCGACCGGCCGGAAGAACGCGATCCGGATCGAGGTCAACGGCAGCCTGGGCAGCCTCGCGTTCGACTTCGAGGACATGAACCTCCTGCACTTCTACGACGCGACCGAGGACGCGCGTACCGCCGGCTTCCGGCGGATCCTCGCCACCGAGTCCGCCCACCCGTACGTCGCAGCGTGGTGGCCGCCCGGCCACCTGCTCGGTTACGAGCACGGGTTCACCCATCAAGTCGTCGACCTGGTCACCGCGATCGCCGATGGAGCCGATCCGACACCGTCGTTCGCCGACGGGCTGCGGATCCAGCGTGTGCTGGCCGCGGTCGAGGCCAGCTCGACCTCCCGACAATGGCAGGAGATTTCGGAATGAACAGCTACACCCCGACGAAGGACGACAAGTTCTCGTTCGGTCTCTGGACGGTCGGCTGGCGGGGGGTCGACGTCTTCGGCACCGCGGTCCGCCCGGCGATGGATCCGATTCACGCGGTGGAGAAGCTGGCCGAGCTCGGCGCGGCCGCGATCTCGTTCCACGACGACGACCTGGTGCCCGACGACGGCACCCGGCAGCAGGTGCTCGACCGCTTCGGCAAGGCGCTGGCCGACACCGGCATCGTGGTCGAGATGGCCACCACCAACCTGTTCGCCCACCCGGTGTTCAAGGACGGCGGCCTGACCGCCAACGACCGCTCGGTCCGCCGGTACGCGTTGTCGAAGTTGCTGCGCAACCTCGACCTCGCGGCTGAGCTGGGCGCGTCGACGTACGTGCTCTGGGGCGGTCGCGAAGGTGCGGAGTCGGGCGGCTCGAAGGATGTCCGCGCGGCCCTGGACCGGTACAAGGAGTCGATGGACCTGCTCTGCGCGTACGTCCGGGAGCAGGGCTACGACATCAGGTTCGCCCTCGAGCCGAAGCCGAACGAGCCACGCGGTGACATCCTGCTGCCGTCGATCGGCCACGCCCTTGCCTTCATCAACGATCTCGAGGATCCCGAGCTGGTCGGGCTGAACCCGGAGGTCGGGCACGAGGAGATGGCCGGGCTGAACTACGCGCACGGCATCGCGCAGGCACTGTGGCACGGCAAGCTGTACCACATCGACCTCAACGGGCAGCACGGCCCGCGGTTCGACCAGGACCTGCGGTTCGGCGCCGGGAACCTGCGCGGCGCGTTCTGGACCGTCGACGTCCTGCAGGGCTCGGAGGGCCGGCCCGGGTACGACGGCTACGTCCACTTCGACTACAAGCCGCCGCGGACCGAGGACGAGGACGGCGTGTGGGAGACCGCGCGGGCGTCGATGCGGAACTACCTGATCCTGCGCGAGAAGGTGAAGGCGTTCCGGGCCGACCCCGAGGTGGCCGAGGCGCTGGCCGCGGCCAAGGTCGCGGAGTTGTCCGAGCCCACCCTGGCCGAGGGTGAGAGCCTGGCCGACCTCCGCGGCGAGAAGCACGACCCGGACGCGCTGGCCGAGCGCGGTCTCGGGTTCGAGAAGCTGGATCAGTTGGCGATGGAGCACCTGCTCGGCGTCCGCTGACCGGTAGCAGTACCTCCCGCGCAGGGCAGAGCACGGGACTTGTGGTAGCTGGGGTTCAACCGCCCCGGACCGATGGAGCGCGCGCCTTATCCGACCCATGAGGAGCTCCGCATGATCCAGCTACGCAGGCATGGCACGGTGATCCGTGCGCTCGTGCTCGCCCTGATCGCGGCAGTGTTGGTCCCCACCATGTCACTGCCGGCCAGGGCCCACCCGGGCCACGGTGACGAGACCTTCAACGCCCTGATCTTCAGCAAGACCGCCGGGTTCCGGCACGACTCGATCCCGGCCGGGATCCAGGCGATCAACGAGCTCGCGGCGGCGAACGGCTTCACCGTCACCGCGACCGAGGACGCGTCGATGTTCAACGACACCGAGCTGGCCAAGTACGAGGTGGTCGTCTGGCTGTCGACGACCGGTGACGTCCTGAATGCCGACCAGCAGGCCGCCTTCGAGCGGTACATCCGGGCCGGCGGCGGGTACGCCGGCATCCACGCCGCCTCGGACACCGAGTACGACTGGCCCTGGTACGGCGAGCTCGTCGGCAGCTACTTCGACAGCCACCCACCGGGTACGCCCGCCGGCACGGTGAAGGTCGAGGACCACGCGCACCCGTCGACCGCCGAGGCGCCGACGATCTGGCAGCGCACCGACGAGTGGTACAACTACCGCACCAACCCGCGCGACAAGGTCCACGTGCTCGCCTCGCTCGACGAGTCGTCGTACACGGGCGGGAACATGGGGCCGGAGCACCCGATCACCTGGTGCCAGGACTACGACGGCGGCCGGGCCTGGTACACGGGCATGGGGCACACGATCGCGTCGTACGCCGAACCTGCCTTCCGGCAGCTGCTGCTCGGCGGTCTCAAGACGGCGGCCGGTGTCGTGCCCGCGGACTGTGGCGCTTCGCTGAGCGACAGCTACCAGACGGTGACGCTGGACGACGACACGTCGAACCCGATGGAGCTCGCGGTCGCCGGCGACGGCCGGGTGTTCTACATCGACCGGAACGGCGCGGTGAAGATCGTCAAGCCGGACGGCTCGGTCGTCACCGCCGGGACGCTGAACGTCTACACCGGCCAGGAGTTCGGCCTGCTCGGGATCGCGCTGGATCCCGCCTTCGCGTCGAACGGCTATGTGTACTTGTACTACTCGCCCGCCGGGACCGAACCCTTCGACCGGGTCTCGCGGTTCACGATGACCGGCGACACCCTCGACCTGGCGAGTGAGAAGCAGGTGCTGCGGATCGACACCCAGCGGGACCAGTGCTGTCACGCGGGTGGCGCACTCGAGTTCGATGGTCAGGGCAACCTCTTCATCGCCACCGGCGACAACAGCAACCCGTTCGACTCCGACGGCTACACGCCGATCGACGAGCGGTCCGGGCGGTCCGCGTGGGACGCGCAGCGCAGTGCCGCCAACAGCAACAACCTGAACGGCAAGATCCTCCGCGTCCACCCGTCGCCGGACGGCACGTACACGATCCCCAGCGGCAACATGTTCCCGCCTGGTACGGCGAAGACGCGGCCGGAGATCTACGCGATGGGCTTCCGGAACCCGTTCCGGATCGGCATCGACCCGACCACCAACCACCTCTTCGTGGCCGACTACGGCCCGGACGCGGGCGCGGTGTCGCCCACACGCGGTCCGGACGGACGGGTCGAGTGGGACATTCTCGACAAGCCCGGGTTCTACGGATGGCCGTACTGCGTCGGCAACAACACGCCGTACAACGATCATGACTTCGCGACCGGCACGTCGGGTGCGGTGTTCAACTGCAACGCGCCGGTGAACGAGTCGCCGAACAACACCGGCATCACGCAACTCCCGGCGGCGATCCCCGCGACGTTGTGGATGGGGAAGTCGACGACCGGCGTACCGGAGATCGGTGGCAGTGGCGCGCCGATGACGAGTGGCGCCTACCAGTACGACGCCGACAGCACGTCGGACCGCAAGTGGCCGGCGTACTTCGACGGCAAGGCGGTCTGGGCGGACTGGAACGACAGCCGGCTGTTCTCGGTGCAGCTGAACGACGACCGCAACGGCGTGGTCGACGTGTCCCGGATGCTGCAGAAGCTGAGCTTCATCCGGCCGCACGCGTTGCAGTTCGGGCCGGACGGCGCGTTGTACGTGATCGAGTGGGGGAGCGGGTTCGGCGGCAACAACGCCGACTCCGGGATCTACCGGATCGACTACGTGCAAGGGAATCGGGCGCCGATCGCGCAGTTCAGCACGGACAAGACATCCGGGCCGGCGCCGTTGACGGTCGCCTTCGACTCGACCGGGTCGCGCGATCCGGACGGGCAGCCGATCACGCTGGCCTGGGACTTCGATGGCAACGGTACGACGGACAGCACCGAGGCCAAGCCGTCGTACACCTATGCCACGGCCGGCGTCTTCACAGCCCGGCTGACGGTGTCCGACCCGGACGGCCGTACAGCGGTCTCGAACCGGACGATCACGTCCGGCAACACGGCGCCGACGATCACCGTGCAGGCTCCGGTCGATGGTGGATTCTTCGACTTCGGGGACACGATCCGCTACCGGGTGACCGTCACCGATCCCGAGGACGGTTTGGTCGACTGCAACGACGTGATCACCCAGCCGGCGCTCGGGCACGACGAGCACGCGCACGGGTACGAGCAGTACCGCGGGTGCGAGGGCACGTTCCCGTTGCCGGGCGACCAGGGGCATGTCGGGGCGAACATCTTCGGCATCGTCACCGTGACGTACACGGACAAGGGCGCGCCGGGGACGGGCACGATCACCACGCAGAAGGTCGTGCAGTTGCAGCCGAAGACGCGTGAGGCGGAGTACTTCGACGAGACCGGGGGACCGGGGTCCGCGCCCGGTGTGCAGGTCGAGGACACCGGTGACGTGGCCGGTGGCGGGAAGAACATCGGCTGGATCGAGGACGGCGACTGGTGGGGCTGGAAGCCAACGAACCTCACGCAGATCGACCAGATCCAGTTGCGGGCGGCCTCGCCCGAAGCGGGCGCGACTGTGCAGGTTCGGCAGGGGTCGCCGACCGACGGGCCGGTGGTGGCGACGATCCAGGTCTCGCCGACCGGCGGTTGGCAGACGTACGGCGACTTCACCGGCTCCGTGTCCGGGGCGTCGTTGGACAGCGGGCCGCTGTACTTCGTGAAGACGACCGGTCAGCTCAACGTCAACTGGGTGCGCTTCATCGGGAAGGGCGTCACGGAGAACCAGCGGCCGGCGGTCACTGCGTCGGCGTCGGTGACCCAGGGCAAGGCTCCGCTAACGGTGGACTTCACCGCGGCGGCGACCGATCCCGAGGGTGATCTGCCGCTGTCCTACGCGTGGAGCTTCGGAGACGGTTCCACTGCGTCGGGCGCGTCGGTGAGCCACACCTTCACGACACCGGGGACGTTCTCGGCCACCGTGACGGTGACGGACTCTCGCGGCGCGGCCGGGGTGGCCAAGGTTCCGATCACCGTGGACTCCCCGTCGTTGCCGGCCTGCCTGACCGGCCGGTCCGACGGCTTCGACGGTACGGCGCTGGACACCGAGCGCTGGTCCGCGGTCGTCCGGGGCAACCAGGAGCTCGTGGTTGCCGATGGCAAGTTGTCGATCCCGTTGACGGCGACCGACATCTACGGGACCGGCAACTCGGGCACGCCGAACGTCGTACTGCAGCCGTTGCCGTCCGGCGCGTGGCAGGCGACCACGAAGGTCACGCTGCCGGCCCGGCTGGCGTACCAGCAGGCCGGGTTGATCGTGTACGGCGACGACGACAACTACGCCAAGATGGTGATCCAGGGCCGGTCGACCGGAGCGCCGTCCGCGGCCGACCGGATCTTCCAGTTCATTCGCGAGGAAGGCGGCGTGCCGAACGAGGTCGCCGCGTCGAACACGGCCAACCTGGGCGCGTCGTACCCGGACACCGTCTGGGTGCGGTTCACCTCGGACGGGTCGTCGTTGCGGGCGGCGTACAGCGCGGACGGGGCGACGTTCACCGAGATGCCGGAGACCAAGCAGCTGGCCGGGATCTCGAACCCGCGGATCGGGGTCTTCGGGCTGACGAACCGGACCGAGGCGTTGCCGATCACGGCCGCGTTCGACTACTTCACCATCACACCGGACGACACTGCCGAGCAGGCGGCGCCGGACGACGAGTTCGCGGGTACGACGCTGGACGCCTGCCGGTGGTCGGCCGTCGTACGGCCTGATCCTGCGGCCTACCGGGTCGCCGGTGACGTGCTGGAGATCGACACCGGGAAGGGCGACATCTACCAGGGTGGCAACACGAACCCGGCCAACCTGATGCTGCAGCCGGCGCCGGACAGCGACTGGACGATCGAGACGAAGGTGGACGCGTCGGCGTTCGACGAGCGTTACCAGCAGGCCGGGCTGCTGGTGTACGCCGACGACGCGAACTACGTGAAACTCGACTACCTCACGACCAATGCGCCTGGGTCGCCGGTGACACGTGGTTTGGAGTTGCGCTCGGAGATCAACGACGTCGTGCAGTCACCGCAACCCAACGCGCCGACACCGACTCACGGCATCTGGCACCTGCGGATAGCCAAAACGGGCACGACCTACACCGCCTCCTACAGCGGGGACGGCCTGACGTGGGCGGCTCTGCCGGCTGTCACCAACGCCGCGCTGACCAACGCGAAGTTCGGCGTCTACGCCTTCGGGGCGGATCAGGTCGCGTCGAAGACGGCCCGGTTCGAGTACTTCCGGTTGGTCCGGGACACGGTCGCTCCGGCCGTCACCTTGTCGTTGAACCCGTCCACGCCTTCGGGTCTCGCCGGCTGGTGGACCGCGCCGGTCGTCGCCACCGCGATGGCGACGGACGACCAGGGCGGTCAGGTGTACGTGGAGCAGAAGGTCGGGGACAGCAACTGGTCCGAGTACACCGCGCCTGTCACGTTGTCGGCTGACGGCACCCACACGCTGACCGTGCGTGCCAGCGACACAGCCGGCAACGTGTCCGAACCCGCGTCCGCCACGGTCAAGATCGACAGCACGGCGCCGACCGTCGCGGTGACCGGTCTGTCACCTGGGGGCTCCCTTGGCGTCGCCTCCGTCCTCGCGGTCACGGCTGCGGCGACGGACGCGCTGTCTGGTCCAGGGCCCGTGACGCTCGCGGTCGACGGTCGTCCGCTGACCGGCTCCCTCGACGGCGTGCTGCTCGGTCTCGGGACGCACACGCTGACGGCATCCGCGGCTGATGTCGCCGGCAACAAGTCGGTGACCACGGTGCCGTTCACGGTCGTCGCGTCGTACGCCGAGGCCGTGAAGCTGGTCGACCGGCTCCGGGCGGCCGGGACGGTGCCGGCGGCCACAGCGACGGTGCTGAAAGTCCAACTGGGGTTGGCGTCCGAGGCCGATCGGCGAGGCCGTGACAACGTCGCCCGGGTCGCGCTCGACCTCTACCTGGCCAAGGCCAGCACGGTGTCCGACACCGCCGCCCGCACCCTGCTCATTGCGGTGGGCAACGACCTGAAGTCCGGGCTGGGCTGATGACGTCCGCCGTGGGAGATCGCGCACCCTGGTGCTCGTCCGGCTGGTTCGGCCCCAGCCGAACGGCGGCAGCGCCTTCTCCCACGGCAGGCGGGGGACCACGGTCCCCGGTCCCCGGCGTCGCCCCCGCGCTCCAGGCGCCGCCGGGGACACCCCAGCCCCACCCAACAGACCCCAGCTCGCCCCGGCTGGACCGCAGTACCGAAGGAAGCTCGACTAAGGAGTAGTGATGGCTCGACCGATTACCTTGTTCACCGGGCAGTGGGCTGATCTGCCGTTCGAGGAGGTGGCGCGGCTGGCGTCCGAGTGGGGGTACGACGGGCTGGAGATCGCCTGCTGGGGCGACCACCTCGACGTACGGCGGGCCGCGGAGGACGACTCGTACGTGCGCGACCGGCTCGACATCCTGGACAAGCACAACCTCAAGCTCTGGACGATTTCCAACCACCTGCTCGGCCAGGCGGTCTGCGACGACCCGATCGACCAGCGCCACCAGGCGATCCTGCCGGCGCACATCTGGGGCGACGGCGACCCCGAGGGCGTCCGGCAGCGGGCCGCTGAGGAGATGAAGACGACCGCCCGCGCCGCCCGCGCGCTGGGCGTCGACGTGGTCGTCGGTTTCACCGGCTCGTCGATCTGGAAGACGGTCGCGATGTTCCCGCCGGTCCCGCCGGCGATGATCGAGGCCGGCTACCGCGACTTCGCGGACCGCTGGAACCCGATCCTGGACGTGTTCGACGAGGTCGGCGTGCGGTTCGCGCACGAGGTGCACCCGTCCGAGATCGCGTACGACTACTGGTCGACCACCGCGACCCTGGAGGCGATCGGCCACCGCGAGGCGTTCGGCCTGAACTGGGACCCGTCGCACTTCGTCTGGCAGGACCTCGACCCGGTCGGCTTCCTGTGGGACTTCAAGGACCGGATCTACCACGTCGACTGCAAGGACGCGAAGCGCCAGGTCGGCAACGGCCGCAACGGCCGGATGGGCTCGCACCTGGCCTGGGGCGACCCGCGCCGCGGCTGGGACTTCGTGTCCACCGGGCACGGCGACGTACCGTGGGAGGCCTGCTTCCGGATGCTGAACACGATCGGGTACGACGGCCCGATCTCGGTCGAGTGGGAAGACGCCGGCATGGACCGCCTGGTCGGCGCCGCCGAAGCCCTCCAGTTCGTCCGCTCGCTGGCCTTCGACCCGCCCACCGCGTCCTTCGACGCCGCCTTCTCCTCCTGATCGGCCGGACGGCTGGGTGGGCCGCCTCGCCCACCCAGCCGGCTTTCGGAGCTACCCTCGATGGCATGACTGCAGGCAGGTACGTCGCCCGGATCGTCGAGGTGCCGGATCAGGGGATCAAGCTCGCGCCGGAGGCCGGGACGGTGGTTCCCGACCAGCCGACGCAGGTGAATCTGCTCGGGATGGCGATCGCGCTCGCGCTCGGCTCCGCCGGGTACCGGCATCACGCGATGCAGCGCGATCCGGAGATGCAGACCCTGGACGCGCTGCTGAGTGGTGACGCGGTGATGCCGTGGCAGGCCACGTCCGGCAGCGGTACGGCGTACGTCGTCTGCGACCTGAACGACGGCCGCCCGACCTGCGAGGTCCGGCCGAGCGCCGACTGACCTGGTGGACGCGACCTGGCCCGAGGCGCCCGCGCTCCGGCGGCCACGGATCCTGCGCCAGTGGTGGCGAGACCTGACGTTCCTGCACTGGGCCGTGGAACCGGCGGCGGTCGCGCACTTCTTCCCGCCGGGTGTCCGGCCGGACGTCTTCGAGGGACGCACGTACGTCGGCCTCGTGCCGTTCCGGATGACTGACACCGGGTTGGCTCGAGGTCCCGCCGTACCGTATGTGGGGAGCTTCCTGGAGACGAACATCCGGCTGTACTCCGTCGACACCTCGGGCCGGCGCGGCGTGGTCTTCCTCAGCCTGGACGCCGACCGCCTGGCCGTCGTCGCGGCCGCCCGGGCCGCCTTCGGCCTCCCGTACCGCTGGGCCCGGATGACGCATGTTGCTGACGGCAACCACCATGTCTATACCTCGACACTGCGCCGGGCACGCGCCTCCGCCACAGTCGAAGTCCGGCTCGGCCGGCCGGTCGAACCAGGTCCCTTCGAACACTTCCTGACCGCCCGCTGGGGACTCCACATTCAGCGAGCCGGCCACACCTGGTACCTCCCCAACCACCACCCCGCCTGGTCCCTGCGCACAGCCGACCTCCTCCGCTTCGAGGACCGCGGTCTGTTCGCCTCAGTCGGTCTCACCGACCTGAACCGCGCACCGGACCACGTGCTCCACAGCCCCGGCGTCCCCGCCGAGTTCGGCCGACCCTTCCGCGCCTGACCGCTCAGGAGAGGCGACGCCGTACGCGGTAGACAGCCAGGACGATCAGGATCACGGTCAGGCCGAGGAAGATGCCGGTCTCGATCGTCTGGAACAACCAGAACCGGTCGGCGGGCTGGAAGACCTGCAGGTTGTAGAGACCTTCCTCGCAGCCCTCGGGCGTCGGTCCGGCCGGCGTCCCGGTCGGTGGTGGCGAATCGATCCGGCACGATCGTTGCTGGTTCGCCGCGACCTGGACGCCGCTCGCGTCGTAGATGCCGGTGCGGATGATCCAGTCGCCGCTGAGCGGGTTCGGCTCGACGGTGCTGGTGACCGGGAACGTGCGCTCCTCCTGGGCCTGGAAGTGCGGCCGGGCCAAGCCGGCCACCACGAGCCGTACGGCGAGGAAGCCGACCAGCGTGGTCGCCATCGCCGTCATCACCCGCGGCGTCACCGTGCCGGCGAAGACGCCGAGCGCGACCGCGAACAGCGTGTACCCGATCGGGACGGTTCCCTGCTGGTCGAAGATCAGCACCGTGAAGCGGCTGCCGTTCGCGCCGTTCAGCGGCCGGATCCACCAACTCAGCAGCAGGGTGTACCCGATGGCGAGGGCGAGGCAGCCGGTTCCGACCAGTCCGAACTTCACCAGCGCCCAGCGCAGCCTGCTGATGCCCTGCGTCCAGACCAGCCGGTGGGTGCCGTGCTCGACCTCGCGGGCGACGAGTGGCGCGCCGAGGAACAGCCCGACCAGCAGCGGCAGCACGGCGAACAGGACCGCGAGCGGCTGCAGGTAGCCGAAGCGCGCCAGGAACTGGTTCGCGATCTCACCGCAGTCCCGCTGCGAATCATCGTCGACAGCAACGAACTCGGCGCCGGCGGTACGGCGCAGGCAGTCGGCCAGCCCGCTGTCGGTGAAGACGTCGTGCATCTTCAGCCCGGTCGGCAGGATCAGCGCCGCGACCGCGGCCATGCCGAGCACGACGAACAGGACCTGCTGCCGGTGCTGTCGCCAGGTCATCCAGATCATGACGTCACGTCCATTCCGAGCGGCGACGGTCCGGGCAGGACGCCCGCGCTCGGCTCGGCGAGGTAGGCGAGCACCAGATCCTCGAGACTGAGGTCGCGGATCGTCCAGGCCGGGTCGAGGACCGGTCCGTTGATGCGCGCCAGCAGGGTGGACTGCTTGTCGGTGTGGCTGTCGCGGATGACGGTCGCGACGCCCACCGGTGGGGCCGAGCGACGCGGACCGATCAGCACCTTGTGGTCGGCCAGTAGGTCGTCGACGGCGCCGATCACCTGCACGCGCGACTCCTGCAGCACGATCAGGTAGTCGCAGACCCGCTCCAGGTCGGCCACCAGGTGCGACGACAGCAGGACGGTCGTGCCGTCGTCGGCGACGGCTCCCATCAGCGCTTGGAGGAACTCGCGCCGGGCCAGCGGGTCGAGGCTCGCCACCGGCTCGTCCAGGATCAGGATCTCCGGGCGCTTCGCCAGCGCGAGCGCGAGCGCCACCTGGGCCCGCTGACCGCCGGACAGCTTGCCGACCTTGCGGTCGAACGGGATCCGCAGCCGTTCGAGCCGGCCGGCGGCGAGCGCGGAGTCCCACTGCCGGTTGAGCTTCTGGCCCATCTTGAGCAGGTCCAGGACGGTGAAGTCCGGATACATCGGGGCGTCCTGGGCGACGAACCCGACCTGGGTGAGCAGGTCGGCGTCGGCAGCCGGCGTACGGCCCAGAACCCGCACCGATCCGGCATCCGGCCGGAGCAACCCGACCGCGAGATGCAGCAGCGTGGTCTTGCCCGCGCCGTTCGGGCCGACCAGGGCCGCGACCCGGCCGGCCGGAAGCCGCAGCGAGCAGTCCCGCAAGGCCCAGGTCCGGCCGTACCGCTTGCCCAGGCCAGTGGTCTCGAGCGCCGTACTCATGCCTGCGCTATCCCCTCCTGAAACGTGGCCCGCAGCGTGGTCTCGACCAGGGCGACGATGTCCTCCTGGTCCAGCCCCGCCGCGGTGGCCCGGCTGAGCCAGCCGACCAGGTCGTGCCGGAGCGCAGCCTGGTTCGCCAGTGACGGACCGGCCAGCGACCGCGTCACGAACGTGCCGACGCCCGGGCGCGCGCTGACCAGCCCTTCGAGCTCCAGTTGCCGGTACGCCTTCAGCACCGTGTTCGGGTTGATCGCCAGCGACTCGGCGACCTCCCGAACCCGCGGCAGCTGGTCACCGGGGTCGATCAGGCCGAGCCGCAGCGACTGCCTGACCTGCTGCACCAGCTGCATGTAGGTCGCGACCTTCGAGTGCCCGTCGAGGTGGAACTCGATCACGCCAGCCTCCCTATTGTCTTACTCAAGTAAGACAATAAGACAACCGGGATGTCAAGAATCCGCGGCCGGTTCCGACGTACCTGTGAAGGCGCCCGGACGGCGGGTGCCCGGATCCGGAGGACGGACCGATGGAACCCCTGAACCTGATGGTCTCGCTGAGCCACTTCGGCAACGCCAAGTCGACTCTCCCGCCGAAGCAGAAGCGCCGCACGACCAGCAAGCCGCGCGGTACGACGACCCGTCGCGCCACTCGCCGCGCCATCCGCTGGTTCCGTACGGCGACTGCCCGCTAGCGCGGTGGCCGGTACATCGCGTAGTGGATCGGGCCGCGGTGCGGAAGCTCCAGCTCGGCGATGACGGTGAAACCGAGGGACTCGTAGAAGGCGAGGTTGCCGGGCTCCTGGGTTTCCAGGAAGGCGGCCGAGTGGTCGGCGTCGGCGGTGGCCAGCCCGGGCCCGATCACGGCCCGGCCGAGCCCCTGGCTGCGCCGTTCGGGATCGACACCGACCAGCGCGAGGAACCACACGGGTTCGCGCGGGCGGAAGACGCCCATCGCCTGCTCGTACTCCGCCGCCAGCTCCGCCCGGGAGCCGGCCAGTTCCCGGAACGCGTCCGCGTGCGGAGCGAAGGCGTTCGGGGGAGTGGCCGGCGTCGTCCAGACGGCGACCGCGCTCACGTCCGACGTCACCCAGACCCGCCCGTGCGGCAGGCCGATCCGGGTCAGGAAGAGCCGCTGGTACTGCGTGAGCCGGTCGAGGTAGTGGTCCGGATCGAGGCCCATCCGCGTCATCGGGTAGTCCTCGAACGCGCGGGCCAGGGTGCGGACCGCCGCGTCCACGTCCGTCGCACTCGCCCGCCGTACCTCCATGGTCCGAGCCTACGTTTTCAGCGTCCGCAGGATCAGGTCGGCGACGGCTCGCATGCCGGCCGCGTTCGGGTGGTACGGCGCGCCGCCGAGCAGCTTGAACGCGGTCGTCCAGGGATCGGGCGATCCGATCGCGTGGTCCCGGCTCGCCGCCGAGGCCGTGACCAGGTCGGCGCCCGTGGTCGCGGCCGCCTTCGCGAACGCGGCAGCGAGCCCGTCGGCCATCATCGCGACACTCGGAAGCTGCTCTTCGTTCAGTGGTACGTCGAGCCGCGGCCGAGTGCTCGGGCCGACCAAGGTGAGGTAGTCGACCAGCAGGATGCGCGCCGAGGGAGCCCGGTCGCGGACGCTTTCGACGACGGTGACGAGTGAGTCGGTGACGGCCTGGTAGGCGGCGTCGTCCTTGAGGTAGCTGACCCGGGCGCGGATCCGGTTCGCGACCCGGCGGCCGAGCAGGGTCGCCGGCTTGGCCAGGGTGTTGAGCATGCTGCCCCGGATGAACGTCCCGACGTACTCGAGATCGTTGCCTCCGGCAGTGATCGTCACCAGCGCGGTGTCGGGCGTGACCGCTTCGAGCTGCGGGGGCGCCGCGTCCTGCGGGGTGTCGAGCAGGTTCGCGGTGGTCGCGCCGGAGTAGCTGACGTCGACCAGGTCGAGGCCGAGCTCGGCGGCGACCAGGTGCGCGTAGTTGTTGGCCGAGCGTCCCGCCGGCTTGTGCACGATCGGGTTGATTCCTGGCCCCGCGGCGAACGAGCTGCCAAGGGCGACGTACCGGCTGCCGGGTCGGATCACCGGACCACGATAGCTGCGACCTACCAGGACGGGAGACCTGGCTGCCCGCGCAGGGACGCTTGACATACTGCACGGCGTGACTGACGACGTGTTCGGGGTGGGCGGGATTCGGGAGCGGGTGCTGGCCGGGTGGCTGGCGGCGCCGGTGCGGTTTCGGGAGGACGCGAACGCCGAAGAGGAGCTGGCGCTCGGCGGGTACGTCGACCGGGTCGTCATCGAGCTCGCGCAGAACGCGGCGGACGCCGCGGCGCGGGCGGGGGTGCCGGGGCAGGTGCTGTTCGAGTTCCGGGACAACACGCTGGTCGTCGCCAACACGGGCGCGCCGTTGTCCGCGGCCGGGGTCGAGTCGCTGGCCACGCTGCGGGCATCGGCGAAGCGGGACGAGGCTGCGGTCGGGCGGTTCGGCGTCGGGTTCTCCGCGGTACTCGCGGTGACGGACGAGCCGGTGGTGCTGTCGCGGACCGGGGGAGTGCGGTTCTCGAAGGCGGACACGGCGGCGACGATCGCCGCGCTCGGGTCCGCTGGGCTGGACACCGAGGTACGGCGACGTGGCGGCCAAGTGCCCGTACTGCGTCTGCCGTTCGAAGCAGCCGGCGAGCCGCCGGACGGCTACGACACCGCGGTCATCCTGCCCCTTCGCGACGAGGCCGCCGCCGCCCTCGTCCGCCGCCTCCTCGACGAGGCCGGCGATGCGCTCCTGCTCGCCCTCCCCGGCCTGGAGCGCATCGAGATCGAAACCGCGCACGGCCGGCGCGTCCTGGAAGACGTCGAGTCCCGCTGGCATATCCACCGCGTAGCCGGCGTCTTCACCGAACCCCAACGCGAGCAGTTGCTCGCCGACCGCCCCACCGAAGAACGCACCCGCCCCCAGTGGTCAGTCCTCTGGGCACTCCCATCCGCCGGCGCACTGCCGGGGGTCGTGCATGCTCCTACGCCTACTGACGAGCCACTGAGCCTGCCTGTGTTGCTGTTGGCAACTTTCCCGCTCGACTCCACCCGGCGGCATGTGGCGCAGGGGCCATTGACCGACTGGCTGGTGCGGGGGTCGGCAACCGCCTATGCAGAGCTGTTGCGGCGACGGGTCGAGGACGGCGACGACGTGCTCCACCTGGTGCCCACGGGGCTTGCTGCGGGGGCGCTGGATCACGCGCTCCGGGATGCGATTGTCGCCGTGCTGCCAGACACCCCGGTGCTCCGGGTGGTGGAGGACGGGGCGACCATCCGGCCGCGGGATGCGGTGGTGGTCGAGGGGGCGGATGAGGCGTTCACCGGGCGACTCGGGGCGATCGTGCCGGGGTTGGTCCGGTCGAGCTTGCAGTTTCGGAGTGCGCTGGATGCGTTGGGCGTGCGCCGGCTCGAGCCGGCGGAGGTGGTTGACCAACTCGGGGCGCAGCACGAGCCGGAGTGGTGGCGGGACTTGTACGCGTCGCTCGCCGGCATGGTGACGGACGCGCTCCTGCGCGAGTCGCTCGGCACGCTCCCGGTCCCGCTCGCCGACGGTCGGCTCATGCGCGGCGTGCGCGGCCTGCTCCTGCCCGGTCCCGAGCTACCGGTCGACGTGCTCAAGGAGTTCGGCGAGTACGGCGTCCGCATCGTCCACCCCGACGCCGTCGCGCCAGCGCTCGAACGCCTCGGCGCGCTCCCGGCGACCCCGCGGACGTTGCTCGAGGACAGCGCCGTACGCACCGCCGTCGAGCACTCGCTGGAAGCCGACGACCCGGACGCGATCGCGCACGCCGTCCTGAGCCTGGTCGCCGCCGACCCGGCGCAGGCGGACGGCCTGTGGTGGCTCGCCGACCTCGCGCTCCGCGACGCCGACGGTGACCTCGTGCCCGCGAACGCGCTCGTCATCCCAGGATCCGAGGCCGAGTCGATCCTCGACGCCGACGAGGTCGCCCCGATCGACCGCGCGCTCCTCGATCGCCACGGACTGCCCGCGCTGGAGGCGGTCGGCGTGCTCGCGACGCTCGGCGTCGTCACCGCCTCGGACGTTGCGCTCGACGAGCTGCCCCAGTCGTTCACCGACCTCGACGGTATCGAGGACTGGGCGTACGACGTGGCGCCCGACGGCTCCCGCTACGGCGCGACGATCGGCGAACTGACCGCGATCCGGGACCTCGACTGGATCACCGACGACGCCTGGCCGCGAGTCCTCGAACTGTTCGGCTCGTCACCCGATCTCCGCCGCGCCCTGGTGACCCAGGTGCGCGTGGTCGGACCCGACGACCGTCCGCTCGGCGTCCCGTCGTACGCCGCCTGGTGGATCCGCGAACGCGTGCTGCTCGAGGACGGCGAACCGCTCGCCGGCCGGGCCGATCCGGACGCCGACCCTGTGCTCGCGAGCTTCCTCGACGAGGCCCCGGCGTGGACGGCCCAGCTCGACCCCGAGGTGCGTACGGCGGTCGGCCTCGTCCGCGACGTCGGTGACCTCGACGCGGACGGCATCAGCCTGCTGCTCGAACGGCTCGCGGATCCGGACCGCGATGTCGAGGAGAGCGAGCTGCTGCGGTTGTGGAGCCGGCTCGGCACGTTGGCCGTCTTCCCGGGCGACGCCCCGGAGCAGGTCCGGGTCCTCGCGGACGACGGCCTGACCCGCGTCACCATGGCCGGCAGCGCAGTGGTCGTCGACGGCCCGATGTGGTTGCAGCGCGAGGATCTGGGCGGGTTCGTCGTCGCCTCCGGCGCCGCGGCGGACGGGTTGAGCGACCTGCTCGACGTACCGATGGCGCAAGAAGTTGCCCAGGGCAAGATCGACGGCGAGGGTACGGCGGCCGACGTGCCGGAGATCGTCCGTGAGCTGGTCCCCGAGGTCCCGGCGACGTGGTGGGAGCACGAGGAGCTCACCGTCGACGGGGTCGAGGTGTCGTGGTGGGTGGACGAGGACGGTGCGCCGCATGCGGCGACGTTCGACGGTCTGGCCAAGGCGCTGGCCTGGGCGAGCGGACGGTGGGACCAGCGGCACGTGATCCGCGCCGTGCTCAACGAGCCGGACCGTAGCTCCGAGCTGCTGGTCGACGCCGCCTACGACTGAGCCAGCAGTTGCAGCGCCGGGTTGTCGATCTCGGCGCTGAGCGATCGCGCTGTGGCGACGGCCCGTTGGTCGCCGAGCCGACCGAGGTGGAGCTGCGCGTGAACGAGCATCTCCCGGAGGTCGCAACGTGCGGCCAGCGAGGACAGGCTGCCGGCCAGGTGCTGCGCACGTTCGCCGTCGGATCGCTCGATCGCCGTCCCGACCGCGGTGTCGAGAACGTGCGCGTGCACCCACTGGTACCGATCGGGTTCACGACTCGCCCGCGTCAATGCGAGATCGAGCCACTCGGTCGCACCCGGATAGTCGCCGCGCCTGGCGTGCAGCATCGCCAACCCGCGACCTGCCATGCCCTCCCAGCACGGGTCGTTCAGCTGGCAGCCCATCGCCCACGCCTGCTCGAACCCCTCGGCCGACGTGTCCAGCTTGCCGGCGTACAGGTCGATCTCAGCGGCCAGGGCCTGCGGCCAAGGCAGGAAGGCGATCCAGCGTTCCTGCCGGACGAGGTCGAGCGTCTCGGCGAGCGTCTTGGCGGCCTCGCCGTACTCCGAACGCAGCAGCTGCGCCCGCCCGACCAGGGCCAGGGACCATGCCTGCTGCCGGTGATCGCCACAGCGGGCAGCGAGCTCCACCGACTCGCCCAGCTGCTCGAACGCGGCCGGGTAGTCGGCCCGGTCGGACGAGTTCATCCCGCGGACGCCGAGGATCGCGGCGTTCTCCGCATCGGTCTCGGCGAGCGCATGGGCCTTGGACAGCCACTCGTCCCCGGTCTGCCGCCGCCCGGCCTGGACCTCGATGAACCCGAGCTCGCGCAGCGCCAGCACTGTGGTCGCCCGCTCACCGGCCGCGTCGGCGACCGTCAACGCCTCGTGCAGGACGATCGCACCCTCCTCGTCGTGCCCGCGAATCGCATGCACGAGCGCGCCGCCGAGCGCCGCGAGAGCCCTTGCCTCCAAGGTCTTGTCGTGGCATTCGACCGCGAGCGCCGCGGCCTGGCGCAGGCATTGCAACCCAGCGTCGACCGCACCGGCGACGATCGCCGCGCGGCCGGCCTGCAGCTGACTGACGGCGGCGGCCCGCCCGCGCAGCGGTGGGCCCGTCAGGGACTCGACCCGCGCTGCTTCCCGGAGCGACCCGGAGACCGAGATGCCGAGCTCACGCTGGAACAGGTCCTCGCAGATCGAGATCTGCCGCAGCGCGCGCACCCGATCGCCGGAGGTGGCCAGGCTCCGGATCAGCAGCTCGTGGTTGCCCTGCTCGTGCGGATTGATCTCAACCGCCTTGGCGGCAAAGGGAATCGCCTTGGCCGCCTGCCCGGCCGCGAGCAGGGCGATCGCGTTCTGCCGGAGCCGGGCCTCGATCGTCCCGGCGATCCGGCGCCGCTCCACCAGCAACCAGGACTCGAACTCCGGACAGGACTCCAGGTCGACGCCTTCGAGCAGCTCACCGCCGAGTGTCAGCAGCGACTCCGGATCGGCCGACGGCTCGGCCAGCTCCAGTACGTCGACAGTCGTCGTACCGTCGAGTGTCGTCACCACCGGATCGCCGGACAGCAGGTCGGGAACGTCGAGGGCACGACGAAGCTCGGCCAGCGTCCAGCGCAGCCCGCCGAGCGGATCCTCGGCGTCACCGAAGAACAGCTCGGCGAGCCGGCGGCGGCTGGGCGGCCGCTCGGCCAGCAACAGGTAGCCGAGCAGCGCCCAGGCCTTCCGCCCGCGCGGCTGACGACCCGGCTCCCCGCCGTGCTCGACCACCGGCGGCCCGAGCAACCGAATCGTCGCCATACCGCTCCCCTCCACGCCTCGCGTGCTTGCCCATCCGGTTCGGGGGTTGCCCATTGGAAATTCCAGTGGGCAACCCCTCATCCGAGTGGGCAAGCTCCCCCGAGACCAGTGTGACCCCTCAGCGGCGGATTCCCACGGCTTCCAGGTATTCCGCGCGGGCGGCGACGGTGCCGTCGTCGGCGTAGTCGAACGGTCGCGGAACGTCGGCGAGCTCGCGGGCGAACTCGTGCAGGTCCTCGCCGTCCAGCGTCCCGGCCAGCCGCGTGATCGGGCCGTAGAAGTCCCGGAACCACTCCGAGAAGTGCTCCGGCGTGTGGTAGCGGAACACGAACTCGCGCCGGTTCAGCGCGACCCACTCGACCCGGTCGCCGAACAGCTCGAACAGGTGGTCCTCGGTGCCCCACAGCGTCGGCGGCCGCACCCCGGCGGGCGGCGGCGCCCACTTGGACACGGTCTTGAACATCTGCCCGATCATGCCGGACGGCGTCCAGTTGGCCAGCGCGATCTTCCCGCCCGGAGCGGTCACCCGGACCAGCTCGTCGGCCGTCTGCTGGTGGTTCGGCGCGAACATCACGCCGACCGTGCTGCAGACCAGGTCGAACGACGCGTCCGGAACCGGCAGGCTCTCGGCGTCGCCCTCGGTGAAGGTGATCGGCAGGTGCTCGGCGGCGGCCCGCTCCCGGCCCTGCTCGAGCAGGTTCGGCGCGTAGTCGACACCGGTCGCCTCGGCGAACCGCCGGGCGGCCGCCATCGCCGCGTTGCCCTGGCCGCAGGCAACGTCGAGGACCCGTTGCCCGGCCCGTACGTCGGCGGCCTCGACCAGGTTCTCGGCGATGATCTGCAGCGTGTTGCCGACCCGCGGGTAGTCGCCGGTCTGCCAGGACGCTCGCTGCTTGGACTTGATCGCCTCGAAGTCCACGGTCGTGTTGGTCGTCATGTCTCCCCCTGGAGTAACGGTTCTGATACGCGACCGCTTCGGTGCGGCCGCCGTACCGATGGAAGACGGCCGCCGTGTGACGCGGCGTGTGACGAAACCGGCGAGCTCCCGCCTGAGCGCCGTCACGCAGAGCGAACCAACGTTGTCAAAGGTTGGTATATCGACTGACCTGCACGTTCAGCGTCATTGTTCCAACGTGGCAATGAACTCTTGCCAACGTTGTCAACGCTACTTATAGTCCGTCACACCTCTCGGTGGGTGATCGCCCTGTCCGCGCAACGAAAACGGAGGTGACTTTCGTCATGAACGAAGCACCGCGCCCCCAGTACGAAGACGTCGCAGATGTCGTCCGCTACCAGCTGAGCCGGCGGCACATGCTCGGAGGAGGTGCCGCGGCCGCGATGACGGCCTTCCTCGCGGCCTGCTCCGGCAGCGGCGGTTCATACTCCGACAAACCTGCCGACAACAAGCCGGCCGCCACCAAGTCGATCCAGATCGGCAAGGCGAACATCCCGGTCCCGCGGGACCAGTCGGTGATCGTCGGCCAGGTCGAGTACACGGTCTTCGACAGCTTCAACGGGATGATCCCGAACGGCTCTCCCGGCGGCGCCGGCGTCGAGCTCGCCACCGAGCCGCTGTTCTTCCTCAGCTTCGCCACCGGCAAGCTGACGCCCTGGCTGGCCACCGAGTACAAGTACAACGACGACCACACCGAGCTGACCATCAAGTTCGACCCGAAGGCGCACTGGAACGACGGCAAGCCGCTGGGCGCGAACGACTTCAAGTTCACCGTGATGATGCTGAAGGACCGTCCGGACCTGTTCGGCGGCGGTGGTGAGCTGAAAGAGTTCGTGAAGGACGTCGAGGTCACGGACCCGCACACCGCCGTGGTCAAGCTGCTCAAGCCGACCCCGCGGCTGCACTACAACTTCATCGCCGCGATCGCCGGTGCGCCGAACAACATCATGCCCGAGCACATCTGGAAGTCGCAGGACCCGACGAAGTACAAGGACAACCCGCCGGTGCGGTCCGGCCCGTACAAGCTGAAGCAGGCGATCCGGAACCAGAAGATGTTCGTCTGGGAGAAGGACCCGAACTACTGGAACAAGGACAAGCTCGACGTCAAGGCGCAGTACGTCATCTTCCAGAGCACCTCGAAGCAGGCCGACCAGGCCTCGCTGTCGTTCGAGAAGGCGGAGTTCGACGTCGGCTCGATCGACGAGCAGCACGCCAAGCAGCTGCGCAACACCGGCTACCCGGCGCTGCAGACCACGCAGTTCCACGACCCGAACCCGCGGGTGCTGTGGCTGAACTGTGACCCGGCCCGCGGCGTGATCTCGGAGCCGAAGATGCGCCAGGCGATCAACCACTGCCTGGACCGGGAGAAGATCGGCAAGTCCGTCTGGCAGGTCGAGGTGCCGCCGGCGATCTACCCGTGGGCGGACTACCCGACCAACGACAAGTGGAAGAACGACGAGCTGGCGAACAAGTACAAGTACGACTACAACCTGGACAAGGCGACCCAGCTGCTCGACGAGATCGCCCCGAAGAACGCCGCCGGCAAGCGGACGTACAAGGGCAAGGAGATCAACCTCGAGATCATCACGCCCGCGCCGGTCGACAAGGACGAGTACGCGATCGCCAACGTGCTGAAGGTCGACCTGGCCAAGGTCGGGGTGCCGGCCACGCTGCGCAGCCTGTCCGGCAGCGTGCACGACCAGAAGTTCCAGCGCGGCGAGTACGACATCGACTCCAGCTGGGCCGGGTTCGCCATCGACCCCGAGCAGCTCTACACCGACTGGGAGAGCAGCAAGGCCCAGCCGATCGGCAAGAACGCCGCCGGCCGGAACAAGATGCGGTTCCGGGACCCGCAGTTCGACGAGATCTCCCAGAAGCTGGCCGGGATGGACCCGAACAGCGAGGAGGCCAAACCGCTGCTCGACCAGGCGCTGGAGATCTACTTCCAGAAGCTGCCGCTGCTGCCGGTGATCCAGACCGGGTACCCGCAGTTCTTCAACACCGCGTTCTGGTCCGGCTGGCCGACCGACGACGACCTCTACGAGGTACCGCTGAACTGGTGGCCGCACTTCATCTTCGTGCTCGCCAAGATCAAGGCCACCGGGCAGAAGGGACCGGCGTGACGGCGGAAGCCCCGCCGGTGGTGCCTGTCGACGAGAGCCAGGACTCCGCACCCGCCTCGGGGGTGCGGGCCTGGCTGTCGCGGCATCCGCTGGCGGCGTACGCGCTGCGCCGGTTCGGGCTCTACGTGGTGGAGCTGTGGGGCGCGCTCACCATCGCGTTCTTCTTCTTCCGGATGATGCCGGGCGACCCGATCCAGACGCTGATCCAGACCCTGCAGCAGAACTACATCTACAACCAGCAGGCCAGCGCCGAGCTGATCGCGCGGTACCAGCACGAGTTCGGGCTCGACGGCAACATCTTCTCCCAGTACCTCAAGTACATGGAGAAGCTGGTCCTGCACGGCGACATGGGCCCGTCGCTGATCAACTACCCGACGCCGGCGCAGACCGTCATCCTCAGGTCGTTGCCCTGGACCATCGGCCTGCTCGGCATCTCGGCCGTGCTGGCCTGGATCTTCGGCGTGGTGATCGGCGCGATCGCGGGCTGGCGGCGCGGCAAGCTCGGCTCGCGGGTCGCGACCAACCTGTCGATCGCGCTGTCGCACGTGCCGTACTTCTTCGTCGCGCTGATCCTGGTGTACGTCTTCGCGTACACCCTCGGCATGCTGCCGGCCAGATCGGCGTACGACTCGAGCATCAACCCCGGCATCACACCGGAGTTCATCGGCAGCGTACTCAAGTACGGCTTCCTGCCGGCGTTCTCGATCGTGCTGATCGGGACGTTCAGCTGGATTCTGTCCACCCGGATGCTGATGATCCCGATCCTCGGCGAGGACTACCTGGTGTACGCCGAGGCCAAGGGCCTGAAGGGTTCGCGGATCCTGACCCGGTACGCGCTGCGGAACTGCTACCTGCCGCAGATCACCGCGTTCGGCATCTCGCTCGGCTTCATCTTCAACGGCAACGTGCTGGTCGAGCAGCTGTTCAACTACCCGGGGCTCGGGACGACGCTGGTCACCGCGATCCAGCAGCTCGACTTCAACACGATCCTCGGAGTGACCAACATCGCGATCTTCTCGGTGCTCACCGCAGTCCTGATCCTCGACCTCCTGCTCCCGCTGCTGGATCCGCGGGTCAAGTACTGGAAGTGATGGCGATGAGACTTCTGACTGCGGTACTGCGGACGATCCGGGGCAGCCGGCGGCTGGCGACCGGACTGGCGATCCTCGGGGCGATGGTGCTGCTGGCGCTGTGCAGCCCGTTGATCACCAAGGCCATCGGCGGTGGCGAGGATCCGATGGAGGTGGCGGCGTACGAGAAGTGGCTGGTGCCGTCCGCGGACCATTGGCTCGGCACCGACCAGTTCGGCCGGGACGTGTTCGCGATGGTGATCAAGGCGCTCTCGGTGTCGCTGCAGATCGGGGCGATCGCCGGTGTCATCTCGACCGTCGTCGGCGTGATCGTCGCGTTCGTCGCCGGGTACAAGGGCGGCTGGATCGACGGGGTGCTGTCGACGTTCACCGGGATCCTGCTGGTGATCCCGACGTTCCCGCTGCTGATCGCGCTGTCGGCGTACGCGAAGAACGTCACCCTGTTCCAGGTCGGTGTGATGATCTCGATCTTCTCCTGGCCGTTCGCGGCCAAGACGATCCGGTCCCAGGTGCTGAGCCTGCGGACCCGGCCTTACGTCGACCTGGCCCGGGTGAGCAAGGCCCGGGACCTGGAGATCATCGTCACCGAGCTGCTGCCGAACCTGCTGCCGTTCATCGGCGTCGGGTTCGCGTCCTCGGCGCTCGGCGCGATCTTCGGCCTGGTCGGGCTGGAGGTCATCGGGCTCGGGCCCGGCGGGGTGGTCGACCTCGGGCAGATCATCTTCAACGCGATCACCACCGGCGCGCTGACGCTCGGCGCGTGGCCGATGTTCGCGGTGCCGATCATCTTGCTGACGTTGCTGTTCGCGGCGCTGAACATGGTCAACATCGGGTTGGAAGAGGTCTACAACCCGCGGCTGAGGGGAGTGACCGGTGAGTGACTCGGTCTTGGAGATCAGGGGTCTCGAGGTCACGTACCTGTCGACGCGGGGCAACGTGAAAGCGGTCAACGGCGTCGACCTGGACGTCCGTCGCGGTGAGATCCTCGGCATCGCGGGGGAGTCGGGCAGCGGGAAGAGCACCCTCGCGGTCGCGCTGCTCCGGCTGCTGAAACCGCCGGGCAAGGTGACGGGCGGGTCGGTGATGTTCCACCCGGCCAAGCGTTCGCCGGTCGACCTGCTGAAGGTGGACGGCGAGGAGCTGCGGGTGCTGCGCTGGTCGGCGCTGTCGTACCTGCCGCAGGGCTCGATGAGCTCGCTGAACCCGGTGATGCGGGTGCAGGACCAGTTCAAGGACGTGATCCTGGAGCACGCGCCCGGCCGGAAGGACTCGCTCGGGGAGCTGATTCCGCGGCTGCTCGGCCAGGTCGGGCTGGAGCCGCGAGTCGCGCGGATGTACCCGCACGAGCTGTCCGGCGGGATGAAGCAGCGGGTGCTCATGGCGATTGCGGTCGCGCTCGAACCGGACTTGGTGATCGCGGACGAGCCGACCACCGCGCTCGACGTGACCATCCAGCGGGTGATCCTGCAGTCGCTGGCCGACCTGCGCACCGACTTCGGCGTCACGCTGGTGGTGATCTCGCACGACATGGGTGTGCACGCCCAGCTGGCCGACCGGGTCGCGGTGATGTACGAAGGCCGGCTGGTCGAGGTCGGCGACGTACGCCAGGTGTTCAAGGATCCCAGGGATCCGTACACCCGGCAGCTGATCGAGTCGATCCCGCAGGTGGGACGGAGGGCATCGTGAAGTCCGAGCTCGAACTTCGTGGCGTACAGCAACGATTCCACGCGCGTGGGGTGGCCGGCGGTTACCTGACCGCGGTCGACGACGTGAGCTTCACGCTCGCGGCGCAGCCGCCGCAGGTGGTCAGCCTGGTCGGCCAGAGCGGCAGCGGGAAGAGCACGATCGCCCGCAACGTCCTCGGCCTGCAGAAGCCGACCGCCGGATCCGTGCTGTACGGCGGCAAGGACATCTTCAAGCTGAGTCGCGCCGAGTACGACGAGTACCGGCGCGACGTCCAGCCGGTGTTCCAGGACCCGTACGCGATCTTCAACCCCTTCTACCGCGTCGATCGGGCGCTGTGGAAGGCGGTGAAGAAGTTCGGGCTCACGACCAGCCGGTCGAAGGGGCTCGAGCTGATCGAGGAGTCGCTGCGCGCGGTCCGGCTCGAACCGGAGAACGTGCTCGGCCGGTATCCGCACCAGCTGTCCGGCGGCCAGCGCCAGCGCATCATGCTGGCCCGCGTGCACATGCTGCGGCCGTCGTTCATCATCGCGGACGAGCCGGTGTCGATGCTGGACGCCCAGGTACGCAAGCACTTCCTGGACATCCTGCTCGACTTCCAGCGCGAGCACGGGATGACCACGCTGTTCATCACCCACGACCTGTCCACCGTCTACTACCTGGGCGGCGAGGTCATGGTGATCACCAAGGGCAAGATCGTCGAACGCGGCCCGGTCACCACGGTGATGCACGAGCCGTCCCACCCGTACACCAAGCTCCTGCTCGACTCCATCCCGCAGCCCGACCCCGACCTGCGCTGGACCTCCCGCATCAACGTCGACGAGCTCGACGAGGAGGAGAAGGCCGAAGCCGACGCCACCAGCGGCCCCGAGACCCCAGTGATCTAGGGCCGACGGCCGCTGGTGACGAGGAACTCGTAGAACCAGGCGCGGAAGGCCGGGTTCGTCATCAGCTCGCGGTAGCGGGTGAGCTCGTCGTCGGTGGCGCCGGCGGCGCGGAGCAGCGGTTCGGCCTGCTGGTTGAGGTTGAGGTGCAGCAGGCAGCCGTCGGTGCCGCCGGCCGTGGTCTGGGAGTACTCCATGACGTCGACGTCGACGAGGCCGGCGGCGGTCATCAGGCCGGCGGTCTCCCGGGCGAAGGTCCAGCTGATACCGCGAGCCGGGCTGACCACGTTGTGGGACAGATGCAGCATCTTGTCCCACAGCCCCTGGTCGCCCGGCTCCGGTACGGCGAGGGTCTCGAGCGGACGGTCGGTGATATCGCCGAGCACCAGCCAGCCACCAGGCGCCAGCGCCTCGACGATCCGTTCGAGGAGCTGCTCGCGTTCTGGCAGGTGCATGAGCAGCAGCCGCGCGTGGATGAGGTCGAACGGCCCCTCCACCGGCAGGCCGTCGCGCAGGTCGTGGCGGATCACCTGGACGCCGGGTGCGACGTCGTTCAGCTGGCTCGTGTCGATGTCGACGGCAACGACCTCGCGGGTGCGCGCTGCCAGCCAGTTGGCGATCGAGCCGTTGCCCGCGCCGAGTTCGAGGCAGCGCAGGTCCGGCCGGAGCCCGACCCGCTCCAGGGCCCAGGCGGTCGGCCGGTTCAGGAGCTTGCCGAGGTGATCGAGGTGGTGCGTGCCGAGTTCGCTGCCGGTGTCGAAGAGATAATCCATGCTCCGAGCGTGGGCGGCCCGGCCGACCGAAACATCCGGGTTCACCCGGATCGTGACAGCGCCCAGGCGACGATCTCGTACCGGCTGGCCAGGTCCAGCTTCTGCCGGATGTGCTCCAGGTGCGACTCCACGGTACGGCGGGAGATCACCAGAGCGACCGCGATCTGTTCGTTGCTCAGCCCCTGTCCGGCCAGCTCGGCGACCTCCAGCTCGCGGCCGGTCAGCGGCTTGTCGGTCGGGGTCGGCGGTGCGAGCGCCTCGGCCATCAGTTCGTCCTGAGTGAGCTGCCGGCCGACCGCCATCAGCCGATCCGCGACGCGGGCACCGACCCGCTGCCGGAGTCGCGCGACGGTGGCGTCACAGAACACGGTGGTCACGTCCGACATCCGCCCACCGCGACGGCTGAGCGCGATCGCGGCCCCGGCGAGCCGCAGTGATGCAAGCTCCCGGCCTTCGCTCGCCGCCAGGCTCATGCTGGCCCACAGCCACTCAGGATCCTCGATCAGACCGGACGCCTTGCGCAGCTCGGCGACCACCGCGGTCACCTGCTCGCGATGGGTCCGCACGTCACCGGCCACGGCTGCCGCGAAGGCCGTCCCGAGCCGGCCCGCGACGGTCAACGCGGCGGCGCCGGTCGACCTGCCGATCTCGAGTGCTTCGCGCGCGCAGGGAGCTGCGGCTGCGTAGTCGTCCGCCTCGAAGTGCGCCAGGCCGAGCACGGTCAGCGTCCATCCTCGGCTGTGCTCGTCACCGAGCCGCCGGAAGATCGCCATACTCTGCTCACACAGGTCGATGGCGACCGCAGTCTCGCCGGTGGCCGCAGCGACCAGGGCGAGATTGCGCAGCGCCCGTGCCGTACCGGGCTCGTCGCCGAGTTGCCGATGCAGGTCGAGGCTCTCCTGGTAGGCGAGCCTGGCGGCCGCGTAGTCGCGTTGCCGCCAAGCCAGCCGGCCGAGTCTTGCCAACGCGGTGGCACGCAGCGCCGCGTCGTCGCGGTCGAGGAACTCCTCCAGCCAGCCGCGTGCGTCATTGACGAAGCCGCGGTTCTCCCAGAAGTAGGCGAGGCCCGTGGCCAGGCGCAGCCCGAGATCGCCGGGCTGCGATCGCGCCCAGCTCAGCGCGGCGAGGAAGTTGCCCTCGTCACGCTGCAGGTCGATCACCGTGCGGCCTCGATCGCTCTTGTGCAGCTCGGAGTCGCCCCGCTGGGCGACGGTCAGGTAGTGCGCTGCGTGGCGCGACCGGACGGACGGCGCTTCGCCGAGGAGCGAAGCGGCGTACTGGCGAACCGGCTCCAGCAGGCGGAAGCGAATGCGGCCGTCGGGCAGCCGGTCGGTCAGCACCAGGGAGTGGTCGACGAGGCCGGTCAACGCACCGAGCAGGTCGTCGCCGAGATCGGCGACGCACTCCAGCGCGGTCAGGTCGAAGCCGCCGGAGAACACCGCGACCCGCTCGAACAGCAGCTGCTGTGGTTCGGAGAGCAGGTGGTAGCTCCAATCGAGCGCAGCCCGCATCGTTGCGTCGTTCTCCTGCAGCAGGGGAGTGAGGCGCTGCAGGATCTGACGCGGCGACAGCACTCGGCTCCAGGCCGCCGCGAGCTCGATGGCGAGCGGCAAGCCATCCAGCTTCAGGCAGATCTCGGCGACGGCTTCCGCGTCGACAGGGGTGTCACCGGACACGAGTGCGGCCCGGTCGTCGAAGAGTTCCTTTGCGGACGTGGCGGCCAGCGGCGGTAGCCGGAAGACCTGCTCGCCGGGTGCGCCCAGCGGGACCCGGCTCGTGGTCAGGATGCGCACGTCCGGGTGGGTCTCCAGGATGCGCGTGGCGACCTCGATCGCCTCGTCGACCACGTGCTCGCAGTTGTCGAGGATGAGCAGGTCACCGTCGAGCGGATCCGGGATCGCTGACTCCACCGAGGCCGCCGATGCGAGCTCGGCCAGTACGACGTCGGTCGCTGACCGGGCGGCGAACTCGCGACTCAGCCGGGTCTTTCCGGCTCCCGGCGGTCCGGCGATCGTCACCAGGCGAGTGGTGTTCACGAGGTGGTCGAGGCGATTCAGCTCGGTGTCGCGGCCGAAGAACCTGGTGAGGTCCGGAGGTGGCTGTCGTCGCATCGGCGGTTGTGCGGCTGGTCGTCGTACTTCGAGCAGTTGCTGATGGATCGCCTGCAGGTCGGGCGACGGGTCGGCGCCGAGTTCGTCGGCGAGCTGGGTGCGGAGGGCCTCGTAGCGGTCGAGAGCTTCGGCGGATCGGCCGGCGTCGCGCAGGGCGGTGAGCAGCCGGAGCCAGAGGGTCTCGCGCAGTGGATAGCGGGCGGTGAGCTCGTGGAGCTCGGGGATGCGTTGCAGGTGCGCGCCGGTGGTTGCTTCCTGGTCGATGCGTCGTTCGCAGGCGGTCAGGTAGCGCTCGATCAGGGCCGGCGTCTCGTGATCCTCGAACCACGCCGACAACTGCTCGCCGAACGGGTCACCACGCCAGAGCTGCAGCGCGGCGTCGTACTCGGATCGGTCGAGCAGTTGACGGAAGCGCAGTACGTCGACGCACTCCGGCGGCACGTCGAGGCGGTAGCCGGTCGGCTCGGTGGTCACCGACTCGTCGCCGAGGACGCGGCGCAGCCGGCCGACGTACGTCTGCAGACTGCCGCGGAGCCGCTCCGGCGGATCGTCGGCCCAGAGCGCCCGTCCGAGCGCGTCGAAGGAAACCGTCCGCCCGCAGTCGAGCGCCAGAATCGCCAGCAGAGCACGAACCTTGCGCCCGGGCAGCGTCACCCGCCGCCCGTCACGACAGATCTCGAACGGACCAAGCAGCCGAATCTCGAGACGCGCCATCACACCCCCGGCCCCTCACCCTACCGAGCCGAAGGGTCGCCACTGGACTGACAGCAAACCGACAGCGCTACTCCCTACGTTGTCGAACGGGAGTGCAACTGATCGGGGGATCATGCCGAGTACGACAACTGTCCTGTCCTTTTGCCTTGCAGCGCTGGCGGTACCACTCGTACCGGGACCATCCGTGGCGTTCGTGGTGGCCTCGTCCCACGAGCTGTTCCAGGCAGTCACGTACGCCGGCGCCGCCTACCTGATCGTGATGGGGATCCGCGAGCTCCGGCACCGGCCGGCCGACAGTGGACCGAAGCACCGGGCGGTGTCGTCGGGCTACGGGCGGCTCGTCCGGGACGGGATCCTCGTCGACCTGCTGAATCCGAAGACCGCGCTGTTCTTTCTCGCGTTCCTGCCGCAGTTCGTCCGTCCGGCGGAGGGGTCCGGGCCGGTGCAGATCCTGGTGCTCGGCGGGTGCTTCGTCGTACTCGCGGGCTGCTGCGACGCGGCGTACGCGATCGCGGCCGGTGGGCTCGCGAGCCGGTGGCATGAGTCCCACCGCGCCCGGCGGAGGCTTCGGCAGACCACGGGTGGGGTCTACCTCGGCCTCGCCGGGTTGACAGTGCTCACATGAGCTCAGGTGGTGCGGATGGCGGGGTCGCTGAGGCCGGGGTGCCGGTTTCGACGTGGCCGGCCAGGCGGCGGAGGTACGTCGTGTCGTTGGTGGTGATGGAGACGTCGTACCAGCGGTTGGTGGTGGTGATGGTGTGGGTGCGGGTCGGCCGGTAGTCCGGGTGCCGGTCGTTGTCCGGCGGCTCGTACGCCGACGTGTCTGGCAGGTCGGCCATCGTCACCGCGGACTTGGCCGCGATCCACTGGTTGTACTTGCCCTTGTTGATCGCCTGCTGCCCGTCCGGCCAGCTGTGCGGGAGGCCCTGCAGGAACTGCAGTCCGAGGTCGTCAGCCTCCGGGTGGAACGGCAGTGTCTCCTGGCCGGAACTCCCGGTGGAAGATGAACTGTGCTGTTTGAAAGAGCCGACTTCCGAACTATTCTGAGCGGTGTGGACCACGTCTGGTACGTCGCCTACGGGTCCAACCTCGCCCTCGACAGGTTCCGCTGCTACCTGGCCGGCGGCCGCCCGGCCGGCGGCGCGCGTGTCTACCCGGGGTGCCGCGACGCCCGCGACCCGGCGCGGATCGCAGCGGTCGAGGTCCCGGGCGGCCTGGTCTTCGCGGGGGAGTCCCGGGTCTGGGGTGGCGGCTCGGCGTTCTACAACCCGGCCGCGCCGGGCGTGGTGGCCGCGCGGGCCTATCTGGTGACCGCGGATCAACTGGGCGACATTGCCGCGCAAGAGATGCGCCGCGACCCGGGAGGCGAGTTCGCTCGCGACCTGGCCGCCGTACTCCCGGAGGTTGATGCCGTCCACGCGATGGGTTCGGGGCGCTACGAGACTGTGGCCCGCCTGGGTGAGCAGGACGGCGTACCCATGTTCACCGTCACCCACGGCACCGTCGCCGACCTCGAACCGAACGCGCCGACCCTCCCGTACCTGCGCTGGATCGCCGCCGGCCTCGCCGAAGCGCACGGCTGGGCCGCCCGCCGGGTCGCGGAGTATCTCTACTCCGCGACCGGTGTCAGTCGGGCGTGGACAGTGGACGAGCTCGCGTCAGCGCTTGACGGCGAGGCAGGTGGCGGTGGATTGCTTGGTGGGGTCGCTTTCTGAGGTGGCGGTCAGGGTGATCTTGGCCAGCGGCGCGGTGCCGGACTTCGTGTAGACCGGGACCGTCGTGTGCTGGCCCGCGTTCGCGGTGGCGAGGGCGTTGGGCAGGGACATCGACCAGCCCTGGCCCTCGATCTCGGCGCTCACGCGGTAGACGTCGCCCTTGAGGTACGACGTGACGTCCGCGGGGTGCTGTGATCCGGACGCCGCCGTACCGGTGTTGGTCAGCTGGAAGCTGCAGGTCTGCACGCCGTTCTGCTGCGGCTTGGCCACGGTCGGCAGCACCCGGACGCCGCGCTTCTGGGCTCCGGCGCCGTCGAGCGACCGGATGGCGACCGTGTAGGAGAGCACGCCATGGCGGTCCCGCTTCACGTTGGTGACGTAGAAGTGCAGGCGGTTGGCGGCGTCGGTGTACTCGTACTCGCTGCCCGAGTTCGTGCCGGCGTGGAAGAGGGCGTCGGACAGCTGGCGGTAGTCGCCGATCGTGATCGGTACCTCGGTGCCGTCGGGCAGCACGTAGTCGGTCATGCCGATGTCCTGCGGGTTCGCGTCGATGACCCACTCGAACGGCGCGCGGTCCTCGTTCTTCGTCTTCGCCAGCAGTACGCCGGCGTCGGGGGTGAACGAGTCCGTGCCCATCCGGTCGACCACCTCGACCGTGTAGTTCTGGTACCCGCGGCCGTCGCACATCGGGTCCGTGGTGACGCTGCAAGGTGGTGCGAGATCGCCTGCGCCGCCGAGCTGGATGTTCACGCCGGCCAAGCCCTTGGGACCGGGCTGGACCGTCCTCGCGGTGACGTCGGCGATCACGACACCGGACGTCGCGAGGGCCTCGCGGGACAGCCGCAGGACGTTCTTCTCGTCGACCATCTGCAGCTTGATCTTGTTCCGGAGCATGTGCTGCGCGCCCATCGAGCCGCCACCGGTCGCCGGGATCATCCAGCGGCTGTGCGGACCACCCGGGCCGTTGAAGCTGCCGCGGCTGAGCATCTCCCAGATGCCGGTGTACGCGCGCCGTGGCGGAACGCCGTACGGGTTGTTGTAGTTGTCGCCGATGCCCAGGATGTGGCTGAGCTCGTGCGCGTAGACGCCCATCCCGGAGCTCTCGGCCTGCGTCGACGATCCGCCGCCGGCGTTCGGCCAGATCGACGCGCCGGCGGCCCAGGACGTCCAGTCGACGTACCGGGTGTCGGACCAGTTCGGCAGCGCCGGGTCCGGCGGGCCGAACTCGTCGGTGACGTCCTCCTTGGTCGGGAACTTCATCATCCCGAACTCCTGCCAGGTGGACGACTCGTCCTGCCCGGCGCTCAGGAAGAAGACGAAGTCGAACCCGGCCGGCACCTCCGGGCCCTGGTCGGCGACCCAGGCGGCGCGGCCGTCGGTGCGAATGTTCTTGGTGCAGTCGTCACCGGCCGGGCAGGCGGTGCCGCCCTGGAACTCCATCGCGTACTCGTGCGACTTGCCGGGCATCCGGTACGGGCCGAACGCGGTCAGGTCGACGCCGTACCGGCCGCCGGAGTCCTCCATCCAGTACTCGTGGATGGTGTGGCCGCGGTTCAGCGTGCCCGGGGTGTTGAGGAAGTTCTTGTAGAACTCGGCGACCTGGTCGCGCGGCACGCCGTTCGCCTCGGCACTCGGGTTCCCGAACGGCGTCGACCCCTTCGCCTTGGTCACGACGAAGTCCTGGTTCGGGTAGTCCACGAGCACCAGCGCACCCTTGAACGTCCGCGTCGACCCCTTCACGTTCGGGTCGGACCAGTTGGTCCCCGGCGGCTTGCGGTAGTCACCCCACGTCATGTGGTCCGGGTTCACCCAGTTCTGCGGATCAATGGCCCCCGGCAACCCCTCGGCGGTGGTAGCCGCAACACGCTGCGGCGATCCCGACTCCTGCCAAGGCTGCTTCTGCGGCCAATGCGGAAACTGCCAAGCATTAGCGGGATCCGGGGGTGCGGTCGCGCTCGGCGAGGCCAGCGCCATCGAGGGCACCGAGACGGCGGCGAGTACGGCGACCAGCTTCAGGACAAGACGAAACTTCCGTTGCTCAGACACGGGCGGGCATCCGATCGACTAGGGCGGGACAACGGGCTGCCATGAGCTTGCCCTGTGAACACCCGTGACCACAACAGATGAGACCACTGTATACAGTATGGAATGAAGTCGCCAACCTGGGCGCGACGGCTGTGGATGGAGGAACCATGTACGTGGTGACGAACCCGGCGACGGGTGTGGTGGTCGAGGAAGTGGCCAACTCGACGGAGGAAGAAGTTCACGCCGCGGTCGGGCGGGTGGCCGGGGGATATGCGGGGTGGCGGGCCCGGTCGGTGCGGGAGCGGGCCGCGATCGTGGCGCGGGCGGCGGACCTGTTCGAGGAACGGGCCGAGGAACTGGCTGCGATCATGACGCTGGAGATGGGGAAGCGGATCAACGAGGGCCGCGGCGAGGTCGGCATCGTGGTCGACATCTTCCGGTACTACGCCGAGCACGGGCCGGCGTTGCTGGCCGACGAGCCGCTGGACATCAAGGGCGGCAAGGCCGTCATCACCAAGGGCCCGATCGGGCCGCTGCTCGGCATCATGCCGTGGAACTTCCCGTGCTACCAGGTGGCCCGGTTCGTCGCGCCGAACCTGGTGCTCGGCAACACCATCCTGCTCAAGCACGCCTCGATCTGCCCGCGCTCGGCCCGCGCGATCGAGGAGATCCTGCACGCCGCCGGCGTGCCGGACGACGTGTACGTCAACACGTTCGCGTCCAGCCGGCAGATCCCGGCGATCCTGGCCGACCCGCGGATCCAGGGCGTCTCGCTGACCGGCAGCGAGCAGGCCGGGGTGTCGGTGGCGGCCGAGGCCGGGCGGCACCTGAAGAAGACCGTGCTCGAGCTCGGCGGCTCCGACCCGCTGATCGTGCTCGACACCGCCGACATGGACGAGACGGTCAACGCCACCGCGACCGCGCGGATGCGGAACTGCGGCCAATCGTGCAACGCGCCGAAACGGATGATCGTGCTCGCCGACATCTATGAAAAGTACGTCGACCGGCTGACCAAACGAATCGCGGAGTACTACCGGCCCGGCGACCCGGGCGACCCGGAAACGAAGCTTCCGCCGCTGGCGTCGGCCGCGGCCGCGGACGAGGTCGCAGGCCAGGTGACGAAGGCCGTCGAGCAGGGTGCGACGCTGCGCGCCGGCGGACACCGGATCGAGCCTGGTGCTTTTCTCGAAGCAACCGTGCTCACCGACGTCACCCCGGCGATGGACGCGTACTACGAGGAGATCTTCGGCCCGGTCGTCATCGTGTTCCGCGCCGCGGACGAGGACGACGCGGTCCGGCTCGCCAACGACACCCCGTTCGGTCTCGGCGCCAGCGTCTGGGGGACCGACCCCGACCGCCTGCGCCGCGTCGCCGAGCGGATCGACGCCGGCATGGTCTACCTCAACCGGGCCGGCGGCTCCCAGGCCGACCTCCCGTTCGGGGGCATCAAACGCTCCGGCATCGGCCGCGAGCTCGGCCCGGCCGGGATCGAGGAGTTCATGAACAAGAAGTCGATCAGGCTGTAAAGGGTTTTGAAACGGGCGTTTTACGCATAAGGTTACGCACCTGATGTAACGGGCTGGTGACTGTGTGAAACCGGTCCGGCCAGATCTGTTCCGTGAGGACGGCCGGTGCGATCCACCGGCCGGGAAAGAGTGGCAGCAGATGATGCGATTCCGCCCCCTTCGTTCCGTCCTGCTCGCAACCACCTGTGCCGTCGGCCTCGTCGTACCGCTCGCCGGTACGGCGTCCGCCGGCCACCCCTCGACGGTCCACGAGGCCGCGACGACCAAGGCCGAGCAGGCCAAGGTCGCCGGCTTCTGGACACCCGAGCGGATGCGGTCCGCCGTACCGCTCGAACAGCTTCTGAAACCGAAGCAGCGGGTGGCCGCCGCGCCGGCGGCCGGCAAGCCCACGACGGTCGCGCCGACCGCGTTCCCGAACGGCGGCGGTCAGTGGACCGGCGGCGGCAAGATCGTCAGCACCGAGGGCCGGGTGTTCTTCACCTACCAGGGCCGTACGGCGTCCTGCAGCGGGACCGCGGTGACCTCGACGAACAAGAGCACCGTGATCACCGCCGGCCACTGCGTGAAGCTGGACGGCGCGTTCCACACCAACTGGGCCTTCGTCCCGGCGTACAACAACGGCAGCACGCCGTACGGGACGTGGACCGCGAAGAAGACCTACGCGACGCCGCAGTGGGTGGCCAGCGAGGACATCAACTACGACGTCGGCGCCGCGGCGGTGAACCAGCTCAACGGCCAGAACCTCACCGACGTGGTCGGCGGCCAGGGCATCGCGTTCAACCAGGCGCGCGGCCAGAACATGTACGCCTTCGGCTACCCGGCCGCTGCGCCGTACGACGGCTCGAAGCTGATCTACTGCAGCGGTACGACGTTCAACGCGCTCATCTCCAACGGGATCGGGATGACCTGCGACATGACCGGCGGCTCGAGTGGCGGCGGCTGGTTCCTGCAGTTCAGCGAGTCGACCGGCGCCGGCATCGTGAACTCGGTGAACAGCTACAAGATCAACTTCATCCCGACCTGGATGTTCGGCCCGTACTTCGGCACCGACGCCCAGAACGTCTACAACACGGCCCAGGCCGGCTGATCCCGACACGCGGCGGGCCGCACGCGCTGCCGTGCGGCCCGACGCAGCGCATACTGCGAGTAACAGGGGGAGCACATCTCTAGGGGGCGGACATGGCTGAGCCTGCGGGTTACTCGATCAAGACCTACCGCTACCTGCGGATGGCGATGGTGGCGATGGTGGTGCTGCTCGCCGCGTCACTGGTGATCGAGTGGTCGAAGACGAATCCGCGCTGTCTGCAGACGTCGATCAGCGCCTACTACTACACGCCGGTGCAGGCGATCTTCGTCGGCGGCCTGATCGCCATCGGCCTCTGCATGGTGGTGCTGAAGGGCAACACCGAGCGGGAGGACATCCTGCTCAACGTCGCCGGGATCCTCGCACCCGTCGTGGCGCTGGTGCCGACACCGGGTGCAGGTCGGTGCCGGTCGGTGCCGGTCGTGCTGGGTGACACCGCCGCGAACATCGCCAACAACATGCTGGCGCTGTTCGTCGTCGGCGTGCCGTGTCTGGTCGTCACCGCGGTGTTCGTGCTCCGGGCGCGGTTGTCACGCGAGGACCGGAACCCCATGTACCTGGTCGGCTTCGCTGTCGCGCTCCTGCTCTTCGGCGGTGGCGTCGCGTGGTTCTTCGCCGACCGGGCCGGGTTCATCGCCAACGCGCACTACACGGCGGCGTTGGTGATGTTCGCCTGCATCATCGCGGTCGTGGTGGTCAACGCGCAGGACTTCCGCCGCAAGCAGCACCGCGCGGAGCACCACCGGGCGCCGGAGACCAAGCCGGTGCCGGCCAACCGGTACTCCGCCATCGCCATCGCGATGGTCGTCGTTCCGCTCGCGTTCTGGGCCTGGAAGGCGATCTTCGGCTGGGAGCACCTGGTGCTGTGGATCGAAGGCGCGCTGATCACGCTGTTCGCGACCTTCTGGATCATCCAGACGCAGGAGCTGTGGGACGAGGGCGTCCGCGACGGCGGTCAGGAGTTGCCGCGCTCGCAGGCGATCCCGTCACCGTTCTTGTCGAGCGCTTCGGAGTAGCCCGGCCGACCGCGGTACAGCGGCGCCTTGCCTGCGGCCCGAGCCTCGGCGCAGGTGCTGAACACGACCGGTTTGGTGCTGGTCGGCGCAGTCGTGGGCGCACTGGTCGGGGGGTTGGCCGGGTCCGGCGTCGACGAAGGCGCCGACGACTCGGGCCCCGTCGGCGTGGAACTCGGTGCCGAAGTAGGCGACGACTCCTCCGACGTTGTCGGCGTGGGTGGCGTGGTCGGCGTGGTTGTCGGAGGAGCCCCGGTCTCGGGAGCGGCCGGCGAGCTCTCCGGCTCCGACGACGTCTCGACCTCAGACGTCGGCGCCGCCGTGGGCTTCGTGTCGTCGCCGCCGGTGAACGGGTTGAACAGCACCAGTCCGATCAACACGAGTACGACGAGCGTCGCCGACCCGAGCTTGATCACACTCGGACCGCCGTACCGTCCGATCGGTCCGCGCACCGGATAGCCTTCTTCGTCGACCCAGAATCTCCAGCCGGCCGGGGCCGGCGGCCACGACGAAGCGGGTCCCCAGCGTTTGGGCGGTCGCCACCTCGCGTTCGGCGGGCCGGGCCAGCCCGGTGGCGCGTTGAACTGCCTCACACAACCTCCTGCTCCCCCAGGTTGTTCATCGCGTCAGGCAGCCTACAGACAATCACGCGGGAAAGTCTGGCCTAGGCCCGAATGTCGTCGTTTTCAATCGTTTGAACGCCGCTTGGCACCCGGTCCCGGTCGCGGTACGGCGTCGCGCGGTGACTCAACGGTGTGGCCGGCCGCACAATGGACCTCGGTGTGGACGACCGCGCCGCAGTCGCGATGGATGATGGTCAGCGGCGAGCCTTCGGGACCGGCCAGGTACTTGTCACCCCAGTCGCGGATCGCGATCAGCAGTGGGTAGAGGTCGAAGCCCTTCTCGGTCAGCCGGTACTCGTCGCGCTGCCGGGCCCCGGGCTCGCGGTACGGCACCCGGCGCAGGATGCCGTGCTCGACGAGTTTGGCCAGCCGGTTGGACAGCACCTGGCGGGGGATGTCAGTGCGGATCCGCAGGTCGTCGAACCGGCGGATGCCGTTGAACACCTCGCGCAGCACCACTACGGTCCACCGCTCGCCGAGGATCTCCATCGCCCGGCCGATCGGGCAGTTGTCCACCGACCAGTCCAGGGCGTCGTACCCCCGCACCGGAGGCGCGGCATTCAGTGCCGTCATGGGGCTATCGTAGTGAGGGCTAGGTCTCGTTGACAGACCCAGCTGCGTAGTGTGAGGCTCGGTCCATGACAGAGACCCAGCAGGCGACCCGCAGCCGTACCTTCACCTGGGCCGACCCGGCGCTGACGGCCGCGTCGCTCGGCGCGATCTCCGGCCTGGAGATGCTGCAGGCGATGCGGGACGGCAAGGTCCCGCCGCCGCCGATCCTGCAGCTCGTCGGCGGGACCGGGTTCGAGGTCGAGGAGGGCCGGGTCGCGGTGCTGATGCCGGCCGCCGAGTTCCACTACAACCCGCTCGGCACGGTGCACGGCGGCATCATCGCGACGCTGCTCGACACCGCCGCCGGATGCACGGTCCACTCGACGCTTCCGGCCGGCGTGGGGTACACCTCGCTCGACCTGATGACCCGCTTCATCAAGCCGGTCACGGTCTCCTCCGGTCTGCTCCGGTGCGAAGGCGCGATGATCAGCCGCGGCCGCCGTACCGCTGCTGCCGAGTCCCGGCTGTTCGACGAGCGTGGGACCCTGCTGGCGCACGCGACCTCGACGTGCCTGCTCTTCGACCTCCCGTGACTGTCATTCCGGCGTACGCAGTGCGCCCGGCGCCGAGCCGGTCGCGGCCTTGACCTGGCGGCTGAGGTGGCTGACCGAGTCGTAGCCGGTCAGCTCTGCGATCGCCTGCAGCGTCAGCGTGGAGTTGCGGATGTGGCCGAGCGCGTGCCGCAGGCGCACATGTTGGAGCGCCGCGCGCGGGCTCGTGCCACGCAGTCGTGCGAAGGCGGCCCGTAGCCCGGACGGCGAGATGCCGAGCTCGGCGGCGACCTCGGCGACCCGGATGCCCGAGGCGAAGCGTTCCTCGAAGATCCGCTCGGCCTGCGCGACCAGTTGTTCGGCGGCAGTCACCGGCTCCGCGGCCGCAGCGCGGCGCAGCAGAAGGTCGAGCTCGTCGAGCAGCAGCGAGCACATCCGATCGCTCTCGTCGCCGGGCTGCGCGCTCTCCCGGACGATGGCGTCGAAGACCCGGCCGAGGCTGCGCTCGCCGTCGTCGAAGCAGACCCGCGGCCACGGGCGCCCGGCCGCGGCGTCGACCTGCAGGAAGCGGTTGGCGTAGCCGGTCCGGCTGAGCTCGGCGTGGAACGTCCGCGGTGGCGTGAGCAGGACGGTGCCGGGCGTGGCGGCGTACGTCTCGTCGCCGATCGGGCACGTGATCCGGCCGCGCACGTAGTAGACCAGCTCCCACGAGGTGTGCGCGTGCGACGGATAGTCCTTGCCCGGACCGGCCGTGTGTACGCCGGCGCCGAGCAGCTGGAGCGATTTGTGCATAGTCGCTGTCGCCTCCTGCATTGTTTCCCAGGCACGTTCGATCGATGCTGACATCGATTCGTGCAACCTGTGAAGGAGTGCTTATGGATATGGCGACCGCACTGCACGACCTCGGCGTGACCGGCGACGTGCTCACCCAAGCCGAGAAGGACCGGCTCGACCGTGACGGGTTCCTGCCGCTCGAGGGAATCCTCACGGCGGAAGAGGTGTCCGGCCTCAACAAACGGATGGCGGAGCTCACCACTGCCGAGGGCGACCGAGCGGGTCTCGAGGTGCACCAGGAGAGGGGTACGGACCGGCTTGCCGACCTGGTCAACAAGGATCCGAGGTTCGAAGTCTGCTTCAGCCGCCCGCGGGTGCTGGCCGCGATGAAGCACGTGCTCGGCGAGTTCCGGCTGTCGTCGCTGAACAGCCGCGCAGCCCTGCCGGGGCAGGGGCATCAGGGCCTGCACGCCGACTTCGGCCACCCGGTCGAGCCCGGCGCGTACGAGGTGTGCAACTCGATCTGGCTGCTCGACGACTTCACCCCGGACAACGGCGCGACCCGCGTGGTGCCCGGCTCACACCGGCGCGGCACCATGCCCGGCGACGAGATGGCCAACCCGGGTGACGAGCACCCGGACCAGGTTCTGCTGACCGGCAAGGCCGGCACGGTCGTCGTCTTCAACAGCCACCTCTGGCACGGCGGCACCCAGAACCGGACCGACCAGCCGCGGAGGGCGATGCACTCCTACTTCGCCCTACGCCATCTCCCGCAGCAGCTGGACCAGCAGGCCTACCTCCGCGTCGAGACCTACAACCGCCTGACGCCGGCCCAGCGCTTCATCCTCGACGTCACCGGCACCAACTAGCCGGCCGGCTGCTGCTCCGCGCCGACGAGGCGGATGCAGGTGACCAGACCGGAGATGGCTGCCTCGACCTCGGGCAGCTCGGGGTAGGTCGGGGCGATGCGGATCGTCCGGTCGTCCGGGTCGTCGCCGTACGGGTGGCTGGCGCCGGCTGGGGTCAGGGCGATGCCGGCGGCCTTCGCCTTCGCGACGACGGCGCGGGCGCAACCCTTCGGGACCTGGAGCGTGATGAAGTAGCCGCCGGCGGGGCTGGTCCAGGACGCCAGGTCGGTGCCGCCGAGCTCGGCGCTGAGGATCTTGTCCACGGCCTCGAACTTGGGCCGGATCAGCTCCGCCAGGTTCCGCATGTGCGCCCGCAGCCCGTCGGCGTCGCGCAGGAACTGCACGTGCCGCAACTGGTTGATCTTGTCCGGGCCGATGCTGCGCTTCGAGGTGTGGCTCAGCCACCAGGCGACGTTGGCGGGGGAGGACCCGAAGAACGCCACCCCGGACCCGGCGAAGGTGATCTTCGAGCTGGACCCGAACACGAGCGCCCGGTCCGGATGGCCGTGCTCGGCACACAACGCCAGCACGTCGGCGATCTCGGACTCGGTGTCGGTCAGGTGGTGAACGGCGTACGCGTTGTCCCAGAAGATCCGGAAGTCCGGGGCCGCCGTCTCCATCGCCGCCAGCCGCCGCACCGCCTCGTCCGAGTACACCGTGCCGTCGGGGTTGCTGTACTTGGGCACGCACCAGATGCCCTTCACCTGCGGGTCCGCCGCGACCAGCCGCTCGACGACGTCCATGTCCGGTCCGTCCGGCGTCATCGGCACCGCGACCATCTTGATGCCGAACCGCTCGCAGACCGAGAAGTGCCGGTCGTACCCGGGCACCGGGCACAGGAAGGTGATCTCCGGCTCGTCGACCCACCGTCGCTCCGCGCCCGGTACGACGCCCAGCAGCGAGAACACCACCGCGTCGTGCATCAGCTCCAGGCTGGAGTTGCCGGCCGCAAGCAGCTGGTCGACCGGCACCTGCAGAGAGCCGGCGAAGATCGCCCGCAGCTCGGGCAGCCCCTCCAGACCGCCGTAGTTGCGCAGGTCCACCCCGGCGGCCGACACCGGCTCGACGTCTTGGTCGAGCATCCCGTTCGCGAGATCGAGTTGCCGGGGTGACGGCTTTCCGCGCGTCAGGTCGAGCTTCAGCCCCCGCGCGACAAGGTCGTCGTACTCCTGGCGGGCGCGCTGCAGCTCATCGACGGTCACAGGATTTCCCTTTCTGCTCTGGCTTCGAACGGCCACAGCCTAGTGACTCACCCCGGCGGCCCGCAGAAGATATCCACAGACCGGTCAGCGACCGCGCCGGCAGTTGGGGTACTTCGGGTCCCACGGCGGGCAGGTCGGGAAGCCCGGCGGCGGCTTGATCGTCGGTGGTGTCATCGGCGGTGTGGGTGGTGTCACCGGCGGTTGCGCCTTGCTGCCGTTGGACAGGTGCAGCGTCACGGTCGCACCGGCCGGAGCACCGTCCTCCTGCCGCGGCGTGGTGTAGGCGACCATCCCCGCCTGCGCGTCCGAGTCCACCGGCTCCGGCGCGACCTGCGCCTTGAAGCCCAGCTGCATCAGCTTCGCGATCGCCTCGGCGGGCGGCATGCCCTTCAGGTACGGCAGATCCTTCACGTTGCCGCGGATCGTCTTGTCGTCCGGCTGCACGAACTTGCTCGACGGCAGGCCCTGCAACGCTGCCTGCATCGCGGCCTGCCAGATCGGTCCCGCCGTACCGGAACCGGAGGCGTCGCGCATCTTCTTGCCGTTGAGCGTGTGACCGATCAGGTTGGTGTACTCCGGATCCGCGTCGGCCACCACTGTGGCGGCGGCCAGTCTGTTCGTGTAGCCCGCGAACCAGACCGCCAGATTGTAGTCGGTCGTTCCGGTCTTGCCGGCCAGATCGCTCTTGCCGAACTTCAGCTTGGCGCCGGTGCCGCCCGGCTCCATGACCTTCTGCAGGACGTAGTTCACGCCGTCGGCGACCGTCGGCGACAAGGCCCGCTTGCAATTCGGTCCCGGGGTCGGGACGCCCTTGCCCCGGCTGCTGGTGATCGCGGTAACCACCTGCGGCTTGCAGTAGATCCCGCGGGCCGCGAAGGTCGCGTAAGCGTTGGACAGCATCAACGGGCTGACCAGGCCGGGCCCCAGCGTGTACGAGACGGTCTGCTTCAGCGGTTGCAGCGTCTGGGCGTCGTACATGCCGAGCTTGCCTGCAACGGTCGCGATCGGGCAGAGGCCGATCTGCTGGGACAGCTGCAGGAAGTAGGTGTTGGTCGACGCCCGGGCCGCGTCGATCATCGACGGGTCGGCGACCGTCTTGGTGGAGTTCTTCGGCTTGTAGTCGGGGTCGGACGTGGTGCCGCCGCCACAGGTGCTGAACTTCTTGTTGCTCAGGTCGATGGTCTGCGGCGAGGCGATCCGGTACGTCATCGGGACGCCCCCGCCGATCGCGGCCGCGATCGTGAACGCCTTCATCGTCGAGCCGTTCTGGAAGCCGCCGAAGCCGCCCGGGTACGACTTCTCGACGTTGTAGTTGTACGACGTCTGGCCCTTCTTGCTGCCGTACGTCCGGCTCTGCGCCATCGCCTTCACCAGGCCGGTGCCCGGCTCGACGACGGTGATCGCGGCGACCGCGGTGTCGGTCGGCTTGGAGTGCTTGTCGATCGAGGCCTGGGCCGCCTTCTGGATCTTCGGGTCCAGTGACGTGCGCACGATCAGGCCGGAGGTCTCGATGTAGTTCTCCCGGTCCTCGCCGGTCTTGCCGAACGCCGGGTTGTCCTTCAGCGCGGCCACGATGTAGTCGCAGTAGAACGGGTACTTCGAGTTGGCGCAGCCGCTCGGCACGTTGCGGATCTTGGCCGGGTCCAGCACCGGCGTCTTGAGCGCGTCCCGGGCCTCCTTGGCCGAGATGATGTTCAGCTCCTGCATCCGGCGCAGCACCACGTCGCGGCGCTCCTTGGCCCGCTTCGGGTTGTTGGTCGGGTTGTACCCGGTCGGGTTCTTCACCAGGCCGGCCAGCAGTGCGGCCTGCGGCAGGTTGAGCTTGGCCGCGTGCACCCCGAAGTAGTGCATCGCCGCCGCCTCGACGCCGTACGAGCGGTCGCCGAAGAAGGCGAGGTTCAGGTAGCGGTTGAGGATCTCGTCCTTGGAGTACTGCTTCTCGATCGCGATCGCGTAGCGGAGCTCGGCGACCTTGCGCTCGTAGGTCTCCGCGGTGGCGGCCTGGATCTCCTCCGGCGTGCGCGCCTTCGCGACCAGGCTGAGCTTCACGTACTGCTGGGTGATGCTGGAGCCGCCCTGCTGGACCGAGCCCTGGGACTGGTTGCGCAGCAGCGCGCGCAGCGTCCCCTTCGCGTCCAGCGCACCGTGCTGGTAGAAGCGGTCGTCCTCGATCGCGACGATCGCCTTCAGCATCACCGGGCTGATCTGCTTCAGCGTGACCGGCGTGCGGTTCTCTTGGTACAGCGTGGCGATCAGCGAGCCGTCGGCCGCCAGGATCTGGCTCTTCTGGGCCAGCGGCGCCGTCTGCAGGTCCTGCGGAAGGAACTGGACGGTGTCGTGCGCCTTCTCCGTGGTGACGCCGGCCAGGCCGGCGAACGGAAGCGCAAGTCCGGCGACGAGGGCGCCGCACAGACCGCTGACCAGCAGGAACAGGATCACCGATTGTGCAACGTTGGGCCGGGCGGGCTCGCCTCTGTGCATGGTCCGGCAGATTACGTCAGGACAGGCCTTTCCGGGAGCCTTTTCGTTACGGACTTTACTCAATTACCCAAAGATCTCACCGAGCGTGAGGGCTCGCTCACTTGATGACCTTCATGGTGAAGGCGGAGGTGACCCGCTGGACCCGGGGGATCGGGAGGACGTGGGTGCTGAGGAACGCCTCGTACGCGGTCAGGTCGGCGACTGCGACGCGGACGAAGTAGTCGGGTGTGCCGAACAGGCGCCGGAGCTCGGTGACCTCGTCGAGCGCGACCAGCGTCTGCTCGAACCGATCGACGGCCGCGGCGTCGTTGGCCTCGAGAGTGATGTTGAGCAGCACCTCGAACGACCGTCCCAGTGCAGCCGGGTCGAGCACAGCCTGGTAACCCTGGATCACGCCGTCGGCCTCGAGCCGCTGCACCCGCCGCAGACACGGCCCGGCGGTGAGACCGACCCGCCCGGCCAGCTCGACGTTGGTCAACCGCCCGTCGCGGGTCAACTCTGCGATTATTGCGCGATCGACGGCATCCATGGCCTGATGATTGCACAGAGCGGCGTCCCGAGGGCAATCTTCGCAACCACCTCTCACTGCATTTCCGGGACCATGAAGAGGTGCCTCAAACTCTGCTGGTCCCTCGTTACGGCGCTGCCGGCGCGGGGATCCGTGACTCGTTCTCCGCCGGGCTCGGGATCTTCCCGCTCGGCATCGCGCTCGGCCTGCTCGTCGTCCAGGCCGGACTGCCGTGGTGGATCGCGCCGGCGCTCTCGCTGGCGGCGTTCGCCGGTTCGCTCGAGTTGCTGCTCGTTGGCATGATCGCCACCACCGCGCCCTTGGCCGCGGTGGCGCTGACTGTTGTCGTGGTCAACTTCCGGCATGTCTTCTACGCGTTCTCGTTCCCGCTCGACCTGGTGAAGAACCGCTTCGCCAAGGCGTACGCCGTCTACGCGATGATCGACGAGGCGTACGCCGTACAAGCCTCCCTCCCGCCGTCCGAACGCTCGGCCAGCCGGCTGATCGCGATGCAGTTGACCTGCCAGACCTACTGGGTCGGCGGCGGATTCGTCGGCGTCGCGCTCGGTGCCGCCTTGCCCGCGCCGATCAAGGGCCTGGAGTTCGCACTCTGCGCGCTCTTCACCGTGCTCACGCTCGACGCGTTCCGCTCCCGGCGCGAGCTCCCATCCCTGCTGCTCGCCTTGGGCAGCGTTGTGGTCGCCCTGGTGCTCACGCCGGGAGCCGCGATGCTCACCGCTCTCGTCCTCTTCGTCGTTCTCCTGCTCGCCCGTCACGCCCTGAAGGTCGTCCATGCCTAGTACGTCGTACGTCGTCGCCGTCCTGGCGATCGTCTTCACCATCACCCTCGCGTTGCGCGCCGTACCCTTCGCGATCCTCCGCACCCTCCGTACGTCGACCGTCGTGCAGGAGTTCGCGCTCTGGATGCCGGTGGGCATCCTCGCCGTCCTCGCCGCCGCAGCCCTGCACACCACCGTCACCGAAGCCCCCGGCGCGATGCCCTACGCGATCCTTGCTGTTGCGGTGACCGCGGCCGCACATCTCCTCCTCGGTCGCCGGACCATCCTCAGCGTTGGGATCGGCACCACCACCTACGTCGTCCTGGTCAACGCAGTACCGCTGGGAGGGGGCCTGGGGTGAGGATGGTGAGGCGCTTGGTCGCTCGGGTGATGGCTACGTAGAGGTCGGAGAGGCCGCGGGGGGAGTCGGTGATGATGGTGGCCGGGTCGGCGATCAGGACGGCGTCGAACTCGAGGCCTTTGGACTGGGCCACGTCGAGCAGGGCGGCGCCGGCGTCGAGGACGGCCGGGTCGTGGCCGTGGGCAACGTCCGGGAGTACGGCGGCCAGCTCGTCGTACCGCGAGGCCGGGACGATGACCGCGAGCCGCCCGTCGTCGATCGCCTGGCGCTCGAACCTGATCGTGGTCACGAGCGCGTCCACGAACGCGTCCGCGGGCACCGAGTCGAGCCACGGCTGGGTGCCGGTCTGGCGGACCGAAGCCGGCGGGCTGAGCGACGGGTCGATCGCGGCCAGCACGTTCCCGGCGACGGCCATGATCTCGGTGGGCGTGCGGTAGTTCACCGTCAGCTCCGCGCTCCGCCACCGCCGCGGCGCGTACTTGTCCAGAACATCGGCCCACGAGGCGATTCCCGCCGCCGAGCCGGTCTGCGCGACGTCTCCGACCAGCGTCATCGAGCGACGCGGGCACCGGCGCATCAGCATCCGCCAGTCCATCGCGGACAGCTCCTGCGCCTCGTCCACGATGACGTGTCCGAACACCCAGGTGCGGTCGGACGCGGCCCGTTCGGCCACGGTGCCGGGGTTCTCGATCAGTTGCGTCCGGTGGTGGACGAGCGCGGCGAACTCCTCGATCTCCCACGGCTCGATGGTGATCCGGTCGGCGGTGAGCTCGATGTCGATGACGCCCCGGGCGTACTCCCAGTGGACCTGCTCGGCCGCCGCGTCGTCCGACTCCTTCCGGTTGCGTGCGGCAACGGTTCCGTCGGTGTCGCCGAGCAGCTCGGCCGCCTTGTCGAGGAGCGCGACGTCGGACTGCGTCCACTCGGCGTCGACCGGCCGCCGTACCGCTGCCAGCTCGTCGTCGGTCAGGTGCGGCGCCGCGGCCTTGAGTCGCTCCGGTGACGACAGCAGCACGGACACCAGGATCTGCGGCGTGAGCTCGGGCCAGAGCCGGACCAGTAGCGCCTGAACCTTGTCGTCCTCGGTCAGCTCCTTGCGGATGTCCTCGAGGTCCTCGGTCCCGAGATACCGCCGCCCGAGCCGATCGGCGATCTGATTGGTCAACGCCGTGAGAATCGCACGCACGAAGACGAGCCGAGCCCGGTTGTGCGGCCGGTCCGTGGCCCGGGCCCGCTCCCGAGCCTTCCGTACGACGCTCGGCCGCAGTACGAGATCATGCTGATCCACCTTCAGCTCGATCGGGGCCGTCGGCACCAGCTGGAAGTCACGCACGGCCCGCGCGAGGACGTCGGCCATCGCCTCGTCGCCCTTGACCCGGGCCGCCGCCTGGGACTCCGCCGCAGTCGCGTCTACGCCCGGGTAGAGCTCGCCGACAGTCGCCAGCACGACATCGGTCTCACCGAGCGAGGGGAGCACCTGATCGATGTAGCGCAGGAAGGTCGCGTTGGGCCCGACGACCAGTACGCCGCTCCGCGACAGCTGCTCGCGATGCGTGTAGAGCAGGTACGCCGCGCGATGCAGCGCGACCACGGTCTTGCCGGTGCCCGGACCGCCCTGGACCACCAGCACGCCGGGCAGCCCGGAGCGGATGATCTCGTCCTGCTCGGTCTGGATCGTCGCGACGATCTCGTTCATCCGGCCGGTGCGGCTCGCGCCGAGTGACGCCATCAGCGCGGCCTCGCCGATCAGCGTCCGGCGTTCGGTGTCGCCGAGTGCCTCCAGATCCAGTACGTCGTCGTCCACGCCGACCACCGTGCGGCCGTACAGCCGGATGTGCCGGCGCCGGGTGACGCCGAGCGGGTCGGCCGGCGTCGCGCGGTAGAACACCTGCGCGACCGGTGTCCGCCAGTCGATCAGGAGCGGGTCGTAGTCCTCGTCGAACAGCCCGATCCGGCCGACGTGGAAGCGCCCGCCGTCGCCGGTGTCGATCCGGCCGAAACACAACCCGCGTTCCACCGACGACAATTGCGAGAACCGTCCGGCGAACAGATCGGTGAAAGACTCGCGTTCGGCCCAGGCCTGCTCGGTCTCGGTGGTCTCCTCGCGCTGAACCCGCGCCAATTCCCCGCGGGCCCGCTCCCGGAGAACGTCGAGCCGGTCGTACATCCTCGTCACATCGCCTTGTTCCACGGCGATCTCGCGCACCAGCACCTCGTCCGTCACACTGCCCCCAATAGGTGTTTGCACAGAGCGGAATTTCCTGCTAATCTGTTATTAGATGCCCCACCGGGCGTCTTTTTTTATGTCTCCGCACAAACACACAACGGTACGCCGAATCGGCGCACCGGGCAACAAACCGTCGGTAGAAGAACAGGCGAGTGAGCAGGTCCGGCGCTGCGTCAGGCCGGGCGGTCGGCGGCTCTGGGCCGCGGGTAGTGGTTGGGCGCGGCCGAGGACCGGATGATCAGGGTCGTTGCCAGCTCCACATGGTGGGAGTCGACCTTTTCGCCGGCAGCCAGCTGCAGGGCTGTGCGTAGTGCTACGGCGCCCATCTCGCGCAGTGGCTGCTTCACCGTGGTGAGCGGGGGAGAGGCGAGCCGGGCGACCTCGGTGTCGTCGAAGCCGACCACGCTGAGGTCCTCGGGGACGCGCAGGCCGCGGGCGCGGGCCGCCTCCAGGATGCCGAGGGCGACCTCGTCGCTGCCGGCGAAGATCGCAGTCGGCCGGTCCGGCAGGTCGAGCATGGCGGCCCCGCCGGCCAGACCGTCGTCGTACAGGAAGTCCCGCAGCCAGATGTACTCCGGCGGCACCGGCGCGCCGACCGCGTCCATCGCGCTGCGGAACCCGCTCATCCGGGCCTGGTTGCAGCCTGAGGTCGGCGGACCGCCGATGTACGCGATCCGGTGGTGGCCGAGGGACAGCAGGTGCTGGGTGGCCGCCATCCCGCCGGCGAAGTTGGTCGAGCCGACGCTCGTCACGTCCGGCTGCGGGATGTCGATCGGATCGACGACCACGAGCGGCAGCCGGGCCCGGGACAGCGCGGCGAGGTCGGCGTCGGCGAGCTCGCTGGTGATGCCGATCGCGGCGCGCCGGCCGTTGCCGATCAGCTCCCGGATCCAGCGCGCGGCCCGGCCGGAGCTCGAGGTCTGCGGGTGCGGAGGATGGGCGTTCAGTACGACGTCCACGCCGGCCACCTGCCCGGCCTCGACGACGCCCTGGATCACCTCGACCGAGTAGGCGTTCAGCACACCCTGGAAGAAGAGCTCGACGCTGTCGCGCTCGACCGGCTCCGGCCGGCGGCCGACGTACCCGTGCTTCTCGAGGATGTCCTGGACCCGGGCCCGGGTGGCCGGCGAGACGTCGCTGCGGCCGTTGAGCACCTTGGAGACCGTGGCGACCGACACCCCGGCCGTGCCGGCCACGGTGGCCAGGGTGACGCGACCCTTCAACCGCGGCATCCCATCATCCTCCTCCTGCTCCCTCGGTCACCACCGGCGTCAACTCGACCGGGGTGGTCAGCACGCGATCGTGTCCCACCACCCTCACATCCCCGGTAACCCGGACAAAAGCCCGACACGGCAGGTCCAGTGACGACGTGCCGATCATCACCTCGACGTCACCCGGCTCGACGATTCGCTGCAGGTCCGGCCCGGTGTACGCGGTGCGATCGGCGTGCACACGGAAGGTGACATCGGCGGCCTCGCCCGGCTCCAGCGACACCCGCGCGAAGCCGGTCAGCTGTTTCAGCGGGCGGGCGATCCGGGCCACCACGTCGTGCAGGTAGAGCTGGACGACCTCGTCGCCGGCCCGGTCGCCGGTGTTGCGGACCCGGACGGTCGCGGTGAACTCACCGTCGCTCCCGATCTCGGTCGCGCTGACGCGCAGGTCGCCGACCTCGAAGCTGGTGTACGACGCTCCGTACCCGAACGGGAACAGCGGCCGCGCCTCCAGCCCGCTGATCCCGGCGCTCTCCACACTGCCGAGCGCGGGCTGCAGGTACGTGCCCGGCTGCCCGCCGACGTGGCGCGGGATCTGCACCGGCAGCTTGCCGCTCGGCACGATCCGCCCACTCAGTACGCCGGCGATCGCGGCCGCACCCTCCTGGCCGGGAAGGAACGCCTGGACCAGCCCGGCGAGTCGGTCCGCGAAGTCGCCGAGCGCGTACGGACGGCCCGAGACGACCACCACGACGACCGGCGTACCGGTGTCGAGCAGTTGGTCGAGCAGCTCACCCTGTACGCCGGGAAGCCGCAGGTCCTCGGCGTCACAGCCTTCGCCGGAGGTGCCGTGGCCGAACAGTCCGGAGCGATCACCGACGTACGCGATGCACAGCTCGGCGTCCCGGGCCGCCGCGACCGCGGCCTCGATACCGGACCGGTCGTCGCCGGTGACCTCACAACCCTTGGCGTGCACGAGCTCCGCGTCGCCGATCTCGTTGCGCAGGGCATCGATCTGGCTGGGGACGTCGATCCCGAAACCGCGGTCGGGGTAGCGGGGGAGCACGTGGTTCGGGAACGCGTAGCAGCCCATCAGCGTGCGCGGGTCGGCCGCGCACGGCCCGACCACCGCGATCTTGCGCAGGCCGGTCGCCAGCGGCAACGCCGTACCGGCGTCGAGGAGGATGACCGAGCGCTCGGCGAGCCGCTGGGCGATCTCCCGGTTCTCGGCCGAGTCGAGGTCGACGCCGCCCGCGCGCACCGAGCCCTCCGGGGTCCAGTCGGGATCGAGCAGGCCGAGCTTGACTTTCTGCAGCAGCAACCGCCGGGCCGCGCGATCGACCAGTTCCTCGGAGACGACACCCGACTGCACCTTCTCGAGCAGGCCGGCGAACCCGATGGTGTCCGGCAGTTCGACATCGGTGCCGGCCGTCAGCGCGACCACACCGGCGTCCGCATTGTCGGACGCGACCCGGTGCATCGACGAGAGGAACGGCACCGCCCAGTAGTCCGACACGACCGTGCCGCCGAACCCCCACTCCGTGCGCAGTACGTCGGTGAACAGCCACGGATCCGCACTCGCCGGCAGGCCGTCGATGTCGGAGTACGAGCTCATCACCGAGCCCGCGTCGGCCGTCGCGATCGCGGTCTCGAACGTCGGCAGGATGAAGTCGAGCAGCTCGCGACGCCCCATCGACACCGGCCCGTGGTTGCGCCCGGCCCTGGACGCCGAGTACCCGGCGAAGTGCTTCAGCGTCGCGACCACGCCGGCACTCTGCAGCCCGCGGACGTACGCCGACCCGAGCATGGCCACCAGGTACGGATCCTCGCCGATCGTCTCCTCGACCCGGCCCCAGCGATAGTCACGGACGACGTCGAGCACCGGCGACAACCCCTGGTGCACACCAACCGCGGCCATGTCGCGCCCGATCGCCGCGGCCATCCGCTCGACCAGCGCGGGATCGAACGTGGCGCCCCAGGCGATCGATGCCGGGTAGACGGTCGCGCCGTACGTCGTGAAGCCGGTGAGGCACTCCTCGTGGACCAGGGCCGGGACGCCGAGCCGGGATCCCTCGAGCACTACATGGTGCTGGCGGATCAGCTCCTCGACACCGTGCTCGACCGACTGCGGGACGCTGCCCCAGACCCGGGTGAGGTGGCCGAGTCCGTGCCGGCTCGCCTCCTCGAGCGACAGCGAGCCACCGGCCGCGAACACGTCCTCCATCGGCGCGACGTTGATCGTCTCCTCTTCGGGGAGCTCGTGGTCGGCCATGTCGTTACCGGCCCACCGGCTGCCGAGCTGCGCGACCTTCTCCGCCGGTGTCATCGCCTGCAGGAGCAGCTCGGCGCGCTTGTCGGGCGCGAGCGCGGGGTCGAGCCAGGGACGGTCCGGCACGCTGGAGGAGGTCGGCGTGGACAAGAAATTCTCCCTTAACCTGGGCCCTTTGCCGTGACAAAGTATCGAAAACTTTTCGAAGTTTCGGGGCGGCTCTCCGCCCTCGTCACGGTGCTCGGGAAGTCTATGGATCTCCTGTGACAGCAGGGAATCCGTGACCTCACTGTGACCCCAAACTGACGGTAGTTCAAGTCTTGACAGCGAAACTCTCGAAATCTACGTTACGAAACATAGTCTTAATCGGGGGGCCTTGAGCGCCCCGACAGCCACGCGCCGTGGAGCGGGTCCGCGGCCTGGAGTACGGAGATCACTGTGGATCCCATCACGACATCTCGGCGTTCCTTTCTCGGCCTGGTCGGCGGCGGCGCGCTCGCGGCCGGACTGGCTGCCTGCGGCACTTCCGGCCCACAGAGCTCCGGCGGCTCCACGGGTGGTGCGGCGGCCGGCAGCGGTGCGTCGTACTGGTTCCTGACCGGCCAGCCGCAGCAGGCGATCCGGGAAGCGCAGGTCAAGCGGTTCAACGACGCGAACTCGGGCACCCAGATCAAGTTCACCGAGTTCCAGAACGACGCGTTCAAGCAGAAGATCAAGACCGCGATCGGGGCCGGCCAGGGGCCGACGCTGATCTGGGGCTGGGGCGGCGGTGGCCTGAAGAGCTACGTCGACGCCAACCAGGTCGAGGACCTGACCTCGTGGTTCGGGGAGCAGTCGGCGCTGAAGCAGTCGATCTTCCCGTCCGCCTTCGGCGCCGCGACGGTCGGCGGCAAGATCTACGCGATGCCGGTCGAGACCACGACGCCGATCGTGCTGTTCTACGACAAGCGGTCCTTCCAGAAGGTCGGTGTCGAGCCGCCCAAGTCCTGGGGCGACATCATGGACCTGGTGCCGAAGTTCAACAACGCCGGCATCGCGCCGTTCTCGCTCGGCGGCCAGTCGCGCTGGACCAACATGATGTGGCTGGAGTTCCTGTTCGACCGGATCGGCGGCGCCGAGGTCTTCCAGAACATCTTCGACGGCAAGCCGAACAGTTGGTCGGACCCGTCGGCGCTGAAGGCGCTGGAGGAGATGCAGAACCTGATCAAGGCGAACGGCTTCATCAAGGGCTTCTCCTCGATCACCGCCGACTCCAACGCCGACCAGGCGCTGCTGTTCACCGGCAAGGCCGCGATGATGCTGCACGGCGCCTGGACCTACGGCAACATGAAGGCCTCCGGCGGCGACTTCGTCACCGGCGGCCACCTCGGCTACATGAACTTCCCGCCGGTCGACGGCGGCAAGGGCGACCCGAGCAACACGGTCGGCAACCCGGGGCAGTACCTGTCCATCTCCTCCAAGGCCAGCGCCGGCGAGAAGGAGACCGCGAAGAAGTTCCTGGCCAACAACACCCTCGACGACGCCTCGGTCGAGGCCTGGGTGCAGTCCGGCAACATCCCGGTGGTGACGAGCGCCAAGGACAAGCTGTCCTCGGTGACGGACAAGAACGACTCCGAGTGGCTGAACTTCGTCTACGACACCTCGGCGAACGCGAAGAGCTTCCAGCAGTCCTGGGACCAGGCGCTCAGCCCGACCCAGGCCGAGACGCTGCTCGACAACATCGCCAAGCTGTTCCAGCTGTCGATCTCCCCCCAGCAGTTCGCCGACAGCATGAACGCGGTGATCGGGCAGTGACAGTGCCTTTGGCCTCGCCTCCGGCCGGGAGGGCCCCATGACGACGACCGCTCCGCCTGTCCTGCCGGCCACTGGCCGCAAAGCTCCGTCCGGCGGCGCCGGGCGGAGCGGTTCCGTCGCCTGGATGGCGCTGCCCGCGCTGGTCATGTTCATCGCCTTCGGCATCGTGCCGCTGTTCGGTGTCCTGTTCCTCAGCTTCACCCAGTGGGACGGTCTCGGTGCGATCCACCCGGCCGGGTTCGACAGCTGGCGCTCGGTGCTCGACGACCCCGCGCTGCCGCACACGATCTGGGTGACGTTCGAGATCATGATCCTGTCCTGGGCGGTGCAGACGCCGATCAGCATGCTGATCGGCACCTTCCTGGCCGGCCGGCAGCGCTACCGCGGTTTCCTCGCGGTGCTGTTCTTCATCCCGCTGCTGCTCAGCTCGGCCGCGATCGCGATCACCTACAAGGCCCTGCTGGACCCGAATTTCGGGCTCGGCCCCGGGTTGAAGATCGGATTCCTCACCCAGGACTGGCTCGGCAACGAGACGCTCGCCCTCGGCGTGGTCATCTTCGTCGTGTCCTGGCAGTTCATCCCGTTCCACTCCCTGATCTACCAAGGCGGGGTCCGGCAGATCCCGACCTCGATGTACGAGGCAGCCGCGATCGACGGCGCCGGCCGGGTCCGGCAGTTCTTCAGCATCACCGTGCCGCAGCTGAAGTACACGATCATCACGTCGTCGACGCTGATCCTGGTGGGTTCGCTGACCTTCTTCGACCTGATCTTCGTGCTCACCGCCGGCGGTCCCGGTGACGCCACCCGGGTGCTCGCGCTCGACATGTACAAGCGCGGTTTCCAGGCGAACCTGATGGGCCCGGCGAGTGTGATCGCCGTTCTGCTGGTGCTTTTCGGCCTGGCGCTCGCGCTCTTGCTGCGAAGGCTCGGCGGGAGTTTGACGTCCAGCCAGCAGGAAGGTGCGTGACATGGCAGTGGCGACCACCGAGGCGCAGACGGCCGGCCGCCGTCCCTCCCGGGCACGCTTGAACGTCCGCAAGCTCCTGCAGCTCAACTGGTTCGGCGGCGCCGCGGCCTGGTTGTGGCTGGTGATCGTGATGGTCCCGCTGTACTGGATCGTGGTGACCAGCTTCAAGGACCAGACGGCGTACTTCAGCCAGAACCCGTTCGCGCTCCCGGCCGACCCGACGCTGGCGAACTACCGGCTGGTGATCGAGAACGACTTCGGCCAGTACTTCCTGAACAGCGTCATCGTGACGGCCGGCACCGTGATCCCGGCCGTCGCGATCGCGTTCATGGCCGCGTACGCGATCGTCCGGGGCGCCGGCAGCAGGTTCCTGGCCGGGATCAACGGCATGTTCCTGATGGGTCTGGCGATCCCGCTGCAGGCCACGATCATCCCGGTCTACCTGCTGATCATCCGGATGCGCCTGTACGACAGCCTGCTGGCGATCATCCTGCCGTCGGTCGCGTTCGCGATCCCGCTGTCGGTGCTGGTGCTGACGAACTTCATCCGGGACGTGCCGAAGGAGCTGTTCGAGTCGATGCGGGTCGACGGCGCGAGTGAGTGGGACATGCTCCGCAAGCTCGCCCTGCCGCTGACCCGGCCGGCCCTCGTCACGGTCAGCATCTACAACGGCCTGGCCGTGTGGAACGGCTTCCTGCTGCCGCTGATCCTGACCCAGAGCCCCGACAAGCGCACGCTTCCGCTCGGCCTGTGGACCTTCCAGGGGCAGTTCAGCGTCAACATCCCGGCCGTGCTCGCGTCGGTCATGCTGAGCACGCTGCCCATCGTCATCCTCTACGCCATCGGCCGCCGCCAGCTCCTCAGCGGCCTGACCGCCGGCTTCAGCCGCTAGCGATCCGCCAGCGCGCGGGTCGCAAGGACCGCGGCGATCAGGAGGACCGCCGACAACGCCGTCAGCAGAGTGAGTGGTACGGCGTTGTCGGCCGGCGAGTGCTCGTTGGACAGCAGCGTCATCAGCGGCCGGATCGGCGAGATCCAGCGGAGCAGCAGTACGGCGAGGATCGCCGCGGCCGCGGTCAGCGTGGCGATCCCGATCCGCGGGATGACGAGGCGCGAGCACAGCAGGCCGATCGCGCTGCCGATCATCGCGGCGGAGAGCTGAGCCGCGGCGCCGACGGCGAGCGCGCCGACGGTCACGACATGCTTGCCGGTGACGATCGGGTAGGCGAGCCCAATCGCCAGCAGCGGGGTGCACCAGGTCAGGACCACGGCGACCGTGATCGCGAGGACGCGCAGCGAGTCGCCGATCATCACCAGGGTGATCTGGTGCTGGGTCGGGTCCTCGTGGTTGACGATGGCAACGGTCAGCCAGGTCGAGCAGACCAGCATCGCGAGCACGCAGAACGCGTAGGACGACTCGAGCGGGCCGGAGTCCGAGCTCGTGCCGACAGCCAGCGCGGCCAGGAAGATCAGGGTGGGTGGCAGATAGCGCTGGGAGAGCAGGACGCTAGTGATCAGGTAGCGGTAGAGAGCGGTCACTCGGACCTCACCTGGCGAACCGTGGTGACCGACCATCCGTGGTTCAACGCGGTCAGCAAGGCGGCGTCGTGGCGGCCGGTCGGTAGTGACAACGTGACGCCGTCGGCGTGCCGCCGTACCTCCAGGACGTTGGGTTGGGTGGTCCAGTCGAGCGGTTGGCCGGCCACCAGGGAGATCTCGGTGACGGAGGTTCGGGCTGAGGTGACCAGCCTGCCGTCGCGGAGCTCGCAGACTCGGGTCGCTGTCGAGCGGACGACGTGGTCGGAGTGCTCGGTGAAGGCGACCGCCGCGCCTGCCGCCGCGGTCTCGGCGAGAAGCTCGCGCAAGGTGCTGTGCGCGGTTGCGTCCAGTCCGGACCACGGCTCGTCGAGCACCAGCAGCTCGGGAGGTTCGAGCAACGCCTGGGCCAGTGCGACCTTCTGCGCGTTGCCTTTCGACAGCTTCCGCATCGGGGTGCCCGCGCCGCCCGCGAGGGCCAGCCTCTCCAGCAGTGCATCGGATCGCGCCTTGGCCGCGTGCGCGCTGAGCCCGCGGATCCGTCCCATGTGGCGCAGGTACGCCGACGCCGAGAGCCGATCGTGGGACGCGAACACGTCCGGCACGTAGCTGACGATCCGGGCACTCCGCCGTACCGTCCCCGACGTCGGCCGCGACAGGCCGACCATGAGCTTCAGGACGGTCGACTTGCCCGAGCCGTTCGCGCCGACCAGAGCGAGCAGCTCGCCGGCAGCGAGCTGCAGGTCGACGTCCGCGAGGACCTCACGCCGGCGGCCGTACCTCTTCGAGACCCTCCGCAGCCGCACTACCTCCATGGCGCGAGCCTATCCGGGCCTCGGGGTTCATCACGCGGGCCAGCGGCCGGGTGAGGACGAGCGAGACCAGCAGCGACGCGGCGGCGAGGGCTGTGATCGCCGGGGCGGGGGAGGTGAGGTCGGCGAGCGCGCCGGCCAGGATCGCGACCACCCCGAACGTCGTCATCCGCAGCGCCGACTCCAGCCCGAGCACCTGCCCGCGGAGATCCGTCGGCGTCAGGTCGACGAGCACCTCCTGCTGGGACAGCGATGCCGCGTAGCCACTGCTGCCGAGTGCGACGAGCCCAGCAAGTACGGCGATGTGCAGGTCGAACGCGAAGCCGAGGAACGGCACGGCCAGCATGATGCGCAGCCAGCGCCCGGCCGTGCGGCGACCGGAGCGGCTGAGGAAGCGGCCGACGACCAGGTCGCCGGTCATCATGCCGGCGGCACCCGCGGCCAGCAGCCAGCCGGCGTCCGAACCGGCGTACGGGACGAAGAGGGCCTCGCAACCGACGACGAGTCCGTTGGGGAGAGTCAGGGCCAGCAGCAACGGGCGGGTCCGGGCCTGGCCGAGCAACCGCTGATTGCCGCGCCAGGTCTCCACGAGGCTGGTGCGGGCGAGGCGGCGTGGCTTCCGGTCGAGCAGGCCGAACCAGATCACCGGGATCGCCAGCGCCGAGCAGGCCGCGGCCAGCCAGAGGACGTCCGACGGTCTGAGGTCCTGGAGCAACAATCCCGCTGTGCCGAAGCCGGCGATCTGCATCGCGCCGACCGACAGGTTCATCGCCGAACGGCCGAGGACGAACTGGTCCTGGCCGACCACCTCGTTCAGCAGGCCGGAGCGGACCCCGGAACCGATCGACAGTCCGTAGGCCACCAGCAGCGTGATCAGCAGCCGGAGCCCAGCGCCGAGGTCGAAGGCGGCCTGGACGGCGGCGGCGATTGTCGACAATCCGGCGAGTAGCGTCAGCACCCGGCGCGGCCGCGCGGTGTCCGCCGCGGACATCAGCGTGGACGCGCCCAGCACCTGGGCCAGCGACGGCCCGAACATCACCATTGCCGCCAGCAGCGCGGACCCGGTCGCGGCGTCGACCATCAGGGCGAGCGTCAAGCTCGTCATGGTCGCCGACGCGTTGCCGAGCGCGCTCCCGATCCACAGGCTGCGGAACTCCCGATTCGCGAAGAGCTGCCGGTACGTCGTCATGCCAGTGAGGATCGACGGATGCGCCGGCGCCGCCTACAGTTTCGGGTGGAGGCGAAACGTTGTCCGAGTTCCTGGCCGATGCCGACACCCTGGCGAACGCCCGGTTCGGCACCTCGCAGCTCACCGAGACGGTGTCCGCGCTGAAGATGCTGCGGGCGCCGACCGAGCCGTGGTACCGCGCGTGGAAGGACGCCCACGTGGCCGCGTTCCAGGACCAGTTGCGGCAAAACCCGGTCTGGGCGGCGATTGTCGACAACGCCTTCGGCCGGAGCTGGGTTGCCGACTTCATCACCGTCCCGCCGTTGGAGCCGGACCAGGTGCTGGCCGACGAGCTCGAGTTGATGATCAGCCTGGACGACGACGACATCCGGGCGGACCTGAGCGTCGTACGGACGCCGCTGCCGGACGTCCTGCTCGAGTCGACCGGCCTGGGCGGGCAAGCGGCCGAGCTGCTCACCTGGATCTGGACGGAAACGATCGAGCCCGAGTGGCCGCGGCGGTTGCGACTGCTCCAGGCCGACATCATGTCCCGGACGTCCAGGCTGAGTGAGCACGGCTGGTCCGGGGTGCTGGAAGGGCTCGGGCCGGATGTTCGGTGGCTGGGCGACGGGCGGATCCAGATCAACCGTTGGGACTACCCGGTCACGGACATCCGCGGGCAGGACCTGATGTTCATCGCGGCGCACACGAGAGGTGTGAACGTCTCCTGGCGCAAGCCGGACCGGTTCGCGTTGACCTACCCCGTCTCCGGGATTTTCGCCGGCGCCGAACCCCAGACCGAGCCGCTGGTGCAACTGCTCGGCCGCAACCGCGCGCGGATCCTGGTCGAGGCCGCGAACCCGGTCAGCACGACGGTCCTGGTCGCCACGACCGGTCTGTCGCCGGCCACGGTGTCCGACCATCTCCGCGTGCTCACGGACGCCGGCCTCCTCGAACGCCGCCGATCCGGCCGCTCAGTCCTCTACTGGCAGTCCGACACCGGCCGCCGAGTCGCCCGACGACCGACGCCGAACCGCCGAAGACCCTAGGTGCCGCGGCCCGCCGGCGGCGTCAGGCGGGGACGACGTAGGGGAAGTTGGGTTGGCGGAGGCGGGTGGAGATGGAGGGCTTCAGGCCGGAGGGGATGGCAGTGCCGGCGACCAGGGAGAGCATCACCTCGGGGGCGTTGTCGGCGAGCGTGCGGCCGTTGCGGGTTGCGAAGCCGAAGGTGGCCGGGGTGCCGACGCGATAGGGGAGTACGTCGGGGAACAGTTGGCGGGCGACGGTTTCGCCGTACCCGTGCGGATCGTCCGACGTGCCGCCGGCCGCGACGACCGCGGTGACGCGTTCGGCCAGGTTCTTGCCGTCGGCCTCGAAGTCCTGGGAGGGGTGCCGGGTGTTGGCCGGGTAGGTGAACCGGGTGTCGTCAGGCCAGAAGATCGGCCACATCATCGGGTGACCGGCACGGTTGATCTGCCGCCACCCACCGGCGTCGGTGGCCAGCTTCGTGGTGCACCAGACCCCGATCCGGGCGCCGGGCCGCAGCACCGGGTGCTGATGCGAGATCTCCAGCACGATCGACTCGACGGTGGTGCCGGCGAAGCTGTTCTGCGCCTGCTCGGGCTGCCAGCCGGACAGGTCGACAGCGGTCCCGTCGTGTACGGCGGCATTGACCCGGGCCAGCAGCGCCAGATCGATGTAGAAGGAGTCCGCGATCAGCCCGGCCCACAGCCGGATGCCCGGCCCCTCGACCGGCTGACCTGCGTCGCCCTGCAGGACAAGCTCGCCCTCGGCCTCGTCGTTCGAAGCGTCGTCGCCGGTCAGCACGTGCACGGTCAGCGGCTGCCCGCCGTACACGTCGCGCTCTTCGAAGGACACCCGGTAGGTGAGTGTCTCGGTCTCCGCGTCGTCGACGTGCACCTTGAACTCGTAGCGGGCCTCGGAATGGAAGCCGGGCTGGACGTCGGGCTCGGTGATCGTCGAGTTGACGTCCATGACGAACACCGTGCTCTCGTGCCCCGGGAACACGTACAGGTCGTCGATGTAGAGCTGGCCGTTCTGCCGGGCGAGCGGTGTGTCGAGGTGGTGCGACATGCTGGCGGTCTCCCTGTGATCGGTGCCCTTGGGTGGGCTCTGCCGTCGAGCATCGTCGCCCCCGCTCGGGCGGGGTACCCGGCAATCCGGCAACTGCTCATAATCAGTGGTTATGAGCGAACCCCTGCCGGATCTCGACAGCCTGATGCTGCTCACGCTCGTCGCCGAGCTCGGCAGCCTCGGCCAGGCCGCGGACCGGCTGCAGATCAGCCAGCCGGCGGCCAGCAAACGGCTCAGCATGCTGGAGCGCAGGCTCGGGCTGCCGCTCGCCGAACGCGGAACCCATGGCTCGGTGCTCACTACCGAAGGCAAAGCCGTCTGCCAATGGTCCGAGCGCGTGCTCGGCGAAGTCCACACCCTGATGGCCGGCGCGACGGCGCTCCGTACGGCCCGGGACCAGGACCTGCGGCTCGCGGCCAGCATGACGCTCGCCGAGAACTTCCTGCCGGCCTGGCTCGCGGAGCTGCAGCGGCAGTCGCCCGGCGTTCAGCTCAGCCTGCGGGTGACCAACTCCGAGCAGGTGACCGAGCTTGCTGCCCGTCGCGAGATCAGCATCGGGTTCACCGAAGCGCCCACAGTGCCTCGTGGGCTCAGCTCGCGGACCGTTGCCACGGACCGGCTCGCCGTCGTCGTCGCCCGGTCGCACCCGTGGGCACGCCGTCGCCGGCCGGTGCCGCTCACCGAGCTCGCCGAGACGCCGTTGATCGTGCGCGAACACGGGTCGGGCACTCGGGAGACCCTGGACCGCATCTTCGCGACCGCGAAGCTTCAGTCGGTGCCGCCGTTGGTCGTGCTCGAGGTCAACGCCGCCGTACGCAGCGCGGTTGCCGCTGGCATCGGCCCGGCCGTACTCAGCGCTGCGACCGTGCAGAACGATCTCGCCCTGGGACATCTCATCGAGGTGGAGCTCGCCGACGCCGACCTGCACCGACGACTGCGCGCCGTCTGGCCCAAGACCCACGCCCTGCCGGTCGCAGCCGAAGATCTGCTCCGGATCGCTACGGCAGTTCGAGGTCGGTTGCCAGGGGGAGGTCGGTGACGGAGGAGCCGGCGCGCAAGGTGAAGCTGCCGGGTTCGGTGGTCCAGCCGTTGTCCCAGTGGTCGAAGGTGCGCTCGTGGAGTTGGACCGTGATCTCGCGGGCCTGACCAGGCTCGAGGCGTACGACGGTGAACCCGGCCAGCCAGCGGGTCGGGCGATCCACGGTGGACTCGGGCCGTTCGGCGTACACCTGGACGACGTGCTTGCCGGAGCGGTCGCCGGTGTTGTGCACGGTCATCGCGACCGACGACGGGTCGACGGCGCGGAGGTCGGACAGCTGCCAGGAGGTGTAGCCGAGGCCGTGGCCGAACTCGTACGCAGGCTGCGTGCCGGCCCGGAGCCAGGCCCGGTAGCCGATGTGGATGCCTTCGTCGTAGCGGACGACTCCGTCGCGCGGCGTCACGTCGATGACCGGTACGTCGGACTCCGCGACCGGCCACGTGGTCGGAAGCCGGCCGCCGGGCTCCACCCCGCCGAGGAGCACGTCGGCCAAGGCGTTGCCGTACTCCTGGCCACCGAAGTAGGTGACCAGGAGCGCGGCAACCTCGCCACGCCAGGGCAGCAGCACGGGCGAGCCTGCGTTGACGACCACGACCGTGCGCGGGTTGGCCGCGGCGACGGCCCGGACCAGGTCGTCCTGGAGACCGGGAAGTGCGAGCGTGCTGCGGTCGTAGCCCTCGGACTCGACCTTCGAGTTCGTGCCGACCACCACGACGGCGACATCGGCGGCCCGGGCTGCCGCGACGGCCTCGTCGATCAGCGCCTGCGGGTCCGACGGGTCGGGCTCCACGCCGACGGTGATGCTGAGCGCGTTGCTGAGACCGCCTTCGCGGGTCGGCAGGTCGAGCTCGACGCGGACGTCGACCGACTGGCCGGCGGTCACGTCGAGCGGCGTGGAGATCGACGGCGGTGACAGGATCGCCGCGCCGAGGTCAGTGCCGACCGGGACCGCGGTGGCCTCGTGCAGAAGCTTGCCGTCGGCAAAGATTCGGCCGTGGCCGACCGACGCGAACCCGAGCAGCACCGAACCGGACTCGGCCGGCGTGTACGTCGTCCGGAACTCGAAGACCGCGGCCTCGGTGATCGGCGCGTTCCCGCCGAGGTAGACCAGCGCGCTGGAGAACCGGTCCTCCGCGAACAGCTCGGAGCCGTCCGCGTCGAGGAACCGCGCCCGGGCACCGGGCTCGCCGGTCGCCGGGTTCGTCATGGTGGCCAGCGGCAGCTCCGCAACGCCTTCCTGCACGACCGCGCCGAGCGAGTACGTCACCTCGGCGCCGGGCAGGGCAGCGCGAATCCCGTCCAGCGGCGAGACCACGGACGCCGGGATGACAGTCGCGCTTCCGCCGCCCTGGGTCCGCGCGTCCCGGGCGTTGTGCCCGATCACCGCGACCCGCTGCAGCGCCCGAGAGCTCCACGGCAGCTCGCCGTTGTTCTGCAACAGCACCGAGCCTTCGGCGGCCGCCGTACGCGCGAACGCGACACCGTCCAGCTGCGGAACCTCGGCCGGCTTCTCGGAGCCCTCGAGAGCGCCGACCCGGGCGGCCAGCGCGAGCAACCGCAGTACCTTGCGGTCGATCACGTCTTCGTCGATCTCCCCGGACCGGACTGCCTCGACCAGGGCGTCCCCCCACGCCCCGGTCGGTCCCGGCATCGCCAGGTCCTGCGAGTGCTTGGCACTCTCCAGGCTGCGTACGGCGGTCCAGTCGCTCACCACGACCCCGTCGAAGCCCCACTCGCTGTTCAGTGGGGTCTCGAGCAGCTCGTTCTCCGAGGCGGTGGCGCCGTTGATCGAGTTGTAGGCGCTCATCACCAGCCACGCCTTCGACTCGGTGACCGCCTTCTCGAAGGCCAGCAGGTACACCTCGCGCAACGCCCGGTCGCTGACGACCACGTCGGCGGTGAAGCGCTCGGTCTCGAAGTCGTTCGCGACGTAGTGCTTCGGGGTCGCGCCGACACCGAGCTCCTGCACACCGGCCACGTAGGCGGCGGCGAGCTCGGCGGTCAGGACGGGATCCTCGCTGAACGCCTCGAAGTGCCGCCCGCCGAGCGGGGACCGGTGCAGGTTGATGGTCGGCCCGAGTACGACGTCCACGCTCTTGCGACGCGCCTCGAGTGCGGACACCACGCCGTAGCGGTGTGCGATCTCGAGGTCCCACGACGACGAGAGCGCGGTCGCCGAGGGCAGGTTGAGCGACGGGTCGCGCTCGTCCCACACTGCGCCGCGGACCCCGCTCGGGCCGTCCGACAGCACCATCGACCGCAGCCCGATCCCGGGGAGCGGATGGGTGGACCAGAAGTCCTGGCCGGTCAGGATCCGGACCTTCTCCTCGAGGCTCAGCCGGTCGAGCAGTTCCTTGACGTCGCGCATGCGTGTCACTGTACGCGCCAAAACCGAGTGATGCTAGGTTTTGAAACATGGCAACCACCAGAGGTCCGTACGCGAAAGGGGTCGCCAAGCGCGAGCAGATCCTGACCGCCGCGCTCGAGGTGATCGCCCGGAACGGGTACCGCAAGACGTCCACCCGCGAGCTGGCGGCCGCGGTCGGCCTGAGCGAGGCCGGCCTGCTGCACTACTTCGGCTCGAAGGAGCAGCTGTTCGAGGCGGTGCTGCGCGCCCGCGACGAGGCCGACGCCGCACGACTGGGCGACCAGTACGACGTGGTCGGCAAGCTGACCGCGATCGTCCGGCACAATACCGACGTACCGGGACTGGTCCAGCTGTACTCGACCTTCTCGGCGGAGGCGGGGGATCCGCAGCACGGCGCGCACGAGTTCTTCGTGGAGCGGTACCAGCAGCTGCGGGAAGCACTCGCCGAGGGCGTTCGGGTCCGGCAGGCGGACGGGACGATCAGCGCGGCGGCCGATCCGGAGAAGATCGCCGCCCTGCTGATCGCCCTGTCCGACGGCCTGCAGGTCCAGTCGCAGTTCCGGCTGCCGGACCAGCCGGGGGACCTGCTCGACCACCTGATCGAGCTGCTATGACAAAGACTTCGGCCTACTTCGCGTACATGACCGTGCCGAAGCCGGTCTGGTCGAAGCCGCCGCTGTTCGGTCCGTAGTCGCCGCCGCCTCCCTCCGGCCGGACCAGCGCGGCCATCTGGGAGATGTACGGCACCGACAGGAACTTCCGCCGGGTGTAGTGGAAGTGCAGGATCTCCCAGACCGGCCGGAGCTGGCCGCGGCTCGCGCTGGAGATCACGGTGTGCTCCTGGTAGGCGCAGTTCTGGCCCGTGCCCCAGCTGTACTTGGTGAACGGCACGTCCTGGCCGAGGTTGTACTTCGCGACGTACTGCGCCGCCTTCATGAACCGGTTGTTGTCGTAGCCGTACAGGTCCTCGCCCTGGTTCCACGCCATCTCGCAGAAGGCGCCCATCTGCCCGATGCCCATCACCGTGTGGCCCTGGTCGCGGCCCGCCTCCTGCCACTGGGCCAGGCCCTCGGAGTCGTAGACGAACGGGATCGCGTTCCGGATCGCGCCGTTGCCGGCGCCGTTCTTGAAGTAGTTCACCGCCTGGTCGTACTTCGCCCCGTCGTCGCACAGGATCGCGATCGCCAGGATCGAGTTCATCGTGCACAGGTCCCAGTTGGCCCAGTAGTTGGTGATGCACGCGTCGTTGTGGTTGATCAGGAACGAGTTGTTCAGCGGGTAGAAGACGTTCAGCATCATCGTCTTGAACCGGGCCAGGTCGAAGCCCGGGTAGCCGCGCATCAGCTCGGCCACGTTCGCGAACTGGTAGCCGTAGATGCCGGCCGCCAGGAACCGGTCTGCGTTGCCGGTGACGGTGGTGAGCGTCGCCGACCAGGCGTTCAGGATGTTGCGTGCGCAGTCGCCGTGTGCGGTGGAACCGGTGATCCACCACCGCAGGGCGTTCTGGTAAGCGGCATGGATGTCGTTGTAGAGGATGCCGTAGTTCTGCCCGTCGCCGCCGCGGATGATCGTCGCCTGTGGATTCGGCTGCCAGGTCGACTGCGCGTGCGAGTTGGCGATCAGCTTGTTGTAGCCGGACAGCCACGGGTCGTCGCCTGCGGCAACCCGAACCTTCGCGCGGTTCAGGTCACCCCAGATGTGCAGCGCGCCCGGGTGCGTGAACGTGGCCGGTGCGGCCGCTGCACCTGTCGCGGTGACGCCGACGGCGGCCGCGACCGCGGCACCCCCGGCTCCCTTCAGCAAGGTACGTCGATCGATCTCCTTCAACTGTCCTTCTCCTTCGGGGCGGTGGATCAGAGGACGGTGACGATGAGGCTCTTCGTGGTCGTGCCGGCGACGTTCGTGACGGTCAGCGTCGCGTTGTACGTGCCGGGGCTGGTCGGGGCGCCGGTGATCACACCGGTGGTCGGGTCGACGGTCAGGCCGGTCGGCAGTCCTTGCGCGCCGAAGCCGGTCGGGAAGCCGGTCGCGCTGATCGTGAGCACGACCGGCGCACCGGCGGTGAGCTCAGCGGTGGCCGGTGTCGTGACGGTGGGCGGCGTGGTCGTCGGGGCGGTGGCCGCGTCCAGCCAGCGCAGGTTCGTGACGTGCTCGTTGACGTGCATCGGCACCATGTCGGCGACCGAGAACCAGCCGGGCTTGCGCATCGTCGAGGCGATCACGGTGCCGTTGACGACGAGGTTCTGGAACGTGACGTCCTTGATCCCGCGGGTCTCGTCGTACCCGAGCATCATCGCGGTCTCGGCGTGCTGCCCGGTGTAGGTGAGGTTCTTGACGTAGACGCCTTCGATGCCGCGGCCGGGGGAGGTGTTGTAGGTCTTGTTGTAGGCGATCCGGAAGTGGATGAACTGGCCCCAGCGGAAGTCCTCGACCCGGACGTTCTCGATCCGCACGTTCCGGACCAGGTTGCTGTCGCCGGGGTTGAGCGCTATGCAGCCCTGGTACAACTTCTGCGGCTCGCGGTGGTCGAGGATGTCGACGTTGCTGACGGTCAGGTTCTCCAGCACCTCGGGCGCGGCCGTGTTGCCGTGGGTGCCGACGTTGATCGCGTGTGCGACGTCCGCCCAGAGGCTGGAGTTCTGCACGGTGACGTTGCGGGTGTCGCCGTAGTAGTCCCAGCGATGCGTGTAGAGCGCGACACAGTCGTCCGAGCAGCGCAGGAACGACCTGTCGATCAGTACGTCGCTACTGGAGAAGACGTCGATGCCGTCACCCCACTGACCCGCGCTGAAGTAGCCGAAGTCGGTGATCGAGACCTGCTCCGACATCCCGGCGGTGATCGCGTACCCGGTGGCCAGGTTGAGCATCGAGATGCCGTCGACCTGGATGTTCTTCGAGCTCACGATGGTGCAGCCGCCGCCGTTGGTGCCGTAGATGACACCGCGTCCGGTCAGGCCCGCGTTCGTGACGTTCCGGAAGATCACCGAGGCCTTCAGTACGGCGCCGCCGGCCAGATAGACGGTCTTCCCGCTGGGCACCTCCAGCTGACCGGTCGCGGTGGTGTGCACGCCGGGGCCGTAGTAGATCACGTCCGGGTCGTCGGGGGAGGGCGCGGCCGTTTCGATCGGACGGGTGAGCAGGTGCAGGCAGTCGAAGATCTCGCCGTTCACCTCGACCACGACCTTGCGCGGCTCGGTCAGGGTGAACTTGACCGTATTCGTCTCGATCGTCGGCGTGACGCCGTACGACAGCGGCCGGACCCGCGCGGTGTTCACCGTGCCCTTGGTGTAGGTGACCATCACCTCGACCGGGCCGGCGAAGTCGAAGTAGGCCAGCGAGGACTTCTGGATCTGGCCGGATCCGGTCTGCGCGTTGATGATCTTGAGGTTGACCGAGTACGTCGGCACCGGCTGCCACGGACCGGGACCGGTCCGGACCTTGACGTCGAACGTGGTCGCCTGGGCGATGCCGTCCGGGATCGGGTACGTCTTCAGCCGCGGCGCCTTCGTCTCGGCGGTTGCTGTTGCGGCCTGGGTTGTGACGTAGCCGGCGGCAACGGTGGCGCCGGTCGCCTGCAGGAGGCGGCGTCGGGTAAGTTCTGCGGTCATCGGCAGGAGCTCCTTAGTTGATCGTCACGTGGTCGAAGACGGTCGTGTTGAGCACGAAGGGATTGCGGGACACCACGGCCAGCCCGGCGTGGTACGGCGCGTCGCCGAAGCCCGGGATCGCGGCCGGCTCGCCGAGCGACGTCCAGGTCTCGCCGTCCGCGGACGTCTCGGCCTGGAACGTCTCCCCAGTACGACGCAACCGCAGCCAGACCGCGGTCCCGGTGACCTCGGTGGTGACCAGGCCGGTCGCCACGCGGAGGCGTCGTACGAACTGGAGTTTGTCGCCGGTCCGGATCGCGCCGGCGGACTGGTCGAACGGCGACAGCGACTTGGTCATGAGCAAGCCGATCCGGCCGCCGGTGTCACTGCTGAGGACACGGGCGGTGAGGGTGCGGTCTCCGGTGACCAGTTGGGAGACGTACTGCGCGGTCATGCCCTGGTTGATGATGTTGAGGTCGACGCCGGCGCCGCGGACGGTGAAGCGACCGGCCTCGTAGCTGGTGATCCCGGGGGTGCGGATCGCGACCGCGCTGAAGGTGGCGAGTTGGCGTTCGTCGAGCACGTAGTCGCCGATGTCGCGGTAGGCCCACGGCTGCGGTGGCGGCGCGGTGACGGTCAGGTCGAGGGTGGCCGTCGCCGTGGCTGCCTTCAGCTGGACGGCGAAACGCCCTTGTTCTGTGGGCTTTCCGGAGATGATGCCGGTGCTCTGGTCCACGCCGAGGCCGCGGGGGAGGCCGGTCGCCTCGAAGCTCGACGGATCGTTGGTGGCGGCGATTCGGAATTCGAAGCGGGTGCCGACGTTGGCGTAGGCGGTGGTCGCGCTGGTGATCGTCGGCTGCGGTGGGAGGGGCATCCGCGCCGAAGCCAGTGACGAGCAGGGGCCGTCGGTCTTCGCGACGACATAGCTGTACTTCGTGCCTGGTACTCCGGACGCATCGCGATAGCGCGTCTCCACACCGAAGCCGGACACCCCGGTCGCGATCACCTTGTACGGACCGCCTGAACTGCGGCGGATCGTGTAGGTGGCGTTGACGTCGAGGTCGGTCCAGGCGAGCTCGATCGCGCTGGTCGAGGGTTTTGCCGTCAGCGGTCCCACGGGTGCGCTGGGGCGGGATGCGCTGAGGTTGTCGAAGGCGGCGGTGGTGGTCTCGGCGTCACCGAGGCCGCCGCAGACGGCGATGCCGACGTACAGCAGGCGACCGAGGTGCAGCGTGGACGAGCCGACCTCGGACCAGGTTTCGCCGTCGGGCGAGATCGATCCGGTGAACTTGTTGCCGTTGCGGACGATGCGGACCCAGTACGGGCGGCGCAGGCGGTAGCCGTCGCTGGCTGCTTCGACGTACGGCGCTTGGAGCGGCGTTGCTGAGGTCGGAAGCGTGCCCAGGTCGGAGATCGGGAAGCCGGCGTTGGCGGTGATGGCTGCTTGCTGCGTTGGTGGGACGAGAGTGCTGCCGGTGCCCGTGGTCGGTGCGCCGGTAGTCGGCCGGACGGTCCACACTCCACTCCAGGTGTGGAGGGGGAGTCCCTGGATGAGCATGGACGCGTGAGCAGAGTCGGCGTCCAACGTCTGGCGCATCATCACGCCGAGGGTCGCGTACTGCGAGCTGACCGGGTGGACGACGCGAGCGGTGACCGTGCCGTCGCCGTCCAGTGGGTAGTAGACGAAGCGGAAGCCCGCGCTGAGGTCGGCGCCGGCCGCCTCGATCGTCAGGGTCTGGCCGTCGAAGTCGGTGCGTCCGGGACGGATCGAGCCGATGTCTTTGCTTGCCCAAGGCAATCGCTGGTGATCGATCGGCAGTGACTCCGCACTGGCGCCAAGAGCGTTGGTGGCCTCGACGGTGTAGCGACCGGGGAGCTGCACCGGGTAGCTCGGCGAGGTCACGGTGGCGATCGGTTCGGAGTTGCGCTTCACGGTGTAGCTGGTTGCGTCGACCGACGCGGCCCAGGTGAGTCTGTTGTCGCGAACAGTCAAGCCGGACGGAACGCCGGGGAGCGCGGGTTGAACGGGTGCCGCGCCGGCGTGGGTCAGGGTGCCGAAACCCGGGTGGTCGTCGTTGGTGCCCTCGACGCGACCGCGCACGACTTGCGCCAGGTACGGCGCCGGCAGACCGCGCCGGCCGACGTAGTGGCCGTAGGCAAGCTCGTAGATCGGCTGGAACTGACCACGGTTGCCGGTGGCGATGGCCGTCTTGAGGTACTTGCCGGTGCGGTCGAGGTCCTGGACGAACGGAACGCTGTCGTCGCCGAGGTTGTAGCGAGCGGTGTACTCGAAGCCCGTCAGGATGCGGTTGTCGCTGTGGCCGAACAGGTCGACGCCCTGGTTCCACGCGACCGCGGCGACGTTGGCGAGCAGGCCGAGGGCGAGCTGGGCGTAGGCCTGGCTGCGTCCGCTCTCCTGGCCCTGGCCGCTCGCGTCGACCACGATGTGCTCGATCCGGCCGTTGCCCGCGCCGGCCACGGCGTACCGGAGCGCGTCCTCGAACATCACCCGGTCGTCGCAGAACACCGCGATTCCGATGATCGCCTGCAGCGCGGCGACGTCCCAGTTGCCGTTCGCGAACAACGCCGTACCGGCGAAGGAGCGGTACCAGACCTTGCGGAACGACTCCCGGCAACGCTCCACGTCGGCCGCGGCCCAGCCGTCGTACTCGCGGAGGAGCTCGGCCGCGTTGACGAACTTGAAGCCCTGCAGACCGGATCCGAGCTGCCCGTCGGCGCCGGTGATCGCCTCCAGGCTGTCCGACCAGACGTTCAGGATGTCGCGGGCCTTGGCGGCGTGCCGGGCGTCGCCGGTGACGGCCCACATCAGCGCGTTCTGGTACGCCGCACAGGAGTCGCTGACCGCCTCGGCCATGAAGTTCGCCGGACCGCGGCCCCATGAGGTGACGTGTCCGGTGTTGCGGACCGCATAGTCGTACGACGACCTCGCGTGGGCAGCCAGTGCGAGGAAGCCGTCGTACGCCGGTGACTGTCGCGCTGCGACGGCAGCCCGCATCCGGTCCAGGTCTTCGGCGGTGTGCAGCAGGCCGGGGTGGGTGAAGGTGGCGCTGGTCGGGGCGGGGGTCGGGGTGGCGGCCGCGGGGAGGGCGTGGGCGGCGGCGACCGACCCGCCGGCGGCGATCAGCAGCGTGCGACGGTTCAGCAGCATGGCGTCACCCTGCCGGGCCGCGGTGTATCGATCAACGGACCGTCATCATCCGAAAATTTCGAACAGGTTCGAACATGTCGAGGCGGGCGCGGGTTGCCGGGCGTTGGATAGTTGGGGCATGACGAGTTCCGCTGAGGAGGCCGCCGAGCCGGCGGCTCCGGTCGCCGGCCGGCGGGTGCTGACCCAGGAGGTCTGGCTGGTCCTGGCGCTGTCGCTCGGGGCGTCCGCCCTGTCGGCGATCATCTCGTTCACCGGGGTGCTGACGTCGGCGAAGCCGATCAGCGGCCAGACCGCGGTGATCGTCGGGTCGCGCGCGCCGGGCCGGCCGTGGCTGGACCTGACCTGGCAGCTGTTCGCGGTGGCGACCGCGCTCGTGCCGGTTGCGCTGGTCGCACACTTCCTGGCCCGCGGCGGCGAGTCGATGCGCACGATCGGGTTCGACCTGCGGGACCGCCTGCGCGACCTCGGGCGCGGGACGGCGGTCGCCGCGGCCATCGGCGGCGCCGGGCTGGCCTTCTACCTGGCCGCCTACGCGACCGGGGGCAACCTGACCGTCGACCCGGCCCGGCTGCCGGACACCTGGTGGCGGATCCCGATCCTGGTCGCGGTGGCGGCGCAGAACGCCATCCTCGAGGAAGTCATCGTGCTGGCCTACCTGAACCGGCGGCTGGACCAGCTCGGCTGGTCGGTCGGGCGTGCCACGGCGGCCAGCGCGCTGCTGCGCGGGTCGTACCACCTGTACCAGGGGCTCGGCGGGTTCTTCGGCAACGTCATCATGGGCGTGGTCTTCTGCTACCTGTACCGCCGCTGGGGCCGGGTGATGCCGCTGGTGGTGGCCCACACCCTGATCGACATCGGCGCGCTGGTCGGAGCGACGTACCTGATCGGGAAGGTCGGCTGGCTGCCCGGCTGACCCCGGGTTGAACCGACCTGAGCGCCGGTCCGTAACCGATCGGTGTTTCGTCAGGTTGTGATGGCGTGACTGTTCACGGGGAAATCACGAGTCCGCCGGAGATCGATCCGGGGTTGGCGGCCGCGGCGCTGGCGGTGTTCGCGCACCGGCACGAGGTGGTCCATCTGCTGTACGCCGCGGTCGACGAGCCGGACGCCTTGGCCCGGATCGCCGACCTGCTGCACGTCGACGAGGCCGCCATCGGCCGCGTCCTGGACCAGCCGCTGCGCTGGATGCTGCCGCAGTTCCGCACCGAGCTCGAAACCATCGCCGCCGAGCCCGCCACCGTCAGCGGTTAGGGCTCGGCGTCGGCGTAGTCGCCGCAGGGGCCGCCGCCGATCGCGAGCGGGATCGAGATCGTGCGGCGGTCCGGGCGGACCAGCGGGTCGTAGAAGGCGGCGATCTCGACGCTCGCCTCCGGGACGTAGTGGAAGATCAGCGACCGGCGGAACCGGTCCGCGGTCGAGTTCGGCCGTGAGCCGTGCACCACGCTGCCGTGGAAGAACAGGGCGTCGCCGGCCTGCATCTTGGTCTGCACCTTCGCCAGCCCGTCCGGCACCGGGACCTCGGCGGAGGTGAACGACTCGGTCAGGTCGGCGTCCTGCTCCGGGCAGACGAGCTCGGTCCGGTGCGAGCCGGGGACGACGGCCAGGCCGCCGTTGTCCGCGTCGACGTCGTCGATCGCGATCCAGGCCGCCAGGCAGGTCTCGGGCTCGGCGCGCAAGAACGTGTTGTCCTGGTGCATGGCCTGGCCGCGGGCACCCGGCGGCTTGAAGTAGAACATCGACTGCGCCCCCAGCGCCGGCCCGATCAGGGCGGTGACGACATTGAGGATCCGGTCGTCGAGCAGGTACTCGAGCGCGAGCCGGCCGGCCTCGACATCGGTCCGCCGGTGCGGATGGACGAACCGCGGGTACTGCGCCAGCGGGTCACTGTCCGGTACTCCGTCGTCGATCGCGAGCGAGTGGTCGATCGCGACCTGCTCCATGAACGCAGCGCGGATCCGGTCGATCTCGGTGGGAGTCAGCAACTGCGGGACCTGGACGATCCCGTCCCGCTGGTAGACGTCGGTAACGGTGGTCATGCCTCGAGTCTGGGCCACCGGGCCGGGTCCGGGGGATAGCATGATGGGCTGTGAACCTTCGAGATCCTGCTGTCCCGGAGTCGCCGCACCCGGTCGTGCGGCGACTGAACGCGGGCGAGTTCGACGAAGGGCCGGGCTATGCGACCTTCCGGCGGCGCGGTACGACGGACTGGCTGCTGATCCACACCCTCGGCGGCCGGGGCCGGTTCGGCACCGCGGGGGACGACGTACTCGCGGAACCCGGGACCACCACGTTGGTCCGGCCGGGCACGCTGCACGACTACGGCGTCGAGCCCGAGCTTCAGCGCTGGCACTTCCGGTTCGCCCACTTCCACCCGAAGCCGGAGTGGCTGCCCCTGCTCGACTGGCCGGAGGTTGCACCCGGCATCCTCCAGCTCCGGCCCGCCGAGCCGACCGGCACCCGGATCGCGGACTGCCTGCGAGACGTCGTTCGGTACCAGTTCAGCGTGCTGCCACAGGGTTCCCTGCTGAGCATGAACAGCCTCGAGGCAGCGTTGCTGTGGTGCGACACCCAGAACCCGAAGGCGGTCCACGTCGACGACCGCCTGCTCCGGGCGACCGAGCTGATCGACCAGGACCTGCGCGCGACCCTGGACGTCCCGCGGCTGGCCCGCGCAGCCAACCTCTCGGTGTCCCGCTTCGCCCACCTGTTCCGGGAACAACTCGGCGTCAGCCCGCAACAGTTCATCGAACGCCGTCGCCTCGACGCGGCCGGCCGCCTGCTCGAGCTCACCACCCGGCCGATTGCCTCCGTCGCCGCCGAAGTCGGGTACCCGGACCCGCTGTACTTCTCCACCCGCTTCCGGCACCACACCGGCCTGAGTCCGACGGCGTACCGGCAGCGGGCGGAGAGTTGAGCCTCAGATCGACGGGCCGGCGGTGACCAGGCCGCCGTCGATGACGAGGTCCTGGGCGTTGATGTAGGAGGCTTCGGCGGAGGCCAGGAAGGCCACGGCGGCGGCTACGTCGTCGGCGGTGCCGAGACGGGCGGCGGGTACGGCGGCCAGGACGGCAGCGTGGGCTTCCGGAGTGACGTTGTCGTGGAACATCGGGGTTTCGATGTAGCCGGGGCTGACCGAGTTGACGCGGATCCGGCGGGGTGCGAGCTCGGCGGCGAGGGTGTGGGTGAGGTTGTGGACGGCTGCCTTCGTGGCGGCGTAGACCGACGCGCCGGGCAGACCGCGCTGGATGGTCCAGGAGGCGTTGATCACGATGGCGGCATCGTCCGAGAGCAGCGGGCTGAGCTTCTGCATGGTGAAGAAGACACCCTTGAAGTTGATGGCCACGACTCGGTCGAACTCGGCCTCGGTGGTGTCCGCAGCAGGCTCGAAGGCGGCGACGCCGGCGTTGGCGAACAGTACGTCGAGGTGCCCGAAGCGGTCGCGGACAGTCGTGACGAGGGTGTCGAGGTCCGCGAGACTCGCGGTGTCACCGGGGACCGTGAGGACCCGGTCCGGGTTCCCAAGGGTGGAAGCTGCAGTGTCGAGGCGGGTCTTGTCCCGGCCGGTCACGACGACCTGGGCGCCTTCGGTGAGGAGGCGGTGGGCTGTGGCCAGGCCCATGCCGCTGGAGCCGCCGGTGACGAGGGCGACCTTGCCGGTGAATCGATGCGTCATGTCGTCCAGCGTGCCGGTGGTTGCGCGGGGCAACCAGAGTCCACTGAACCTGGGTCCGGCACCACCAGGCTAGGCGGGCCGCGGGACGTACAGCTCCAGGAGCCAGTCCGGGTGGTCGGTCACCGCCAGCGTGGTCAGGTCGAAGAACAGTTCACCCGCTTCCGGGTGGTTCACCGCCTTGACCGCCTGTCCAGGTACGCCGACCTCCTGGCGTGCCCACAGTGCCGCGAACTCCGGACTCGCCGTACTCAGCTCGTCCACCACGCGGTCGAACTCGGGATCGCCCGGAGCACGGGCCGCGTCCGCCCGGAACGCCGCGACCACGGCCGGCGCGACGGCGGCCCAGTGGACGTGCATCCCGCGGTAGCGCTCGTTGGTGAAGAACGAGATCAGGCAGTTGTGGTCGGTGTCGTCGTACCCGAAGACCGTCCGGGTGGCGTCGTTGATCGCCAGCAGATTCCAGTACCGGTCGCGCAGGATGGCCGGCCGCGGCGACCAGGCATCGACCAGGCGGCGCAGCTCGGGAGAGACCTCGCTGTCGGTCGCCTGCGTGAGCGGTGGGTTGAGACCGGCGAGCAGGTACAGGTGCGACCGCTCCGGCTCGGTCTGCAGCAGCGCCTTGCTGATCGCGTCGAGCACCTCGCCCGACACGTTGATGTCACGCCCCTGCTCGAGCCAGGTGTACCAGGACACCCCGACCCCGGCCAGCGCCGCGACCTCCTCGCGCCGGAACCCCGGCGTACGGCGCCTGCCGGCATCCGGAAGCCCCACGTCGGCGGGCGACACCGCCGCCCGCCGAGCGCGCAGGAACTCCCGCAACTGCTCCCTCGTGGCCACACGCCACGCTAACAAAACAGCTGTCCGCGGGACCTGGCAGCAGGACCCGCGGACAGCTCTCGATCAGAACGCGAACTGGTTCAGTACGGCGAACTTGTCCGCCGCGCCACCGTTGCCGGCTGCAACGATGCGGCGCGTGATGGTGTGGTCGCCACCCGCGGGCAGCTCGAGCTTGAACTTGCTCATCGTGAAGTTGCTCTGCGAGTAGCCGGTGAAGGCGCCGCTGTCGGTGGAGTACACCAGGCCGTAGGTCTGGTTGTCCGGACCGGTGCCCGCCTGGCCGATCCACCGCTTGGCGTCCGGCACCTGGCTGAACGGCCCACCGCTGGTGATCACCGGGTAGCCCGAGACGGCCGACCGCGAGCCGGTTCCGTCGTGGTCCATCGCGTCACCGGCCCATACAGACAGCGCCGCGCCGGACTCGTTCGTGAACGTCGTCGCCGCAGTGACGAACTGCTCGTCCGGCGTCGCCGTGTACGTCGTGACGATCTTCAGACCCGGGTGCTCGGCCGACGTCCCGGTGACCCGGACGACCGCCTTCTCGCCGGTGTTCTCGACGATCTGCACGTCGTTCGACCGGGTCTGCAACTGCTGCCACGAGTTGCCGCCGAGCGGTTCGGCGGTGCTCACGTAGGGCAGGTTGATCCAGTCGAGCTGGTCCGGCTGGCCGGTGATCGCCATGTCCAGCACCTTGCCGGTGGTCGACTGGGTGAGCTGCGGGTCGTTGAAGACCTTGGCGACCGAGAGCGCGAGCTTCCGGTTCTCGATCACCACGTCGTCCGGCCCACCTTCGACCAGGCCGCTGGGCAGCCGCTTGCCGATGCTCGCGTCGACCGCGACCGGTGAGATCTCGAGGTCGATCCCCGAGGCGCCGGTCTCGCCGACCGTGAGCTCGCGCGCGGCGGTGGCGTAGCCGAGCTGGGCGGACTGGACCGTGTAGGTCCCGGTGCCCTTCTCGACGGCGATCCGGTAGTTGCCGGCCGAGTCCGTCGACGTCGCGGCGATCGCCGTACCGTTCTGGACCAGGCTGACCGCGGTCGAGGCGAGCGGCTCGCCGGTGCCCTTCTTGGTCACCTTGCCGGACACCACCGGCCACGGCTTGGCCGCGACACCGCCGGGAGTGAAGGCGTACAGGTTGCCGTCGAGCGCACCGACCACGACCGTGTTGCCACTGACCGCGGGACCGGCCGACACCCAGGTGCCGAGGTCGTGCTGCCACAGCGGCTGACCGGTCCGGGCGTCGAGCGCGTAGAAGCTGCCACCATTGGAGCCGACGAACAGCGTGTTCCCACTCAAGGCCGGCGACGTGAACGAACCGCCGCGGTACTGCTGGCCCGGCAGCAGGCGCTTCCAGATGACAGCGCCGGTGGCTGCGTTGAGTGCGGCGACCTCACCGCTCGGGAAGCCCATGTAGACGACGTCACCCTTGATCGCGGCCGCGGCGGGGGTGGCGTTGCCGTTGACCAGCGACGGCCAGGAACTGCGGTAGCTCCACAGCGTCGCGCCGGTGCTGCCGTTGCGCGCGATGATGCCGTTGCCCGAGCCGATGAAGACCCGGCCGTCGGCCGCGGACGGGATGCCGTCCTGCCAGCCGCCGAGCGCAGCAGCGCCGGTCCACTCCTGCGCACCGGTCTGGAGGTTGTACGAGATGACCCGGTCGGCCGTCTCGTTGCCGACGTACACGTGACCGTCCGAGACGACCGGCGTACCGTCGCTCATCGTCGCGCCGCTCATCGGCGCTGCCCAGATCTGTGTGCCCGTCTTGGCGTCCAGCGCGACGAGCAGACCGCGGCTCGCCTCACCGTGGCGGGTCTGGTACGGGTACAGCACCTTGCCGTCGGCAACCGTCACGCCGTAGTACCCGTAGGTGCGCTGGTTGTTGCCCTCCGGCGCCGGACCCGGGTCATTGCGCCACTTCAGCTCACCCGTCTTGGCGTCGACCGCGAACAGCGTCCCGCGCAGCGTCGGCACGTAGACCAGCCCGTCGGCCACGGCGACACTGCCGTGCACCGACGACGGTACGTCGTAGCTCCACAGCTTCTTGCCCGTCGCCAGCGACACCGCGTGGACGGCGCTGTTGCCGTCACCGTTCTCGTCCCGGGTTCCGGCGTACACGACGCCGCCGACGATCATGGGGGAGCCGGTCAGGAAGGTGCCCTTGGTGCGGTACGACCAGGCGAGCCGCTGGCCGGCGGCGATGGCATCAGGCGAGACGCCGCTGTGGCCGGCGTCGCCGTGGTGCTGGGCCCAGTCGGCGCCCGCGACCGGCTTGATCGCCTTCTCGTTCGTCAGCGTGAAGGTCGACGTCCGCGTCCAGGTAGCGCCGGTCTTGTCGGCGGCCTCCACGGTGACGGTGTGCGTGCCGATCCGGGCGGTGCCGGGCAGGACGCCGTACCAGGTGAAGTCACCGGTGGAGTGCAGCGGCAGCCAGCTGCCGTTATCCAGGCGGTAGCGCACCGTCTTGGGGGCGTCGCTGGTGTCGTAGGCGTTCACCTGGATCCCGGGGAAGCTGTCCAGCGGGACCGACGTGCCGGGGGCCGGGCTGACGATGGTCAGGTCCTTCTCCGCGCCGTACAGCCGGAACGGGTTGTCGAAGGCCTTGTTGTCCATGTTCACGAACCGGAACCCGCGCGGCGAGTTGTCGATCGTGTACGAGCTCGACACCGTCTGCACGTGCTTGGCGGTGCCGGCGAAGTCGCTGCGCGGCTCCACGTCGTTGGAGTGCTCGTGGCCGACCAGCATCAGCTCGGCGCCGTACTGCTCGAGCAGCTTGCCGTACTCGTCGTACACCGACGGCGAGCCGAACGGGACGTTCATCGGCTGGTGGGCGAGCACGACCAGGTGCTTACCCGTCTTCACGTTCTGGGCCAGGTCGGCCTTCGCCCACTCCAACTGCTCGGCGAACGGCGCGGCGCCGTTGTTCTCCAGCACCAGGAAGTGCCGGTCGCTGTAGTCGAAGGAGTACCACTCCGGGCCGACGTGCTTGCGGTAGTTGTTGATCCGGTCCTTGTACGTCGACCCCGCCGAGTACTCGTGGTTGCCGACGGCCGGCCAGACCGGCACCTCCGAGTGCGCCGTGCCGGCCTTGTAGAACTCGAACTCGGCGTCGGTCGCGTTGTTCGTCAGGTCACCGCTGACCTGGATGAACGCGAGGTGCTGCCGGGTGCTGTTGATCTCGGTGATCTGCTCGGCGAGCTGGGCGTTCACGTGCGGGTCGGCGACGTTGCCGAAGGTGAACCCGCCGTCCTCGGACTTCTTGTCCTTGCGGAGAGCGAAGTTGACCTCCCGGGTGTCGCCGGTGGCGAGCTGACCGAGGTCGCGGTAGAACTTCGCGGTCATGTTGGCGTCGGTACCCACCGAGTACCCCGCCGGCTGGGTGACGAAGACCAGGTCGACGGTTCGGCGCTCGACGTCGGTGTCCAGCGTGTAGCGCCCCTGGGCGTCGGTGACGACGATCTGCTGTCCGTCGGACACGCTGACACCGGGCAGCACCGGCTCACCCTGGTCGATCCGGTCGTCGTTGTCCCGGTCCTCGAAGACCGTGCCGGAGATGGTGGCGCTCGGGCCGTCGACGGCGTCGGCGATGACCCCACTGAGCGGAAAGCCGATCACGAGCGCAGTCAGGCCCGCGGTGACGCCGTACAGGACTCTGTGCGCCGTCGTCGTACGTTTTTCGCGAGACGAGCGGGTCAGGCGAATCATGCGAAGAGGAACCTTTCTACGAACCAGTAAAGGCCGAAGGCGGCGACGACCCCGGTCGCCGTGCGGACGGCCGGAACCGCGATGCGGGTCCGGCGGACGAGCTGGATCAGCGGGAACACGGCGACCAGCAGCATCGCCTGGCCCACCTCGATGCCGACGTTGAAGCTCAGCAGCGAGAGGAGCAGTTCCGGACTGATCGCATCGGTGATCCGCAGCGACCCGGCGAAGCCGAGGCCGTGCAGAAGACCGAAACCGAAGACCACCGGCAGCCGGTGCCGGGTGGAGCCGAGCAGGTTCTCGACCGCGACGAAGGCGATCGACAGCGCGATCAGCGGCTCGACGATCACCGCCGGCACCGAGATCCCGCCCAGCAGGGTGGAGACGAGCGTGACGCTGTGCGCCACGGTGAACATCGACACGACCTGGACCAGGCTGCGGAACGTGGTCGCGCCGAGGATGAGCGCGACCACGAACAGCACGTGGTCCAGCCCGAGCAGGATGTGCTCGATGCCCATCTTGGTGAACTGCAGGCTGGACGATGCGAGCGTGTTGTCGCCGACGGTGACGTCGTGCTTGGACCGGTCGAACACGGTCCGCCCGGACTGGTCGCCGAACGCGTACTCGACCACGTTGGTGTGGTCGTCGGCGACCGCCTCGGCCTCGGCGAAGACGTCGTACCGGAGCTTGAACTGGCCGGTGTCGCCGGGACAGGAGTAGACCAGGCCGAGGTCGGCGTACGGCTTCTCCGCACGCTGCCCGACCGAGGTGGACGCCAGCGCGGGTTCGCAGGCGGCGCCGTCGAGCGAGACGACGACGCGATCGTGCAAGTACTCCTCGAGCGCGGGCTTGGCCGTGTCGAGCGCCTGTGCCCGCCGGCCGTCGTCAGTCGCCGGCGCGCCGAGGTCGACGGCGCGCGCGAGTACGGCGTACTCCAGGCTGAGCTGGTACGTCACCTGGCTGCCGGTCTGGCGGACCGTCGAGTAGCCGGTCGACGCGATCACGTGGGCGGAGGCGGTGCTCGCTCCGATGGTGAACAGCAGGAGGACGAGTCCGGTCAGGGTCAGCAGGCGCCGCATGAGAATCCATCCCACGCGCCTTCGGCAGCCATTGGGTGACTTGTCTGGAAACGATTTCCCTCCGCCGTACGGCGAAAAATCACAGCTGCGACCGGGTCGCACACCGGCTAGCTTTGGTCCGTGCAGAGCTATGGGGTGGACGTGCTGGAGATCGCCGACGAGCTGACCGAGGCGTACGTCGAGGTGTTCACGGCGCCGCCGTGGACGTTCCGGGTGCCGGACGAGACCCGGGTCGCCTTCCGGTCCCGGCTGGAGGGTGACGCACGGCGGGACGGGTTCCAGGCGCTGGTGGAGCGGTCACCAGGCGGCTCGATCGCGGGTTTCGTCACCGGCTGGACGACGCCGTCGCCCTTCCGGACGGACCGGGCCTACGGGAAGGTGCTCGAGCGGCTCGGCGCGGAGCAGGTCGAGGAGTTGCTGGTCGGGGCCTTCGAGATCGACGAGTTGGGTGTGCTGAAGAGCGCCCGGGGGACCGGCCTCGGTCGGCGGTTGCTGGAGGCGGCTGTCGCCGAGCATCCGCGCGCCTGGCTCCTCACCTGGGACCAGGCCCACGACACGATCGCCTTCTACCGCCGCGTCGGCTGGCGCGAGCCGCCGGTTCGCGGACCGGAGACCGACATCGTGGTGTTCGTGGCGCCGGGTTAGAGGTTGAAGAGGGCGGTCGCGTTCTGGTGCATGACGGCGTCGCGCTCGGTGGGGGTGAGGTTGGCGGCTTCGAATGCGCCGATGGCGACCGAGGGATCGATCAGGGTGGCGTCGGTGCCGAACATCAGGCGGGACGGGCCGAGCTGGTCGAGGATCCAGCGGATGCGGTTCGCCTCCGGGGCCGACCAGCAGGGTTCGAACCAGATCCGGTCGCTGCGGCTGGCGGCCTCCGGGACCAGCGGCCAGCCGTTCGCTCCCATGTGACCGGCGATCACCCGGGCGTCCGGCACCCGGTCGGCGACGTCGGCGAGGTCGAGCACGTTGTCGCCCCAGGTGTGCACCAAGGTGGGCAGGCCGTACTCGGTGGTGAGCTCGATCGCTGCCTGCATCCCGGGGGAGTCGATCGGGGTCCGGCTGTACTCGGTGTGGATCTTCGCGCCGACCCAGCGGGTCCGGCCGTCACCGGCCAGGAGTTCGTCGAGGTCTGCGCGCGCCTCGTCCAGCCGGCGCGGATCGACCACGAGCATCCCGCGCAACCTGGGGTCCTCGGGCAGTTGCGCGGCCAGCGACCGGTTGCCGACCGGGGCGTCGTACACGATCGCCTCGATCGCCGACACCAGCTGGATGTCGATGCCGAACCGATCCATCAGCTCGCTGTTGACGGCCACACTGCCAACGTCCATGGAGAAGAACCACGGCCCCCAGTGGGCGTGCACGTCGATGATCATGCCTGCTCCAGGAGTCTGCTCAGGTTGTGGCTGCCGGCTTGGGCGATCTCCGCTGGGGTGAGCTTGGAGGTGAGGAGTCGGCGGACGACGGACTGGGTTTCATGGAAGGGTGTCCGGCAGCCGAGGATCAGGCGGTCGACGCCTAGCTCGGCGGCGACGATCTCCAGGGAGTCCGGGCCGGTCAGCATTCGGGTCGAGGTGTGGAAGCCCTCCTCGCCGCGCGCCAGCACGACGAAGTCACCGAGGTAGTAGAAGTGGGTGTCGAGGAACACGACCCGCGCCCCCAGCCCCCGCAGCGCCGGACCGATCTTCCGTACGTCGCCCTCGGTGAAGATCGTCACGCCCGCGTCCACGAGCAGCCGCACGACATGCTCGAAGGCCGCGAACGTCGGCTCGACCCCTTGCGACGTCGGCGCCAGCCGGAACGCCCGCGGCGGCTCTACGCCGCCCAGCAACCGCTCCAGCTCCCGCTCGGCCCCGAGCGGATCCCGCAGGTCCAGCACCGGGCACGCCGTCCACCCGTTGCCCTCGGCAACCTCAATGGCCTCGTCGTTCCCGCTCGGCACGTCGAAGTACGTCGCCCGCAGCGACGACACCACGCCACCGGAGAGCCCGGTCGACTTCATCACGTCACGCACCGACTCGGCCCGGCTCCACCGGCCCGTCGTCACGTCATGCCCGACCAGTACGTCGCAGTCCAGCAGCACGGGTCCGTCGCTCATCCGGCCACCTTAGCCAGCGCGGTGTGGACCTTCCGGATCGCGGTCACGATGTCGTCCACATCTCCTGAGGTGTAGTTCTCGTTCCAGGGCAGGACGAGGAGGCGGTGGTTGATGAGCTCCTCCGCGTTCGGACAGAGGCCGACCGGGTACTCGACGTCCTGCAGCGGGAAGTGCGAGTCGCCGTACGTGATCCGGTCCCGCAGCGCCGGGGCGCCGTACAGCGGGCTGGTCAGGTAGCCGCCGTTCGCCGGGATGCCCTCGGCGGTCAGCGCGGTCGCCCACTCGTGCAGGTCACCCGCGATCTCGGGGTCGAGGATCAACGGGTACTGCCAGTACACGTGGTCACCGGCGTCCGGTGGAGCCGTGATGCCGACGAGGTCGCCGATCCCGGCAGTTGCCTGCGCAGCCGCCGTACGACGATCTGCCACAACGCCGGCCAGTCGCGACAACTGCGCCCGGGTGACCGCGCCGACCAGCTCGGTCATCCGGTAGTTGAGGGCGAGGAAGAGGTAGTTGCGTTCGTTGGTCGCCCGCGGCCAGCCCTTGTCGGCGAACAACCGCATCCGCCGGGCGAGCGCCGCGTCGTCGGTGACGACCAGCCCGCCGTCGCCGGCGCTGATGTGCTTGGTCTGCTGCAGGCTGAAGCAGCCGATGTGCCCTATCCGGCCGGTCAGCGTGTCGCCGACCGGGGCGAGGTAGGCCTGTGCGCAGTCCTCGATCAGTGTGATCCCGTGTTGGTCGCAGAGCTCACGCAGCTCGACGATCGGCGCCGGCTTGCCGAACAGGTGCACCGCCATCACGGCCTTGGTCCGCGGCGTGATCGCGGCGGCGACCGCGGCCGGGGCGACGTTGCCGGTCATCGGGTCGACGTCGGCGAACACCGGCACCGCGTTCTGCATCAGGATCGGGAACACGGTGCCCATGTCGCTGATCGGCGTGGTGATGATCTCGTCGCCCGGCTCCGGGTCGACCGCGGCGACCGCGAGGTGCAGTGCCGCCGTCCCGGAGCTGCAGGCGACCGCGTGCCCGGCCCCCAGCAGCGCGGCGAACTCCTGCTCCAGCGCGGGAACCTCGGTGCCCCAGGTGGCCGACAGCATGCCGGTGCGAAGCACTCGCTCGGCGGCCTTGATCTCCTCGTCGCCGAAGCGCCGGCCGGAGGCGTCCATCACCGTCGGCAGCGGTCCGGAGCGCACCGGGGTGCCGCCGTCGCGGGCGAGTTCGGGCTGGTCCATCGCAAAGGTCCCCACGTGGTCTGAGTTGCTCACGGCAACGGTAGCTGGACGAGATCGCGGTCGGCGAGGCCCCACACGCTGTGCGGCGCCCCGCCGCGGACCGGCGACAGCTGGGGCACCGTGTACCACCCGTCGCCGAGCTTGTTCACCAGGAGTTTCGCCTCGGCGAGCCCCGGACCGAGCTGGTACAGGTTCCCGCCGAAGTTCGTCTCACAATAGACGCCGGTCCGGTCGGTGTAGATCTCTCCATAGCCGGAGAGCTTGTTCGTGCCGCGGACGACGGCGTTGGTCCGCAGGTTGTACGTGAACCAACCACCGCTCGTCCGCTTGAGCACGCCGTACAGGATGCCGTCCTTGACCGCGACGCTCTGGATCGAGCGCTCACCGGCGAGCGGGTCGACCGTCCACAGCAGCTCGCGCCGGCCCAGGTCGAACGCCCCGATCGCGGCCGACGACCGGGTCGGGGTGATGCCGCCACCGCCGACGACGTCACCGCCGAGGTAGGCGATCCCGTCCACGATCGAGACCGACATGACGCTCTGGTCGGGCAGGACGCCGTAGTACACCTCGAGCGCGCCGGTCCGGGTGTCCACGAGCGTCAGCGCACCGGTGAGCTTCCCGGTCCCTGGCGCCGAGGCGATCGCGAGCATCTTCGTCTTCTCGTCGTACGCCGCCTGCCACGGCCGCATCTGCTGGTTGCCGATGAGCCCCAGCGAGTGCACCTCCTTGGTCCGCGGGTTGATGCGGACCACCTCTGTGCTCGGGTAGATCGCCGAGTACAGCTCACCCTTCACCCAGGTCAGTGTCTTGGCCTCGCCGGGAACGCGGATCCGGCGGGTGGCGCCGGTGCCGATCGCGTGCTCGGTGACCACCCAGTGGCCGCCGACGTACAGATGCGGGTCGCCGAGCTCGAGCGACTGTGGCTTGTCCGGGGCAGGTGTGAAACCGGCGTCGACCAGATCCAGCAGCTCGAACTCACCCGAGGCCAGATCCAGCCACCAGAGCACTCCGGACCCGGTCGAGCCGAGCAGCGTCGTCGCGTCGAGCAGGACGAGTCGGCGATGCTCGTCGGCCGGTGCGGGCGTCGCGACCGCGGTCAGCACCGTGTCGGTGGGGCCGCACGACCACACCGTCCCGGAGCGACGCGTCGTCAGGTACGCCGTGCCGTCCGGTGCGACCGCGATCGCGTCGACCCCGGTCTCACCGCTCGGCAGCGGGACGATCCGTGCGTCGCTGCCATCCGCCGCCAGGCTCACGAGTGCCCGGGAAGCGCCCGCGTAGATCCGGTCCGCGGTCGCGGCGAACGGGCCGAAGTTCTGACCACGCAAGGCGGCCGGCGTGAGGTCGCGGAAGGTCCCGGCCGCCCGGTCGTAGCCGACGAGCTGGGACGGCGTGTAGATCCCGGCGAAGACGAAGTTGCCCGCCGCGCCGACGTAGCGCCCGTACTGCGCGCCTGCCACCGGTGCACCGAGTCGGGTCAAGGCGTTCGTCGCGGGATCGATCTGCCACACCGTGGCGTTGGGATAGCTGACCGCGAACACCTGACCGTCCGGCCCGGTCGTCATGTCCCAGACGAACCCACCGGCCCCGGCCAGGCTGCCGACTCGCGTCAACGCTGCGGTCGCCGGGTCGAAGCAGTAGACGTCGGCGACCGGATACAGCCCGACGTACACCTTGCCCGCAGCAACGGTGATGCCCCAGCCGCCTTCACCGATCGGGAGGTCGGTGGTCCGGGTGACCTGCCGGGTGGTCAGCGAGATCTCGACCAGCTTGGGCGGCACGATGCCCCGGGTGATCACGTACGCGTGCTCGTCGTGGACGGCCATGGCCACCACCGCGGCCGTCAGGCACGCCGGCCCGAAGGTCGGCAGCGTGGAACCGTCGATCGGATCAGCCTGGGCAGCGGCTCGGGCGCCAGGTATCGGCAGCGTGGTCGCGGCGCCGGTCAGGAGGGCGCCGGTCAGGACGGTGCGGCGAGAGATCATCGGAGGGCCTCAGTTCGCGCGGGGGAGATTGCCGATCCGGACCAGGTCGCGGCCCTTGATCGTGTAGAGGGCGTCGCCGGTGTGCGACGTCGTGATCAGCGGGAAGCCGTAGATCTCGGTGCCCAGCCCGTCGACCACCGTGGTGACGGCCGGCGGAGCGGATCGTTGCGGGACGACCTGGAAGACCCGCTTGCTGTCCGTCCCGAACAGGCCGGCCCGGGCGATCGTCAGGCGACTCTGCCCGGTGCCGATGGTGACGGTCGAGAGCACCTTGCCGGTCCGCGGATCCAGTACGGCGAGCCGCCCGTCGTCCGTGGTCGCGTACAACCGGCCGTGATAGACCATCACATCGCTGTACGCCTGCGCATCCGGAAGTGGCGTGACCTCCCAAAGCGTGCGGTTGCGGCGCAGGTCGAACGCGACGACCGTTGCCTCGGGCAAGATCGGCTCGGTGCCTAGGCTGTTCCGGGTCGCGCCGCCGAGGTAGGCGATGCCGTCGGCCGTGGCGACCGAGCGGACGGACTGCTGCGGCACGACGCCGCGGTGCACCTCGAGCTCGCCGGTGTCCAAGTGTCGCTCGGTGAGCGTGCCGTCGTACTTGCCGTAATCGGGCTCGGTGGAGATCAGCCACGTCTTCGAGCGGGCGTCGTACGCGTCGTCGGTCGGGCGGGTCTGCTCGTTGCCGATCCGGTCGAGCTCCTTCAGACCGGACCCGTCCGGCTTCATCGACCACAGCCGGGCGAGGGTGTAGACGCCGAGATACACGTCGCCTCCGACCGGCGTGAGCGTCTTGGCCTCGCCCGGCAGGAAGGTGCGTGTGCTCGCCCCTGTCGCGAGGTCGTGGACCTGGATCCCGGCCTTGCCGCTGACCAGCACCGAGGTTGCGGTGGCGGCGATCCCCATCGCCTGCTCCGGCGCCGGTGGCAGGCCGGCCGTGCCGAGGTCGGTCCCGGTGAACGTGCCCGTGGCCGCGTCGAACTCGACCACCTGGGAGGTCAGCTCGGCCCGGACGGTCGAGCCGTCGACGAAGATCCGGTTGAAGTAGGCCCCGTCGTACGGCGACCCCAGCCGTGTCAGCGTGGAGCCGTCGTACCGGTAGAGGGTGCCGGACGGGCGGGTGCCGAGGTAGACGTCACCGGTGGGCGCGTCGATCGTGATGGCAGTGACGTACTGATCGCCGCCCGGGGTCTGCACCTCGACCGGGTTGCTCAGGTCGGTGGTGTCGAACACGAGCATCGTCCCGGTGGGGGAGAGGCCGGCGGCGAGCTTCGTCCCGGACAGGCTGAGCGTGGCGACGAAGGTGCGGTCGGCGTACTGCGTGGGGAGCACGTTGCGGCGCTCGCCGGTGACCCGGTCGATGGCGATCAGGTACGCCTTGGTGCCGACGCCGGCGTAGATGGTGGTCGCGTCGGCGGCGATGCTCCGGACGTACTGCTGGCCGGCGACGGCGGCGCCGTACGTCTTGGTGGCTCCGGTGGCCGGGTCGTACTCGTGGACGCCGCCGTCCGGGTAGGTGCCGACGACGATCTTGCCGTCCGGGGTGGCGGCGATCGACCAGATGAACGATCCGAACCGGGCGACCTTGGTGGCCGCGCCCGACACCGTGTCGATCCGGTACAGATCGCCCGGGGTGTAGAGACCGACATACAGGTCTGTGCCGATATGCGTCATCGCCCAGGCGCCGGCGCCGGTCGGCAGCGAGAGCTTGCGGTCGATCGTGCGGGCCACCGGGTCGAACGCACCGACCTGGATCGGGGAGACGCCGGACGTCACGGTCCAGATCCGGTCGCCGACCTGCTCGGCGACGCTGGTCGAGGTGACGGCCGACGCCGGGCCGAGATTGTCCACGGTCACCGCGCTCGGGCCCGCCGCGGCCGGACTGACCGAATTGCTCACGAGCGCTGCGCATATGACGAGCACGGCGAGCAGCTTCCGCGCAAATCGCTTGTCCACAAGGCCTCCCGGGACACCGCGACCGGTTTTACGGTCATGGCTGAAATTACCCGGCAGCGTACGCGCGGCCGAATCGGGACGTCAACAGGCCACGAACCGACCTGTGGAAAAGACGCGGGCGACTCAGAGGTGCACGCGGTAGACGACCAGCGGCCGGCCGCTGCCGGTGCCGATCTGGGTGCCGGTGGCGTCGGCCAGGCCGGCCCGCTCCAGCCGGTTCAGGACGCGGCGCGCGGTCCGTGGCTGGATGCCGAGGTGATCGGCGACGGTGCGCGTCGTCAGCCCCTCCGGGGTGGCGTGCACGAGCTCCTGCAGCCGCTCGAGCGTTGCCTTCGACAACCCGGCGCGCTGCGCGAGCAGCTGCAGTTTCGTGCGCTGCTGTGCGCGTGGCGCGGCGCCGCCGACCAGGACCAGGTCGATGTCGTTGCGCAGCGAGACCACGGCCGCCGTCCGCCCGGCCGTCTTCGCGCGGCCGAGTGCCCGCCGTGCCAGCGCCTCGGTCTCGGTCCCGGAGCCGCCGATGCCGAACCCGATCCGGACTGGACCGAACTCCTCCTTGAGCCTGGTCAGCATGCCGAGCTCGGTGAACGACGCGGTCGCCTGCTCGAGCGGTCCGCGGGTGGCCACGACCAGATAGCGCTTGTCGTCGTACCTGATCACGCTGCCGCCGAGCGAGCCGGCCTCGCGCCGCAGCGCCTGCTCACCTTCCGGGGCGATCTCGACCAGACCGAGGGCGATCCGCGCATCGTCACTGCGCAAAGCGTCATGAACGAGCAGCAGGCTGTTCACCGCGGCCCGCACCGAGTGCACCGACGGGGCCAGCCGGACCGTGACCTGCTCGGTCCGGAGTTTCTCGTACGCCGACCGCAGACAGGTGATCGCGATCGTCGCACCGGCGTCCCGGTGGAACGCGATCACCTCGTCCGCGCTCAGCCCGCGCCGGTACGGCAGCACCTTGACCCCGGCGGTCGGCAGGCCGACCTCGTCCAGCGTCTCGTGGACCTGCGCCTCGGCCAGCACGTCGATGCTCATCGAGGTGACGTCACGGCCTTCGCGCAGCAACTGGACCAGCGCCCGCATCAGCGTCGCGCCGGTGTACTCGACGTGCGCGGCCGGCCGGTCGAGCAGCTCGTGCGCCGCAGCGATCTGGTAGGGCACGACGCCGGTGAACAGCCAGGCGTCGACACTCGCCGGCGCCTCGGCCATCACCCGCGGAGTGTCGGTCTCGCGCCGGTAGCGCAGCGGGACGACCTCGACACCGCGGAGCGCCGCGACGATCCGGCTGGTGGAGGTGACCAGGTCCGACGGCCCGACGACACCGATCGTCGTCACCATGCCGGGATCCCCTCCTTCATCGGGCCAGTCTCACCACAAGACCAGGCTGCTGCAAGAACCCTCGCCGTAGAAGACTGGCGGCCATGGTCCGACGCGTAGCACTCGTGGAACTCGACACCTCGCACCCTGCTGCCTTCGTGCCGTTGCTGCGAGAGCTCGGTCTGGAGATCAGCGCCGTACTCGACTCCGGGGCCGTGCGGCCGCCGTCGTACGCCGACGAGTTCGCCGAGCGGCACGGGATCCCAGCAGTGGCGACGACGCTGGACGGATTACCCGCGGACGTCGCCATGCTGCTGGGTTGCGACTGGGACCAGCGCTACCAGCAGGCCTGCACGCTGCTTGACGCTGGTACGGCGGTGGTGCTGGACAAACCGCTCGCCGGCCGAGTCGGCGACCTACGCGACCTGGCTGCTCGAGCGGCCGCCGGTCAGCCGGTCAGTGGTGGGTCGTCGTTCCGCTGTCTGCCCGAGGCGCTCGCCTGGCGGGAGCGTGGTGAGACCGCCTCGCTGGTGCTTGTTGGTTGCGCGGGGCATCCGTTCTACTACGGCGTGCATGCGGTGTCCTTTGCGGAAGCGCTGCTCGGTCCGGGGTTCACTGCAGCCCGCGCCTTGGACGAGTCGAGTCGGCGGGGGTTGCTCCGGCATGCGTGCGGAGCCGAGGTGCTGGTCGACGTCCACGACGGCTACCCGTACTTCGCCACCGTCGCGACATCGTCGTCGGTCGAGCACCTACGGCCGGACCCGGTCGGCGTCTACCGGCCGTTCCTGGCCGCTCACCTCCAGCAGGACAGGGCGCCGTACCTCAGTGTCGAGCCTGAGCTGATGCTGCTGGCGTTGGCCCGCTCTGCGGCGACCGGTGGCGGCTGGGTGGAGCCGGCGGACCTGCCCGACGACTACTCGCCTTGGGACGCTGCTGCCTACACCGCTGCGTACACGCCACCGGCATAAACCGCGGTCACGGTGGGTACCGGACCACCCTGCTAGCTAAGGGAGGACCTATGAACGAGTTCACGCACACTCTGGTCCGACTCCAGGACGCCGGACTGACGCTGTCCGACCCGGCTGACGACCTGCGCGGCCGCAAGGTCGTGGACCGCAACGACGACGAGGTCGGCAAGGTCGAAGGCCTGCTGATCGACGAGGACGAGCGCCGGGTGCGCTTCCTGGAGGTCGGCGAGGGCGGCTTCCTCGGGCTCGGCGAGAAGAAGCGCCTCATCCCGGTCGACGCGATCACCCGCGTCGACGACGACAGCGTGCACATCTCCACCGACCGCGACCGCGTCGTCGGCGGACCCGTGTACGACCCGGACGTCGTCCCCGAACGCCACTACCTCGAGGACGTCTACGGCTACTACGACGTGCCGCCGTACTGGGGGCCGGGCTACTTCTATCCAGGCTGGCCGCGTTAGTCGTACGTTTCTCGTGTGACATCAGGGGGAGCTGAGCCGCGCTTCGGGATCCTCGGTGATCTCGTGGTGACGGTGGATCACCGGCGGCTCGAGGTGGGCGGGCCGAAGCAGCGTGGGCTGCTGGCGATGCTGCTGATCCACCTGAATCAGCCGGTGTCGGCCGGGCGGCTGGCCGAGGCGCTCTGGGGGAGTGCGCCGCCGGCCGGCGCCGAGGTCACCCTGCGCACGCACGTCTCGCACGTACGTCGCCGTCTGGCTTCGGCCGGCGCGGACGGCGTACTGGTCACCCGGCCGTCCGGGTACAGCCTGGTGGTCGATCCGGAGCAGGTCGACGCCTATCACTTCGAGCAGCTGGCCGGACTGGGGCAGGAGGCGTTCGGGCTGGGTGACCCGGAGCGGGCCGCCGAGTTGTTGCGCGAGGCACTCGACTGGTGGCGTGGACCGGTTCTCCAGGACCTCGGTCATCCGCTGTTCGCGGAGGCCGAGACCGCCCGGCTGGAAGGCCTGCGCCTGGACGCGCTGGAGGCCCGGATGAGCGCGGACCTCGCCCTCGGCCGGTACGACGTCATCCCCGAACTCGAGCGGTTGGTGGTGGAGCACCCGTTTCGGGAGCGCTTCCACGGTCAGTTGATGCTCGCGCTCTACCGGGCCGGGCGGCAGGCCGACGCGCTGGCGGCGTACGCCTCGGCACGCGAGCGCCTGGCCGACGAGCTCGGCCTCGATCCCGGTCCGGCGCTCGCGGCGCTCGAAACGTCCATTCTGCAAGGGGATCCGGCTCTGCTCCTGGAGCAACCGGTAGGCCAGGTGAGGGCGCCGCCGGATGCGCTGTTCAGCAGTGTGCGCAGGGGCCGGATGATCGGGCGGTCGGGAGAGCTGGAACGCCTGCGCGGGCTCTGGGCTGAGGCGGCGGACGGCGCTGGGCGAGTCGCTCTGATCTCGGGGGAGGCGGGTGTCGGCAAGACGCGGCTGGTCGCGGAGTTCGCCGACGGTGTCGCCGCGCAGGTGCTGGTCGGGCGCTGCGACCAGACCGAGCTCCCGTACCAGCCGATCACCTCGGCCTTCGACGACGCAGGCGAGATCGGGTCACCCGAAGCGATGCGGACTCGGGTCACGAGTGCGCTGGCGCGGCTGGCCCCCGCCGTACTCGTCGTGGAGGACGCAGAGCGCATCGACCATGCCAGCGCGGCGTTGCTGCGGCACGTCCTGCGCGGGCTGCCTGAGCGGGTGCTCGCGATCATCTGCTTCCGCGACCCACCGGGGACGCGGCACCCCGCTTTGCTCGAGCTGGTCGGTGACCTCTCCGGTGCGGACCGACTGTCACTGCAGCCCTTGAGTGAGAGCGATCTGGGTGTGCTGGCTGGTGACAAGCCGGCCGGGTTCGTACACGAGTTGTGGCGCAGCACGGGCGGCAACCCGTTCTACGCGACCGAGGTGCTGCGCGACGGGCAGTCCGTGGTCCCGTCCGGCGTACGTGACGTCCTGCGGCATCGCCTGCAAGCATTGCCGGCCGAGGCTCAGCAGGTGGTGCGGTGCGCGGCGGTCCTCGGCCGGGAGGTCGAGTACGGCGTGCTCGCGCAGCTGGTCGACCTGGCCGAGGATCCGTTGATCGATGCGTTGGAAGAGGCGGTCAGCGGCGGGTTCCTGGTCGAGGCGGGCAGCTCGTGGAAGGCGACGTACAGCTTCCCGCACGACCTGATGCGAGAGGCCGTGTACGGCGACCTGCCGCAGACCCGGCGTCAGCGGCTGCACGTCCGCGCGGCCGAGGCGTTGCTAGGAGCAACTGTCGGCGCGGCGGCCGTACACCTCCGGGCCGCAGGTCCGGCGGCCGACCCCGAGCGGGCCGCGGACCTGAGCTTGCGGGCAGCGGACGAGGCGGCCGCGCTCTACGCCTGGCACGAGGCCGTCGATCATGCCGAGGCGGCGATCGAGGTCCTCGACCAAGCCGGAGCGGCACCGACCCGGCGCGCCGAAGCCGCTGTGCAGACAGCGGTCCTGCGGCTCAAGTCGAGCATCGGCGACCGGCGGGCGGTCGAGCTCCTGGAGTCCGCGCTGGACCTCTACCGCGGCGACGACGATGCCGTGGCGACCGTCCACAGCCGGCTTGGCGGGGCGTTGTGCACGAACCACTCGGTGATGGACATCCCGCGCGCTATCGAGCACCTCGCAGCCGCGGAGCGACTGACCGGCGACCGGTTCCACCTGCACCGCGGGATGGCTCAGGCCGCGATGTACGGCGTACGCACCGAGGTGCTCGGTGATGCCGTGGGCCGGGCGGAAGCGTTGGCGAGTGAGCTGGGTCGCCGCGACCTCGCCGTCGTGGCGTCCTGGGGCCGGGCCTGGTACGAGTTCAACCGCGGCCGGTTGCGCACCATGATGCAGACCCGCGAGACGATGTGGGAGACCGCGCATGAGCTGGCCGACCCGTACCTCGGCTGGACCTCGGTGAGCGGCGCCGCGCTGTCCTCGACGGAGTACCTGCTGGACCCGGTCGCGGGCCGGGCCTGGTGCCGGCGAGGCCTTGCGCAGGCGCGGTTCGAGACCTTCGAGTACCCGCACGGAACGATCGTCGATCAGCTCGCGCTGGCACTGGCCGCGATGGGCGACCTGGAGAATGCGCGCCGCGTGGCCGAACCACTACCCGCCGACGCCGTGAGCCGGCGCGTCCTCACGTTTCTGGGCGGCGACTGGGTGCGGGCCGAGCACGATTGGGCTGCGGCTTTCCACCGGGACGAGGAGGCGGGCGACTTCCACGATGCGGCCTTGAACGCGCGCTGGCTGGCCGGGGTTCGCAGGTTGCTCGGCGACCAGGACGGCGCGGTCGTTGCCTTGCGACGTGCGGTGGCGATCGGGGTCGAAGGTCCCCAGCTGCCGACCGAGCTGGCGGCGCGGGCCGAGCTTGCCCCGCTGCTGGTGGAGATCGGCACCGCCGACGAGGCGGCGGCTCAGCTGGCGCGTTGTGACGAGATCATCGCGCAGGGCGAGGACTGGCGTGGGCTCGCCGGGGTGGTCGAGATGGCGCGCGGGGCGGTGACCAGGGCGGACGAGGCGTACCAACGGGCGGTCGAGATCTTCACGACGTACCGGCTGCCCTGGCGGCGGGCGGCCGCGTTGAAGGCCTGGGGCCGCTGACTCAACAAGACTTCAACATCGCCTCGTCATCGTTGCCGGCATGAACCAATCTCCAGCGGCGGACAGTGCGAGGCTGTTCGGTTCGCTCTTCGCGGCGCAGTCCAGCCTCTTGGTGCTGACGCCGATTCTGTCCGAGGTCGCGGCCGACCTCGGGGTCTCAACCGCGACCGCGGGCCAGCTCCGGTCGCTGTCCGGCGTCGCCGCGGCACTCGTGGCGATCGGCCTGGTGATCAGCCGGCGTCGTTGGGAGCTGCGCGGACTGCTCGAGGTCGGACTAGGTCTGCTGACCATCGCAGGCTCGGTCAGTGTGCTCGCACCGTCCTTTGCCTGGCTCGCCACCGCGCAGGTCGTCCTCGGTGGCGGCGTGTCCCTGGTCCTGGCCGGCGGACTCGCCGCAGCCGGGAGCTGGGCGCCGCCCGGGCAGCGATCCACGCTGTTGTCCTGGGCGATGGTCGGCGCACCGAGCGCCTGGATCGTGGGAATGCCGGTGATCGGTTTCCTCGGCGAGCACAGCTGGCGACTCGCCTGGGTGGTGCCGCTCGTCGCGAGCGCCGTCACGCTCTCCGCAGTCTCCCGGCGTCAGAGGGGTACGCCGGAACCTGCGCCGACGCCTGTGCGGTCGCTCTTCCGCGGTGCAGGCGCCACCCGGTGGGCAGTCGGTGAGTTGCTGGCGTACGGCGGTTGGTCCGGCGTGCTCGTCTACGTCGGCACCCTGCTGACGGACGCCCACGGCGCCTCGACCTCGTCGACCGGTATCGCGCTGGGCGGCGGAGCGATCGCCTACGTCGTCGCCACGTTCCTGGCCCGGCGATGGGTGGACCGCGCGGCCCGGCCCATGGTGCTTGCCGCCGGCTCTGCGCTAGTCGTAGCCGCCCTGGCCTTGGGCGCGGTCCGGCCGTCATTCGGCGTCTCCGTGGTGATGTGGGCGGTCACCGCGTTCATCGCCGGAGTCCGGATGATGGCGGGCAGCACGGCCGGGCTCGATCTGGCCGGTGTCGGTCCATTGCAGGCGATGAGTGTCCGGGCCGCGTCCATGCAGGCGGGCTACTTGGCCGGCGCCGTACTGGGTGGGGTTGGGCTCGCGCTGGGTGGCTGGACGGTTGTCGGGGTCGCGCTCGCCGTACCGCTGCTTCTTGCCGTGGTTGTGACCGCAACCGATGATCGGAATGCCGCCCGACCGAAGGTGGGTGCGCGATGACCGAGCGGTACGACGCTGTCGTGGTGGGCGCGCGGTGCGCGGGTTCGACGCTCGCGACGCTGCTCGCCCGGGCCGGTTGGCGGGTCCTGTTGCTGGACCGCGACCAGTTCCCGAGCGACACCGTGTCCACGCATGTGATGTTCCCGGACACGCTGCAGCGGCTGGACGAGTTGGGGGTGCTGGCTGAGCTTCGGGCCGCGCACGAGTTGCGGATGGTGAAGTTCAGTTGGCGGGTGCTCGGTCACGCCGTAGCCGGCGGGTTCACGCCGGTCGGGGGATACGACCGGGCGACCTGCGTACGGCGGATCACGCTGGACGCCGCGATGGTCACCGTCGCGAAGGCGGCCGGGGTCGAGTTCCGCGCCGGCGTCGAGGTGTCGGCGTTGATCGGTGACGATCCGGTTCAGGGCGTCGTACTCGACACCGGTGAGCGGATCGAATCCACCTGGGTGTTCGGCGCGGACGGACGGGTGTCGACGGTTGCACGGCGTCTCGGGGTGCCGGTGACGGACGAGAAGCGCGGCGAGATGGCGTTCCTGCTGGCCTACTGGCGGGGACTGCCACCGTCGGACTGGTGCCACATCGACGTCCACGAGCAAGCGGCGTTGATGTCGGTGCCGTGCGAGGACGGGATTCACCTGCTGTCCGTGACCGGCACACCGGAGATCACGCGGGGCTCGGCCGCGCAACGCGAGGAGCGGTACCTGGCCGCGCTGCACCAGTTCCCGGCGGTGCTGAACGCCCGGCTGCTCGAGAGCGCCGAGCGGATCTCGCCGATCGTCGTGGTCCCGGAGACGATGCTCCGCGGCTACTACCGGAAGGCGACCGGCCCGGGTTGGGCGCTGCTCGGCGACGCCGGCCACTTCAAGCATCCGGTGACTGCGCAGGGCATCGGCGACGCGATCGAGCAGGCCTGGTACATCGGTACGACGCTGGCCGCCGGCGGCGACCTGGACGGGTACCAGGAGTGGCGCGACGGCCGGGCCGCCGAGTTCTACGAGTGGTCCTACGGGCTGGCGATGTTCGCTCGCGGCCGGGCCGCCGGGCACTTCTCGGGTCTCGCCTCGGATCCCGTGGCCGGCCAGGAGTTCCTCGACACCTTCACCAAGCGGGTCCGCCCGTCGCAGGTCAACACCCGGGAGCGCTCGCGCCGCTGGAACGCGGCCTGGTCGTACGACGACGGCCGTCGGCAGATCCTGGCCCTCGATCTCGACGAGGAACGGCTCGCCCGGCAAGTCCCCGCCTGTCCCGACTGGACGGTGCGGGACCTGATCGCCCACCTGACCGGGATCGCCGAGGACTCGCTGCGCGGGACATACTTTGCGGACGCCATCGACGCCTGGCGCGATCCCGGGCTCGCCGAGCAGCGCGAAGCCTGGACCGCGGGCCAGGTGTCGACGCGAGCGGGACGCGCTTTCGAGTCCGTGCTGCGCGAGTTCGACGAGTACAGCGGCCGCCTGGTCACTCTGATGCGTCGCGGCGAGGGCCTGGTCTTCGACGGTCCGTCGTGGTTGCTCTCGGCGCCGGTCGCCGACCTGGCCGTCCATCTCGCGGACCTGCGCGAGGCGCTCGGTCTCGAACCCGATCCGTCCGCACCCATCACGCAGTACGGCTTCGCGGCGTACCGCGACTGGCTGCGGGCCCGGATCACCGACCGCGGTCTACCGGCGCTTCGGCTGTCCGACGGCGACAAGACCTGGGTGCTGGGACCAGGCGAGCCCGCGGTCACCGTGGTTGCCGACCGCAACGAACTGTTCCGCGCGATCACCGGCCGCCGCAGCGAGCCGGACATCCGCGCCTACGAGTGGTACGGCGATCCTGCGCCGTACCTGCCGATCATCGCGCCGTACCCACTTCCGGCCGGCGTGTTCAACTAGGGAGGGAAACCAACACCATGAGCACCACCACCACCACTTTCGAGGAGATCAAGGCGAAGCAGCGGGCGACCTGGGGGAGCGGTGACTACGCGAAGATCGCGTGGGTGACCGTGCCGGTCGCCGAGACACTCGTCACCACAGTCGATCCACGGCCCGGCGCGACAGTGCTGGACGTGGCGACCGGGACCGGACACGTCGCGCTGGCCGCGGCTAGACGGTTCGCGGTCGTCGCGGGGATCGACTACGTGCCCGAACTGATCGCGCACGCCGAGCGCCGGGCCGAGTCCGAAGGGCTCACGATCGACTTCCGGACCGCGGACGCGGAGGACCTGCCGTTCGCGGACGGCTCGTTCGACTACGTGACGTCGGCGATCGGCGTGATGTTCACGGCCGACCACCAGAAGGCGGCGGACGAGCTCGTCCGGGTCACCAAGCAGGGCGGGCGGATCGGCCTGGCCAGCTGGACGCCGACCGGGTTCATCGGGCAGCTGCTGAAGACGGTCGGCAAGCACGCGGCGCCGCCGCCCGGTGCGCTGCCGCCCACCCGCTGGGGGACCGAGGAGGTGCTGCGGGAGCTGTACGGCGACCGGGTCAGCTCGGTCGAGACCACAGTGGCGACGGTGACCCAGCGGTTCGCGTCGGCGGAGCACTTCGCGGACTTCTTCATCACCTACTACGGCCCGACGTACAAGGCGGCCGAGCGAGTCGGCGAGGACGGCCGGGAGGCCTTCCGCGCCGATCTGATCGAGCTGGCGAACTCGTCGAACCACGCCACCGATGGGACGCTGGCCTGCGACTGGGAGTACCTGATCGCAGTCGCCACCAAGGCCTGAGGCTTCGCGGCCCTGCGGCCGGCTCGCTGCCGGCTACAGGGCCGCGGAGATCTGTTGGGCGGCGGTGCGGAGTGCGGGCGTGATGCTCTCCACCCGGGCCGGGGAGTAGCGGGCGCTCGGCATCGACACCGAGACCGCAGCGACCGTCTCGCCGACGGAGTTGGTGATCGCGCGGCCCAGGGCGATCAGTCCGCGTTCGGTCCGTTCGCGATTGATCGCGACGCCGCTGCGCCGGACTGCTCTCAGCTCGCGCCGTAGCTTCACCAGGTCGACTTCCTCGTCGGCGTACAACGCCTTGAGCTGCTCGTCGGTCAACGCGGCCAGCATGACCAGACCGCCGGTCGAGTGGTGGGCGGGGAGCACCATGCCCTCGCGGCTGCCGACGCGCAGGGTCTGGGTGGACTCGACCGACGCGATGAAGCGGATCGTGCGGCCGGTGCGGATGCTGAGGTTGACGGTCTCGTCGAGCGTGTCGACCAGAGTCCGCATCGGCCCGAGCGCGGCCGCCCGGATGGCGCCGATGCCGGAGTGTGCGGTCGCCGCGACCTCCAGGACCGGCCCGGCGCGGTAGCTGCGGTCGTCGTCCTGTACGGCGAAGTCGCGGTAGACGAGCGTGGACAGCAGCCGGTGCGCGGTCGACCGGGCGACGCCGAGCCGTTCGGCCGCGGCGGCCACGGTGAGCGGTCCCTCGACCTGCAGAATCACCGCCAGCCGGAGCGCGTGGTCGACGCTCGTCACGCCGTACGCCGGTGGGTTCTTCATCTCCCGGGCCATACGGCCATTCTGCAGGACAGAATCTTCTGTTCTGCCAGCGCGGCACCGGCGCAGGGTGAGGACATGACCGACTCACCTGTGAAGCTGACCGCCGAGGACCGGCCCGACCAGCCGCCGGCGACACCCGAGCTGGAGGACCTGTACCGCGGCTTCGAGAAGGAGCTCCTGGTACCGCTGTGGACGCGGATCGGCGACCTGATGCCGCACCAGCCCACGTCGAAGGCCCAGCCGCATCGCTGGGAGTGGAAGCACCTGGTCGAGCTGGCTGCCCGGTCCGGTGACCTGGTCCCGGTCGGTCGCGGTGGGGAGCGCCGGGCCATCGCGCTGGCGAACCCGAGCCTGGGCGGACGCCCGTACGCGACGCCGACCTTGTGGGCCGCGATCCAGTACCTGATGCCGGGCGAGGACGCCCCCGAGCACCGGCACACCCAGAACGCGTTCCGGTTCGTGGTCGAGGGCGAGGGCGTCTGGACGGTCGTCGAGCGCGACCCGGTGCCGATGCGCCGCGGCGACTTCCTCCCGCAGGCCGGGATGAACTGGCACGCGCACCACAACTCGGCCGCCGAGCCGATGGCCTGGATCGACGGGCTGGACATCCCGTTCCAGTACGACGTCGAGTCGCAGTTCTTCGACTTCGGTCGCGAGCACCTGTCGGACGAGGAGGACGCGACGCCGGACCGATCGCGTTCCGAGCGGCTGTGGGGTCACCCAGGCCTGGTGCCGGTGTCGCAGTTCAAGGCCGTCGAGGGCAGCCCGCTGCTGTGCTACCGGTGGGCGGACACCGATGCAGCGCTGACCGATCAGCTGGAGCTGGAACGCGAGGGCTACCCGAGCACGGTCGAGCACGGGCATGCGGTCGTCCGGTACACGAACCCGACGACGGCCGGCGACGTGCTGCCGACGATCCGGGTGCAGTTCCATCGCATCGCCTCGGGTGTCGAGACCGCGCCGCGCCGGGAGACCGGGTCGTCGGTGTACCAGGTGTTCGACGGGTCCGGCCGGGTGACGGTCGGCGACTTCTCGTGGTCGGTGACACGCGGCGACCTGTTCGTCGTACCGTCCTGGATGCCGTTGTCGGTGTCGTCGCAGGCGTCCGCGTCGGACTCGGACTCGGGGGCGCTCGACCTGTTCCAGTTCAGTGACGCGCCGATCTTCAGCAAGCTCAACCTGTTCCGCGAGGAGGTCGGCCGGTGAAGCTGGCAACGATTCGGGTCGACGGCCGGACCGCCGCCGTACGGGTCGAGGGGGAGGTGCTGGTCGATCTCGGGGCGCCGGACGTCGGCGCCGTGCTCGCCGGGGCTGAAGTTGCTGACGGCAAGGAGTATGCGGCGGCCGGCGCGGACTTCGCGCCGCTGGTGCCGCGGCCCAGCAAGGTGGTGTGCGTCGGGCTGAACTACCGCAACCACATCCAGGAGATGGGCCGCGACCTGCCCGAGTACCCGACGCTGTTCTGCAAGTTCGCCGACACGTTGATCGGCGCGTACGACGACATCCGGCGGCCGGCCGAGACCGAGATGTTCGACTGGGAGGCCGAGCTCGCCGTGGTGATCGGCCGCGAGGTACGGCGCGCCGACGAGGCGGCGGCCGTGGACGCGATCGCCGGGTTCACCGTGCTGAACGACATCACCTGCCGGGACTGGCAGTTCCGCACCCGCGAGTGGTTGCAGGGCAAGAACTGGGACTCGACCACCCCGGTCGGTCCGTACCTGGTGACGCCCGACGAGGTCGGCGGACCGCGGCCCGCCCTCGACATCCGCTGCCTGGTGAACGACCAGGTGATGCAGAAGGACACCACCGGCGACCTGCTCTTCGACCCGGTCGACCTGGTCAGGTACGTTTCGACCATGATCCGGCTCAACCCGGGCGACCTGATCGCCACCGGCACTCCCGGCGGCGTCGGTCACGCCCGCAAACCTCCGGTGTTCCTGCGGGGCGGCGAGACCGTCGTCACCGAGATCCAGGGCCTCGGTCGCCTGGAGAACCGCGTGGTGCCCGGGTAATGCGCTGGGTTGCGGAAGGTACGGCGCTGAGCCGCAAGGCCCTCGTGGACCTCGACGGTCCGTCGCTGCTGCCCGGCTGGACCAGGAAGCACGTCGCGGCGCACCTCGCGCTGAACGCCCAGGCCCTCGGCAACCTCGTGCACTGGGCGCGGACCGGCGAGGAGCGGCCGATGTACTCGTCGCCCGAGCAGCGGAACGCGGACATCGAGGCGAACGCATCCCGGTCGGCCGACGACTTGCTCGGCTGGTTCGACAGCTCTGCCCGCGAGTTGGCGGAGGCGATGGCGACGCTGACCGACGAGCAGTGGCAGACGCAGGTGCTGACCGCGCAGGGCCGTGCGGTCCCGGCGACCGCGATCCCGTGGATGCGTAGCCGTGAGGTGATGATCCACGCGGTCGACCTCGGCACCGGTGTGACGTTCGCGGACCTGCCGGCGGACTTCCTCGAGGAGCTGTGTGCCGACATCCGCACGAAGCGTGGCGACGTACCGGAAGTGAACGGTCCGCTGCCGGAGGTGGCGGCGTACCTGGCCGGGCGTCCGTATGAAAGCGTGACCACGGCTGACGGGACGCCCGCGGAGCCCTTGCCGCCCTGGTTGTAGAGATCGTCGAGGCGGCTCCGACGTAGCAGATGACTACGGAGGAGGTGCCCGATGACCAGGCCGGACCAGGTACTGCGGACCTACATCACGCTGATGGTGGTCTCGACGGCCGCGTCGTCGATGATCTGGGGCGTCAACACGCTGTTCCTGCTCGATGCGGGGTTGAGCATCGGCGAGGCGTTCGCGGCCAACGCGTTCTTCACCGTCGGGATGGTGCTGTTCGAGGTCCCGACCGGCGTGGTCGCGGACACGGTCGGACGGCGTACGTCGTACCTCCTCGGGACGATCACGTTGCTCGGGTCCACGCTGCTGTATCTGATGATGTGGCAGACGGGTGCGCCGTTCGCCGCCTGGGCGGTCGCGTCGATGCTGCTCGGGCTCGGCTTCACGTTCTTCAGCGGCGCCACCGAGGCGTGGCTGGTCGACGGCCTGAACGCGACCGGGTACACCGGCTCGCTCGATGCCGCGTTCGCCAAGGGGCAGATCGCGAACGGGATCGCGATGCTCGGCGGTTCGATCGGCGGCGGCGTGCTGGCGCAGCTGACCAACCTCGGTGTCCCGTACGCCGTTCGCGCGGCACTGCTCGGGGTCACTTTCGTGGTGGCGTGGCGGGCGATGCACGATGTCGGGTTCACGCCTAAGCCGCGGGTGTCGGTCGTCGCGGAGATGCGCGGCATCCTGAGGGCGTCGCTGGACCACGGCTTGCTGAATCCGCCGGTGCGTTGGGTGATGCTGGCCGCGCCGTTCACCGCCGGTGTCGGCATGTACGGGTTCTACGCCGCTCAGCCCTACCTGCTTGAGCTCTACGGCAGCAGTGACTCCTACGCGATCGCCGGGTTGAGTGCCGGACTGGTTGCCGGTGCGCAGATCGTGGGTGGCGCGTCGGCGTCGTACCTGGCGCGTGCTTTCCGTCGCCGTACGTCGGTCATGCTTGCGGCGACCGGGACAGTCGTGGTCGTGCTCTTGCTGATCGGGTTGGCGTCCAGCTTCTGGGGCGCGTTGGTGCTGCTGGCCGTGTGGGCGGTGCTGTTCGCAGCGGTCACGCCGGTGCGGCAGGCGTACCTCAACGAGCTGATCCCGTCGGCGCAGCGCGCAACCGTGCTGTCGTCGGACAGTCTGCTCGCCTCGGGCGGTGGCGTGGTGATCCAGCCGGCGCTCGGTCGGACTGCGGATGTCTGGGGCTACGGATCGTCGTACGTCGTCGGTGCGGGCATCCAGCTCCTGGCGCTTCCGTTCATCCTTCGGGCCCGAGGGGTACAGGGGTCCGTATGCGTGACGAATACCTTGTCGAAACCATGCGACAGCTCTCCAAGTCGCTGACGCCGCGTGCGCTCGACGAGACGTTGAGCAACATCACGCGGGCGGCGGTCGAGCTGTTGCCGGTGGTCCAGTACGCCAGCATCACCGTGCTGCACGAGGACCAGCGGCTGGAAACCGTCGCGCCCACGCACGAACTGCTGCTTCCGCTCGACGCGGCGCAGTATGAGCTGCGCGAGGGGCCGTGCTACCAGGCGGCGCAGGACTCGGTGCACATCATCTCGCCGGACCTGGCGGCCGATCAGCGGTTCCCGAAGTACGGCTCGATCGCGGTGGCGTCCGGTATCCGGGCGCAGGCCGGGTTGCGGCTGTTCGACGCACCGAAGGCGAACGGGGCGCTCAACCTGTACGCGCACGATGCCGGCGCCTTCGAGGACTTCGAGTCGCTGGCTGCGTTGTTCGCGCACCACTCCGCGACCGCGATCGAGTACGCCCGCGAGATCGACAACCTCGAGGAGGCGGTGCGGACCCGGACGACGATCGGCCAGGCGATCGGCATCGTGATGGAGCGGTACAAGCTGCCGGAGCAGCGGGCGTTCGCGTTCCTGGCCCGGCTCTCGCAGACCAGCAACACCAAGCTCCGCCGGATCGCGCAGGACATCGTCGACCAGGTGCAGCGGCAGAGCGACCAGCTGTGACGAAAGGCAGAGGCTGACGAGCGGCCGCCCGTCTAGCCTTGGGCCGTGACTGTGCAGCTGGTGGTGCTGAACGGCGGGTCGAGCTCGGGCAAGACGGGCATCGTGCGGTGCCTGCAGGCGGTGCTGCCGGAGCCGTGGCTGGCCTTCGGCGTGGACGACTTCGTCGACGCCCTGCCGGCCGCGATGCGGGATTCCGACGCCGGCATCGAGTTCAAGCCGGACGGTGACATCTCCGTCGGCCCGGCCTTCCGGAAGCTCGACGCGGCCTGGGTGGCCGGGATCGTCGCGATGTGCCGGGCCGGCGCCCGGGTGATCGTCGACGACGTCTTCCTCGGCGGTGCCGGCTCACAGCAACGCTGGAAAGACGCCGCCGGCGACCTGGACGTCCTCTGGGTCGGCGTCCGCTGCTCAGCCGACGTCGCCACCGGCCGCGAACTGGCCCGCGGCGACCGCGTGGTAGGCATGGCCGCCCTCCAAGCCGAAATCGTCCACGACGGCGTCAAGTACGACCTGGAAGTCGACACCACCCACACCGAGTCCCTCGACTGCGCCCGCACGATCGCCAGCCATCTCTGACGGCTACTCGTAGCGGAGGGCGTCGGCGGCGGGGATTCGGGTGGCCAGGCGGGCGGGCAGGCTGGTGGCGAGGACTACCAGGAGCACGGTTCCGACCGGGACGAGAGCCAGCCACCACCAGGGCGCGATGACTCGGTCGGCCGGGCTGCCGCCGGCGATGGCGTAGACGACGACGTACAGGGCGATGCCGATGGGGATCGACACGATCGCAGCGAGCACGGCCACGGCGGTGTGGGCGCTGATCAGGCTGCCGGCGATCTGGCGGGGTGTGAGGCCGATGGTCTTGAGTACGCCGTAGTCGCGGACGCGCTCGCGGACGGACAGGAGTGCGACCGCGACCAGCGTGGTCGCGGTGATCAGGAGGAGTACGGCGTCCAGCGTGTAGACGAGGACCGGGAGCTCACGCGGGACGTCGCTGACCGTGCCCGGCGTACGGGCCTGAAGGCTCGCCTCCATCGACAGCGCGAAGACGACCGCCGACCCGGTCACCGCGATCGCAACCGCCAAGCGAACGGCCCGATGGCGTCTGGTCAGCAGGTCCTTGAGGCCGAGCGAGAGCGGGACCGGGAGAGCCAGCCGACTGGTCAGCCGGGCGAGGCGAGATCGGCCGGCGGGCACCGGCGCACCGGCCTGGATCGCATGCATCGTGCTGAATCGCGTGCTCCGCCGGGTCGACGAACTCGCGCTGCCGATCAGCACGATCAGCACCGGGAGAGCCGCGACCAGCAGATGCCAGGGATTCGCCGCGATCGTTGGCGATCCCAACATGGTCGCGCCACTGGACGCGGCCAGCTGAGGCGCGAGTACGACGCCAACCGCAAAGCCGATCGCGACCGCGAGCATGCCGAGCGCAGCGGACTCCAGGGCGAACACCACCGTCACCTGACGAGGCGTGACACCGATGGCTTTCAGCAGACCGATCTCGCGATGCTGTGCACTCGCCCGGGCCGCGACCAGGATCGCCACGACCGCGAAAACCACAGCCAGCAAGACGATCGTGTAGGTCGTCAGCACGAGCCGGGTCGGCGCTGCGTCCTGAAGCGCACTGTCGCGTTGGTCCTGCCAGGTCTCGAACGAGGTCGTGCCAGGTGGTGCGGTCGCGGCGGCGCGTTCGGCGAAGGCGGCTGCGGCGGCCGGGTCGGTGAGCCGGACGGCCTCGGTCCAGCGCCAGCGCGAGCTGTCTGGCTGGATCAGCTCGAGGGTGGCGGGTGTGATCCAGGCCAGGCCGGGATTGCGGCGCGGGTAGCGCGGTTGGGCGGGGGAGACCGCCGTACCGACGACGCGGAGGTCGATGGAGCCGTCCGGTGTTGCCAGGCTGATCGTCGTACCGACTCCGAGGCCGAGCGCGTCGGCGAAGCTGCGTTCCAGGACGATCCCGTTGCCGGGTTGGGTCGAACCGTCGATCGGGACCGGTTTGCCGACCTGCGGTGGTGAGGCGAGGGCTGCCAGTTGCAACCGGTCTTCTCGGCCGATCAAGGCGGTGTTGGTGTTCGGCACGGGGTCGTCGCGCTCGGCGACGCCGGGGAGGTTCGCGATCCGGCGTGCGTCCTCTCCCGATGCCACGTTCGCGAAGATGTGGGCGCCGTTGGCTGCGTCGAACGTGCGCTGCCACGGATCGCGCGCGGTCGCGCCGACCTCCAGGGCGAGCACGATCGTCGCGGCCGCGGCGCTGCAGAGCAGGACCGTGAGCGCGCTCGCCAGCAGCCGGGACCGAATCCCGGCGAAGGCGAGCCTGATCAAAGTGCCGGTCATCGCGGGCCGTCGAACGGTAGGGTCACGGGTCGCGCCGCCTGCAGTTCGGTGGAGTCGAACACCAGCCCGTCCCGCAAGGTGATCACCCGGTCGGCTGCCGCGGCGACTCGAGCGTCGTGGGTGACGAGCAGCAGGGTCTGGCCGCGGTTGCGGGCGGCGCGCAGCAGGCCGAGCACCTCGCGGGCGGCCGCGGAGTCGAGGTTTCCGGTCGGCTCGTCGCCGAGCAGGATATCCGGGGTGTTCGCCAGCGCGCGGGCGAGCGCGACGCGCTGCTGCTGACCGCCGGACAGCTGCGAGGGCGCGGCGTCGTACTTGTCGGCGAGGCCGAGGTCGGTCAGCAGTTCGGCCGCCGTCTCCCTGGCCTCGCTGCGGCGACGGCCGACCAGCAGCAGCGGCAGCTCGACGTTCTCGATCGCGGACAAGGTCGGCATCAGGTTGAAGAACTGGAACACGAACCCGATCCGGTCCCGGCGCAGCCGCGCCAGCGCGGTCTCGCTCAACTGGTCGATCCGCCGGCCGCCCAGCCACACCTCGCCGGACGTCACCCGGTCGAGTCCCGCGAGCAGGTTGAGCAGCGTCGACTTCCCGCAGCCGCTCGGTCCCATGATCGCGACGAACTCACCGCGGTCGACGGTCAGGTCGACACCGCGGACGGCGAGCACCTTCGTGTCGCCGGTGTCATAGGTCTTGGCGAGGCCGCGCGCCTCGAGCACCTGTGTCACGCTGACCCCTCCCGCATCGGCAGCCGCTCCTCGATCAGGTCGAGCCACTCCAGATCGGCCTTCAGGTGCAGGACCGCACCCTCGGCCAGCAGTTCCGCGGCGGGCCGCGCGCCGTCGGCTGCCAGCATCGCGTCCAGGTCCCGCAACGACTGCAGGTACTCCCGCCGCTGGCCGGCGATCAGCGCCTTCGGATCGGCCAGCCCGGCCGACGCGAGGATCACCAGCTTCATGAAGAACTCGTCCTTCAGCCGGGTGCCCGGCACCGGCGTCTCGATCCAGTCCGCCAGCGCCGCCCGCCCGGCCTCGGTGAGCTCGTAGACCCGCTTGCGCCGGCTGTCGCCCTCGACGCTCTCGCCGACGACCAGGCCGTCGCGCTCCAGCCGCGCCAGGGTCGAGTAGATCTGGCCGGCGTTCAGCGCGGGCAGGGTCTCCCCGAACTCCTGCTCGAGGGCCTGCTTGATCTCGTAGCCGTGCCGGCTCTCGTCGGCCAGCAGCGCAAGGAACAACGACCGCATAGATAGCGAGAATATATACCCGCTATCTATCCGTCAATCGGTCGCCGTTCCGTGCCTTCGGGTTCACGGGGTAGCCGGGGCGGAGTTCACGTCGGCTCCGGTTGACTGTGCGTCACAACAGAACCGCCCTACGTTGTGAGGAGCAGTCGTGGACCGTCGTACCTTTCTTCGCGCGGCAGTGATCGGCACGTCGACATCAGTGGCCTTCGGGTTCAGCGTGGCGCCGGAGGCGCTCGCCTTCCCGGCCCAGACCGGCCCCAGCCCGTACGGCGGCCTCCGGGCCGCCGACTCGAACGGCATCATGCTTCCGCAAGGCTTCACCAGCCGGGTGCTCGCGCGGTCGACGCAGACCGTGTCCGGCACCGGCTACACCTGGCATGGCGCTCCCGACGGTGGAGCGTGCTTCCCGAACGGCAGCGGCTGGATCTACGTGTCCAACTCGGAGCTGAGCAGCGGCAGCGGTGGCGCGAGCGCACTGCGGTTCAACAGCAGCGGCTCGATCACCGGCGCCTACCGCATCCTGTCCGGTACGACGCGGAACTGCTCCGGCGGCGCGACGCCGTGGGGCACCTGGCTGTCCGGCGAGGAGAACGACCTCGGCTACATCTGGGAGACCGACCCGACCGGCGCGACGGCCGCCGTACGACGTCCAGCTCTCGGCCGGTTCTCCCACGAAGCAGCCGCGGTGGACACGGACCGGCGCGTGATCTACCTGACCGAGGACGTGTCGGACGGCGGCTTCTACCGGTTCGTCCCGGCGACCTGGGGCAATCTGTCGTCGGGCACCCTGCAGGTGCTGCGGGAGTCCGGTGGTGCCCTGTCCTGGGTGAACATCCCCGACCCGGACGGCAGCCCGACCCGGACCCGCAAGCAGGTCTCCGGGATGAAGGTCTTCAACGGCGGCGAGGGCTGCTACTACCGCAACGGCACCTGCTTCTTCACCACCAAGGGCGACAACCGCGTGTGGGCCTACAACGCGGTCAACAACACGATCGCGATCGCGTACGACGACAGCCTGACCAGCAACCCGCCGCTGACCGGCGTCGACAACATCACCGGCGCGACCGTCGGCGACCTGTACGTCGCCGAGGACGGCGGCAACATGGAGATCTGCATCATCACGCCGAACGACATCGTTGCGCCGTTCCTGCGGGTGACCGGCCAGTCCGGCTCCGAGCTTTGCGGGGTCGCGTTCAACCCGGCCGGCAACCGGCTCTACTTCTCGTCGCAGCGCGGGACCAGCGGATCCAGCAGCGGCGGCATCACCTACGAGGTGACCGGCCCGTTCCGCACCAGTCTCTAGATCAGCTCGGGCAGCACCCGCCGGCCGAAGGCCTCGATGAACGGCTGCTGCTCCTGGCCGACGTGATGGAGGTAGACCTCGTCGAAACCGAGGTCTGCCGCCTCACGGATGCAGCCGATGAATCGCTCGGCCTCCGAGGAGATCACCACGCTGCGGTACATGTCCTCGGGCTCGACGTACTTCGCCGCCAGGTCGAACTCCTCCGCGGTCGCGAGGTTCCAGCACAGCGGCGCCTCGAACACGTTGGACCGCCACTGGTCGAAGGCGATGTCCAGCGCCCGTTCCTCGTCGGGCGCCCAGCTCACGTGCATCTGCACCGCCAGCGGCTTGTCCTCGCCGCCGTTCTCCCGGAACGCGGCCACGATCCGCTTCAGGAGGCCTGGTGGCTGCCAGATCGTCACCAGGCCGTCGGCCCACTCGGCGGCCCATCGTGCGGTCGCCTCGCTGACGGCGAGCGCGAGCATCCGCGGCTGTTGCTCGGGCAGCGTCCACAACCGCGCGCGGTCGACCTCGACCAACCCGTGGTGAGTGACCTCCTCGCCGGTGAGCAGCGCGCGGATCACGTCGACGGACTCTCTGAGCCGGGCGTTGCGGATGTCTTTGTGCGGCCAGGGTTGTCCGGTGATGTGCTCGTTCAGGAACTCGCCGCTGCCGAACCCGGCCGACAGTCGGCCCGGGAACATCTCGGCCAACGTTGCCAGCGCCTGCGCGACGATCGCGGGGTGGTAGCGCTGTCCCGGCGTACTGACGACTCCGACCGGAATCGAGGTCGTCGCCATGGCCGCGCCGAGCCACGACAGTGCGAACCCTGACTCGCCCTGGCGCCGGCTCCACGGGGTGAAGTGGTCGGAGGACCACGCGGCCTGGAAGCCGGCCTGCTCGGCGGACTGGATGTCTCGCAGCAACTGACTGGGCGCGATCTGCTCGTGCGACGCGTGCCATCCGACGACGGGCATGCAGAAACCTCCGGATTCTCGATCCGCCTGCCGGTGCCCTGGTCCCGCTGCACCGAAACGCACTCCGGGCTGATTGGACCACGCAGTACAGTTGGTGTGTGCTGACGGCTAAAGGGATGGCTACACGAGGGCGGATCGTCGAGGCGGCGGCTGCGGAGATTCGGGAGCGGGGGATCGCGGGGGTGACGCTCGATGATGTCGGGCGGCGGAGTGGGACGGGGAAGAGCCAGCTGTTCCATTACTTCCCGGACGGCAAGGAGCAGTTGTTGCTGGCGGTGGCCGAGCGTGAGGCCGAGCGAGTCCTCGAGGATCAGGAGCCTCAGCTCGGGCAGTTGGACTCCTGGGCGGCCTGGGACGACTGGCGGGACGTCGTCGTCGAGAAGTACCGGCGGCAAGGGGTGAACTGCCCGCTCGGGGTGTTGATCACCGAGATCGGACACCACACCCCGGCCGCGCAGGCGGTCACCGGCAAGCTGCTCGCGCAGTGGCAGCGGCGGGTCCGGGCGGGCATCGAGGACATGCAGGCAGCCGGCGAGATCCGCGCGGACGTCGACCCCGACCGGGCCGCGGCTGCGTTGATCGCCGCGATCCAGGGCGGGGTCGTCATCCTGATGTCGTCCGGCTCGTCCAAGCACCTCGAGTACGCGCTGGACCTCTGCCTCGACTACTTGCGCGTCAGCTCCAGTTGACGACCGGCGGGTGGTAGCCGGCAGGCTTGTCGGCGACCTTCGCGCCCGGGCTGACCAGCCAGCCCTGGTACTCCGGCGTGAACATCCGGTACACCGATTCCCGCGGTACGGCGCTTGCCTCGTCAAGGACCGCCCGCAGTTCCGCCGGGAGTTCGAAGTCGAGAGCGGCCAGGCTGCTGTCGAGTTGCTCCGGACTGCTCGCGCCCACGATCGCCGACGCGACGCCGGGCTGGGTGGCAACCCAGTTGAGCGCGACCTGCGCCATCGTCACCCCGAGCTTGTCCGCAACCGTCTCGACGGTCTTCAGCAGCTGCCAGTGCCGATCCGTCCACGTCCGGCCCGTTGCGCCGTCGCCGGTCAGCCGACCGTCACCCGCGAGGCCCTGGTCGTCGCGGCGGTACTTCCCAGTGAGGAAGCCGCTGCCGAGTGGGCTCCACGCCGTGATCCCGAGCCCGAGCGTCTGGCCGGCTGCGACGTGCTCGGTCTCGATCGTCCGCTCGACCAGCGAGTACGGCAGTTGCAGGCTGACCATCGGGGTCAGTCCGTGCGCATCCGCGAGCGTCTGTGCGCGGGCGGCGTACCAGGCCGGTACGTCGGACAGCCCGGCGTACCGGATCTGGCCGGCGCTGGTGAGGTCGTCGAACGTGCGCAGCATTTCCTCGACCGGAGTGATCCGGTCCCAGGTGTGCAGCAGGAACAGGTCCAGGTAGTCGGTGCGGAGCCGGCGCAGGGAGGCCTCGACCGCGCGGATCATGTGCTTGCGGCCGTTGCCGCCCGCGTTCGGGTCGCCGGGGTCGACGCTGTTGGTGAACTTGCTGGTGAGCACCATCCGGTCCCGGAGCCCCGCCTCCTCGACGAGCGTGCCGAGGATCGTCTCGCTCTCACCCGCGGTGTAGAAGTCGGCCGTGTCGATGAAGTTCCCGCCGGCCTCGACGTACCGGCGGAAGATGGCGCGCGCCTCGGCCTCGGTCTTCCCGTACGGCGCGTGGAACCCGCCGGTGCCGAAGTTCATCGTGCCCAGCGCCAGCCGGCTGACGCGCAGCCCGGACCGGCCGAGTAGGTAGTACTGATCAAGTGCCATGCCTTGCATGGTGGCTCGGCAAAAATGGACCCACAAGTACAAAAGTTCAGGTCGCGGTGTAGCCGCCGTCGACCGGGAGAACGGCACCGGTGACGTAGGCGGCTGCCGGAGACGCGAGGAAGACGTACGGCGCGGCGATCTCGTCGACCGTTGGCCCGGCGCCCCAGCGGGGTGAAGGCGCCGCGGAGGTTGACTGCGAGGATGCGGTCCCACTCGTCCGGGGTGTAGTCGACCGCGGGCTTGATGATGTCGATGCCGGCGTTGCACACCACGTGATCCAGGCGACCGAACGCCCGGATCACTTCGTCAACGAGGCCTTGCGCGAGGTCCGCGTCGCTGACGTCGCCGGCCAGCGCCGCCACCCGGTCCGGGGACTCGGCCCGCAGTAACTCAAGGGCTTCCGCGGTCTCCCCGGGGGCGTAGCCGTTGATCAGTACGGCGGCGCCCTGGCTGTGCAGAGCTTGGGCGATGGCGAGTCCGATGCCGCGGCTCGAACCCGTGACAACCGCGGTGAGACCGGTCAGTTCGAACATGGCCGCCCGCATAGGGTGGAGCGGATGAGTGAGCTCTCGGAGTGGCAGCGGATCGTGCTCGGACAGTTGGCCGAGGTGGCTGTTCCGGCGGACGAGTTCCCCTCGGCGGCCGACGCCGGTGCGGTCGCGTTCGTCGAGCGCGTGCTGGCCGCGGATCGCCCGGACTGGCGGCCGCGGGTCGAGCGTGCGTTGGAGATCGCGGGGGAGGCGCCGGACCTCGACGCGCTGCTGGCCGACGAGGACGCGGCCTGGCTCGTCCGCCTGGTGGCACAGGGGTACTACGCGAGCGATGATGCCTCCGGCAACCAATCGGCCGCCTGGACGATGGTCGGGTGGGAGTCCGCTGCCGTGCCGATCGTCCAGACCGAGCTGACCACCACGCCCTGGACCCAGCTGCAGGCCCGGTACGACGCGATCGTCATCGGCTCGGGCGCGGGCGGTGGGGCCGCCGCGCAGGTACTCGCCGAGTCCGGCCGGTCGGTGCTCGTCGTCGAGGCCGGCCAATACCCGTCGACCGAGTCGCTGACCCACGACCACCTTCGCAACCCACGCTCGTGGTCCGCCCTCCCCGCTCCGACGGACCCCGACCCGGCCGGGCGGCCGCGGATCTCGGTCGTCGACGGCGTACGTCGTACTGTCCTGCCGCCCGATCCTGGGTGGGGGAACAACGCCTTCACCGTCGGCGGTGGGACCCGGGTGTACGGCGCGCAGGCGTGGCGATTCGTCCAGCGCGACTTCACGATGGCCAGCAGTTACGGGGTTCCGGACGGCAGCGGTCTGGCGGACTGGCCGATCACGTACGACGACCTGGAGCCGTACTACAGCCTCGCCGAGCAGCGGTTCGGAGTGAGCGGCGGGGGAGTGGACCCGTGGCACGATCCGCGGTCGATCCCGTTGCCGATGCCGGCGATGCCGCGGACTGCCCCGGCGCAGCGGTTGGCGGCTGCGGCTGATCGGCTCGGTTGGGGGACGCTCGACGTACCGCTGCTGATCAACTCGGTCGACTACCAAGGGCGGGCGGGCTGCGTGCGGTGCGGGCAGTGTGTCGGCTTCGCGTGCCCGGTCGAGGCGAAGAGCGGAACGCACAACACCGCGCTGCCGGCCGCGTTGGCGACTGGCCGGTGCACGTTGGTGACTGAGGCGACGGCCGAGCGGTTGGTCACTTCTGCGGCTGGTCGCGTGGTCGGAGTTGCCTTGGCCGGGTACGACGACGGTCGGGTGTGGCGCCGTACGGTCGAGTGCGCCGAGGTCGTCGTCGCTGCGGGTGCGACTGAGACGCCGCGGTTGCTGCTCAACAGCTCGCACGATCGCGAGCCGAATGGGCTTGGCAACAACCAGGATCAGGTTGGCCGGTATCTGCAGGCGCACGTGTACGCCGGGGCGGTCGGGCTGTTCGACGACGAGGTCGTTGATCTGGTCGGGCCCGGGGTGTCGATCGCGACCTGCGACTTCCGGCATGGCAACGACGGGATCGTGGGTGGCGGGATGCTGGCCAACGAGTTCGTGCCGACGCCGGCGGCGACGTACGACTACCTGACCGCGGCCGGCCTGATCCCGCAGGCCGGGGCGGCCGGCAAGCAGGCGATGCGGCGTGAGGTCCGCCGGATGATGCGGGTGGTCGGGCCGATCCAGGAGGTCACGTCAGCGGGATCCCGGGTGCGGGTGGATCGCAGCGTCGTCGACCGGTTCGGGAATCCGATCGTCGTGCTCAGCGGGTCGATTCATCCGGAGGACATCCGGGCGTACGAGTTCATGAGCGAGAAGGCTCGGCAGTGGCTGGTGGAGGCGGGTGCTGTGCGTACTGCGGTCGGCGGGATCGGGAGCACGCAGCAGGCGAGTGCCGGTCAGCATCAGGCCGGTAGCTGCCGGATGGGTGACGATGCGGCGCGCTCGGTCACCGACCCCCACGGTCGAGTCTGGGGGCACGGCAACGTGTGGATCGCGGACGCATCGACCCATGTGACCAACGGTGGCGTGAATCCCGTGTTGACCGTCCTCGCCAACTCGCTCCGGATCGCTGCGGGGATCGTGACCTGAGTCAGCCGAGGACGCGGGAGATGCCGACGCCGCTGCGGGCGTCGCGGCCGTACTTGGCCACCTCGGCGGCCAGGTCCAGGCGGCCGACGCCGGCCTTCTGCTTGTCCTCGTCGGTGAGCAGGTCCGCCGGGATGATCCAGACGACCTCGAACTCCAGCCCGTTCGGGTCCTTGCCGTACAGCGACTTCGTGGTCCCGTGGTCCGAGGCGCCGACCAGTGCGCCGGCCTCCGACAGCGTGGTCGCCAGGTCCTCGAGGTCGCCGAGCGTGTCCACCTCCCAGGCGAGGTGGTAGAGCCCGACCGTGGTCCGCCCGGCGCCGGACGGTGCCGCCTGGGAGCCGAGCTCGAACAGCCCGAGGTCGTGGTCGTTGGTCGAGCCCGGCGCGCGCAGGAACGCCGCGCCGCGGAACGCGTCCCCGGTCTCGGTGTAGCCGAAGCCGAGGACTTCGCGGTAGAAGGCGACGCTCTCGGCCAGGTCGCGCACGTACAGCACCGCGTGGTTCAACCGGAAGATCGCCATCACGCACTCCTTGTCATCATCGGTCATCAACGATGATAGTTGAATGCTCAACCGAATGCTAGCGGCGGGGCCGGCCGCGCCGCCGTGCCGGTTGCTGCGCGGCCTTCTTCGCCGACTTCTTCGTCGACCTCTCGGTGGACTTCCTGGCCGGCTTGTCGGATGACTTCTGGGCGGCTGCCCGGCTGCTGTTGACGGTCCGGCCGCGGACGATGCCGATGAACTGCTCCATCAGCTCGGTCGTCTCGTCCTCCGGCCACGCCAACGCCACCCCGGACTCCGGCACGCCCAGCAGCGGCCGGTACGTGAGGTCCCGCCGATGGTGCAACCGCGCCACCGACTGCGGTACGACGACCAGCCCAGTCCCCGCCGCGACCAGCTCAATCGCCTCCGCGGTCGTCCCCGGCCGTACGTCGATCACCCGACCAGGCGGACCCGCCCAGTCCAGTACGTCGTCCTGCGGGTGCAGCATCAGCTCGTCCGCCAGGTCCTCGACGGTCGCCTCTTCGACCGCCGTGACCACGTGATCCTTCGGGACCACGACGACCGTGGTCTCGACGTACAAGGGGATGGCGTGCAGCCCGGCCCGGTCGATCGGCAGGCGCAGCAACGCGGCGTCGAGCTCGCGGCTGCGGACCAGTGCGACGGCCTCGGCGTTCGCGACCTGGACGAGGTCGAGCGGGATGCCGCGCGAGCGCTCCTGCCAGATCCGCGCCCACTTCGCGGGCGTCACCCCCGGGACATACCCGAGCCTGAACGACGTCTGGGGGCCGGTCACCTGCACAGGTTACCGGTTGTGATCGCTACCCTTGCTGCCATGACGGCGCGTAAGACCTCTCAGACCATGAAGCCCGCGACTGCGGCGAAGAAGCTGGGGGTTTACCTTCAGGCCACTCCGGCGGACTTCCAGGAGGGCGTTGTCTCTCGCGACGAGCTGAACGCGCTGCAGACCGACCCGCCCGAGTGGCTGCGGGACCTCCGCCGCAACGGCCCGCACCCGCGCTCGGTGGTCGCCGCGAAGTTGGGCGTCTCTATCAGCGGCCTGGCACGGGCAGGCATCACCGAGGCGCTCACCACTGACCAGATCGAAGAGCTGAAGGCGGAGAACCCCGACTGGCTCCAGCATGAGCGCGACACTCAGGCCGAGGTGCGCAAGGAAGCCGCCCGGCTCAAGGAACGCGAGCAGTAGCGGGTTCGCGGACCATGTAGACGTCGATCGGGTCCTCGTCCTCGACGGTGAACCCGTGGCGTTCGTACAGGCGCTGCGCCGGGCTGCCCTGCAGGACGTTGAGCCGGACCGGCACGCCGTCGGCGTCGGTCCGCTCGAGCAGGCTGCGGAGCACGGCTGATCCGAGGCCGCGGCCCTGGTGGCCGGGGGCGAGGTAGAAGTGCTCCAGCCAGCGTCCGTCCTCGGCCGGGCGCACGGCGACGCACCCCGCAAAGGTGCCGTCGGCCACGATCACCGAGGTGTGCTCCGGGGCGAACGCGTCCCGCAGCCGCTGCCGGACGCGGTGCTCGTCGTACCGGCCCAGGCGCTCGAGGTCCGGCCGCATCACCTCCGCGCGCAGTTCGGCGATCACGTCGACATCCCCGGCCTCGGCGGCCCGCAGCGTCCACGTCGTCTCCACCGCCGAAGTATCTCAATGCTGCTGAGTGGTTGACGCGCGCGGGGGCCTGGGCTGTATTTTCGGTCCTGACCGTAAAGGAGGCCCGATGAAGGTCAAGCGTCTGGGGTTGCCGCTCGCTGCGGCCGTTGTAGCGGCCGGGCTGAGTGCCTGTGGTGGTGGGTCGGGGGAGGGCGACGCGGCGAAGCCGGTCACCGTCTGGATGTATCCGGTGATCGCCGACGAGAAGGCGGCCGTGGCCTACTGGTCGCAGGTGGAGAAGGACTTCGAGGCGGCGAACACCGACGTCGACCTGACCGTCGAGCACCAGCCATGGGCGAACCGGGACCAGAAGCTGGCCACCGCGTTCTCCGGCGGCAAGGGCCCGGACGTGCTGCTGCTCGGGCCGGACCAGATCCCGCAGTTCGTGAAGACCGGTTCGCTGGAGCCGGTCGACAAGGTGCTCGAGGCGGACAAGGCGAAGTTCCTGCCGGGAGCCCTGGAGGCGCTGACCGTCGACGGCAAGCTGTACGGCGCGCCGATCTACCACACGGTCACCACCACGCTCTACAACAAGACGCTGCTCGACAAGGCCGGGATCGCGAAGCCGCCGGAGACCTGGGACGAGATCAAGGCGGCCGCGCCGAAGCTCAAGCAGGCCGGTGTCGCGACGCTGGACTACTCGGCCTCGCCGGAGACCTCGCTGAACCTGAGCTTCTACCCGCTGCTCTGGCAGGCCGGCGGCTCGGTGTTCGCCGCGGACGGCAAGAAGGTCGCGTTCAACCAGGCGCCCGGTGTCGAGGCGCTCACCTTCCTCAAGGGCCTGTACGACACCGGCGGGATCCCGAAGAGCAGCCTGACCAACGCCAACGTGGTCGCCGACCAGGCGCTCGGCAAGCAGCAGGTGGCGATGGGCTTCACCAACACCCTGATCGACGCCAAGACGGTGAGCTCCAGCTGGGGCGCGGCCAACGTGATCGTCGGTGTACCGCTGCAGAACAAGAAACGTGTCGGGTTCGGCCTGCCTGGCGGGCTCGCGGTGAACGCGGGCTCGAAGAACATCGAGGGCGCCGAGAAGTTCCTGAGCTTCATGACCCAGCCGAAGCAGGTGGTCAGCCTCGGTACGGCGTCCAACTACCTGTCACCGCGGACCGACGCGCCGGTGCCGGCCTCGGACGAGCAGTCGAAGAAGTTCGAGGAGGCTCTGCAGTTCGCGTTCCATGGTGAGGTGAACCCGGCCGCCCGGCAGGTGATGGCGTTGCTCGCGGTCGAGATCCAGGCCGTGCTGACCGGCAAGAAGACACCGCAACAGGCGCTGGACGACGCGGCGAAGCAGGCCGACGACCTGCTGTCCAGACAGCGGTGACATGAGAGTCGTCGACGTCAACCGGATCCTCGGGCCGGTGCCGGTGGGCGACGTGCCGAGCAGGGACGTCGCCGGGCTGGTCGCCGAGCTCGACCGGTTGGCGATCGACGCCGCCTGTGTCGTCCACTCGCACGCACTCCACTACGACCCGGTCGCGGCGGTCGTCGTACCGGGGCATCCACGGTTGACCAGCGTGCCGGTCGTCGTACCCGGGCCGTTGGGGACGGCGGTGCCGGATGCGCGCATCGTTCGGATGTGTCCGGACGAGCACCGGTTCGCGCCGGCCGGGGCGCAGGGGCTCGCGATGGCGCGGGAGCTTGCCGAGCGCAACATCACGGTCCTGCTCGGGTGGGAGTCGGCGTCGGCAGCCGAGATCCATCGGCTGGCGGCTGAGGTCCCAGCCCTGCGGATCGTGCTGATCAACACTGGGTACCGCGCGCTGCGCGAGCTCGCCGACCTGATGGATGCGCACGCGCAGCTCAGGGTCGACACGGCGAGTCTGTGCGGGCATCTGCAGGTCGAGTGGATGGCCAACCGGTACGGCGCGCACCGCGTGCTGTTCGGCACCGGAGCCCCCGAGACGGACGACGCCGGGCCGCGGTTCCAGCTCGACCACCTCGAGTTGCCGGCCGCGGACGTCGAGCTGATTGCCGGGGGCAACGTCATGGACCTGCTCGGATGACCGGGATCATCGACGCTCACGGGCATCTCGGCGGCTGGTTCGCGTTCGCGATCGCGGACAGCTCGACCGAGAGCCTGCTCCGGGTGATGGACAGCTGCGGGGTCGACACCATGTGCGTGTCGCACCTGCTCGCGATCGGGCCGGACTCCCGGGCCGGCAATGCGCTGCTGCTGGACGAGCTCGCGAAGCATCCCGGCCGCTTCCTCGGGTACGCCGTCTACGACCCGCACGACCCCGAAGCGCCGGAGCGGACGGCCGACCTGCTCGCGCGACCTGGCGTGATCGGGCTGAAGCTGCACCCAGACACCCATCAGCACGAGCTGGACGGACCCGGGTATGCGCCCGCGTTCGAGCTCGCCGCTGAGCACGGTCGCATCGTGCTCTCGCACGGCATGAACGGCTCTCCGTGGTGCAGCCCGGAGCGGTTCGCGAACGTTGCCTCGCGCTATCCATCGGTCCAGCTGCTGATGGGTCATGCCGGCTTGTTCCCGGCCGGCCTGCCCGCGGCCGCTGAGGTCGCGATGCAGCACCCGAACGTCACGCTCGAGATCTGCAGCTCCCGGTTGACCGCGCGGCACGTGGCCTGGCTGGTCGACGCCGTCGGCGCGGATCGGATGGTGTTCGGCTCCGACGCGTTGTTCCTCGACCTGCGCGTCGGTCTGGGCCGGGTGCTGCTCGCGCCGATCACGCCCGCCGATCGCGACCAACTGCTGTCCGGCACCATGACACGGCTCCTGGAGGGATCGCGATGACGCTCGCTCTGCACGGCGGCACGCCGGTACGACGTACGCCCTGGCCGAGCTGGCCGCCTCCGGCGACGAAGGAGCAACGCGAACTGCTCCTCGAGGTCCTCGACAGCGGCGCCTGGGGAGCGACCTCGGGGACGAAGGTCAATGAGTTCACCGAGGCGTTCGCACGGTCGGTCGGTGCGCCGTACGGCGTGAGCGTCGTCAACGGGACCGTGGCACTCTTCCTGGCCCTGCGTGCACTCGGAGTCGGCCGGGACGACGAGGTGATCGTTCCCGCGTACACGTTCGTGGCCAGCGCGACCGCCGTCGTGCTCGCCGGCGCCCGGCCGGTGATCGCCGACATCACGCCGGACACGCTGCACCTGGACCCCGATGCGGTCGGGCCCCTGATCGGCCCGCGGACCAAGGCGATCATGCCCGTCCACCTGGCCGGCGCCCCGGCGGATGTGGAGGCGCTCAGGCAGTACGGCGTACCAATCGTCGAGGATGCCGCGCAGGCGCACGGCGCGAGGTGGCACGGCCGGCCGGTGGGTACGGCGGGGGATGCGGCGTGCTTCAGCTTCCAGTCCAGCAAGGCGATGACGGCCGGCGAGGGTGGGCTGATCGTCACGGCGGACGAGGAGGTGTACCGGCGGCTGTGGGCGTTCCACAACGTCGGACGCCGACTCGATGGTGGCTGGTACGAGCATCCTGACGTCGGATGGAACCTACGGATGACCGAGTTCCAGGCCGCCGTACTCCTGCCGCAGCTCGCCACCCTCGACGAGCAGGTCGCGACCCGGCAGCGCGCGGTCGCGTTTCTCGGGCAGCATCTGGACATCCTTCCGGAACCCGAAGGCACGACCCGGAGCAGTCACCATCTCGCACTGCTGCGGTACGGCGCGAACTGCAGCAAGGCCGACTTCGTCGAGGCGATGACGGCCGAGGGGGTGCCGCTGGACCTGGGGTATCGCTCGCTGTCGCGGGAGGCCGCGCTCAGCGCCTACACCGAGCTGAAGCCGTGTCCGGTCGCCGAGGCGGCCGAGGACTCGATCGTGTGGATCCGGCAGAGCCTGTTGATGGCGGACGAGGAGGCGCTCGCAGACATCGTCACTGCGGTCGACAAGGTGGAGCGGGCCTTCAAGAGCCGGTGAGTACGCGGTGCACCGCAGTTGGAATGGACTGGGAATCCGTCAGTACGGCGGCGACATGACCATCCGGCCGGATCAGCCAGGACTCACCTGGACGTGCGCCGAGAACGGAAGCATCAAGGCCCAGCTCGGTCAGGCTGAGCACGCGGGGGGGAGCGGACGTCTCCAACCTGCTTGACCCAGTGGTTGTCAGCAGCAACAAGCCGTCGCGGACCAGTTCACGCAGGCGGCCGCCGGGGACGGGCGTGTCGGGGATGATGATGCCGGGACCGGGTGTGGGCAGTTGGCCGCGGGGTGGGCGGCCGGGGAACGGGCGGGTCGGATCCGGGGTGGTCAGCGGCGAGTCGACGTACCAGAAGGGTTCGGCGAAGCGGCCGGAGTCGACATCCGCGACCTTGGCCGGATCGGCGAGCGCGGCGTCGAGGAGGGCGCGCCGCCGGGTCCAGTGCGCCTTGTCCGGCGGCGCGAGGAAGCGCATGGTGGCGCTGGTGATCTCGAGGTTCTCCAAGGCAGCCGCGTGCCGCTCGTCGTGGTAGGTCTCGAGGAGTGTCTCGGGCGCCCAGCCGTGCAGGACGAACGCCAGCTTCCAGGCCGCGTTCTCGGCGTCCGGGACGCCTGAGTTCAGGCCGCGGGCGCCGAACGGCGCGTACAGGTGGGCGCAGTCCCCGGCGAGGAGCACCCGCCCGACCCGCATCCGGTCCGCGCACCGGGACTGGAACCGGTACACCGACTGCCAGACGAGCTCGTACGGGCGGTCGCCGAGGATCATCCGGATCCGCGCGTCCAGCCGCCCGTCGACGCGCTCGGCGTCCGCGTCGAAGTCCTCGGGCACCTGCCAGTCGATCCGGTACGTCGAGTCCGGGCACGGATGGATGAGGACCTGGCGATCGGGGTTCCAGACCGGGTCGAAGTAGAACCGCCGTTCGGTCTCCCAGCCCGGCAGGTCGGCCCGCAGGTCGCAGATCAGGAACCGGTCGTCGAAGCTCTCACCGGCGAACGTCACGCCGAGTTGCCGCCGCAGCGACTCCGCCTTCGCTCCGGCGCACAGGACGGCGTACGCAACCTGGAGCTCGTCGGAGCCGCAAGTGAGCGTCACACCTGAGCTGTCCTGGGCGATCTCGGTGACCTCGTGGTTCCACCGGACGTCGATCAGCGGCTGGGCGGCGATGCACTCGTCGAGGATCTCCTCGGTGCGGCTCTGCGAGATGTTCACGCAAGCCGGCAGCGCCGAGCGGCCCGGATCCGCGAAGGACCAGGAGAACAGCTCGCGGTCGCGGTAGAACGTCCGGGCGGTGGTCCAGGCCAGGCCTTCGTGGACGATCCGGTCCGCGCCGACCGAGCACCAGATGTCGAGGACGTCGCGCTGCTGACAGATCGACTTCGAGCCGACGGCCTCGCGGCCGGGCCGCTGGTCGAGCAGGATCACCCGGAGACCCCAGCGGGCCAGCAGCAACGCGGTGGTCTGGCCGACCGGTCCGTTGCCGATCACCGCGACCGGCGTGCCGTCATACAAGGCTGTCCCACACCTCGCGGTCGCGTTCCGCGGTCCAGATCCGCGGCCAGTCGATGCCGTCCAGCTCGTCCCACAACCGTTGTACGTCGAACGGCAGGCAGTGCTCGAAGATCGGCCAATGACCGTACTGCGGCGCCAAGGCAGCATGCGCGTCCTGGAACGCCTCGGCCACCGACCCACCCCGCGAATGCACCGCGCCGACCGTCTCCCGCAACACGACCAGGAAGTGCCGGGTCTGCTCGATCGCGGCGTCGACCGCCTCGCGTCCCCGCGGTACGGCGCCCCGTCCGCCGACCAACGCCTCGGCCTCGAACGCCTTCACCCGGTCGAGCGTCCCGGTCGACCAATCGGTGTGGAACGCGTCGCCGGTGTAGAGCGCGGCCTGTGCCTCTACCAGGTCGCCTGCGAACAGCACGCGCTGCTTCGGCAACCACGCGACGATGTCGCCGGCGGTGTGGCCGCGACCGCAGTACTGCAGGACGAGCTCACCACGCTGGCCGCCGAGGTCGATGGTCAGCTGGTCGGAGAACGTCACGTCCGGCCAGGTCAGGCCGGGGATCGAGGACGGCTCCTTGAACAGCCGCGGCATCCGCCCGAACTCGCTGTCCCAGTCCTCCCGGCCGCGTTCGGCGATGAGCTTGCGGGTGTTGTCGTGCGTGATGATCACGTCGGCCTCGAACGCGGACGCGCCGAGCACCCGGACCGCGTGATAGTGGCTGAGCACCAGGTACCGCACCGGCTTCGTGGTGTGCTCCCGCAGCTTGTCCAGCCACTCTCGCGCCGCCACCGGGGTCGCCCGCGCCTCGAACGCGACCACGAAGTCCTCGCCCTCGATCGCACCGACGTTCGGATCACCCTCGGCCGTCAGGGCATACACCCCCTCGGCCAGCACCTCGAGCGTCTCCGTCTTCGCAGCCAGGTCCCCCGAGGACGCAAACGACTTCATCTCGACCTCCACGACCGATTCCTGCCACACACCGTGACACCTACAGCGATCCCGGTAAAGGATCGACGTCATGAGTCCGAATGTCGTTGTCTTTCTGACCGATCAGCAGCGGTGGGACACGAGTGGTCTGCACGGGAATCCGGTGGGCCTGACGCCGAACCTGGATCGGGTGGGGCGGGCGGGGACGCACTTCGCCAACTCGTTCACGAATCAGCCCTTGTGTACTCCGGCGCGGGCGACGTTGCAGACCGGGCTCTACCCGACGACTGCGGGGCCGCACCGCAACGGCATCGCGTTGCCGGAGGACGCCAGGACGCTGGCACACCATTTCGGTGCCGCGGGCTACGAAACGGCGTACGTCGGGAAGTGGCACCTGGGTGACTCGTCGCGTGGACCGGTCCGGCCGGAGCAGCGTGGGGGATACGAGCACTGGTTGGCCGCGAACGCGCTCGAGCACACGTCGGACTCCTACAACACCATCGTGTACGACGGCGCCGGCGCGCAGGTGAAGCTGCCCGGGTACCGCGTCGACGCCCTGACCGATGCCGCCATCCGGTACGTCGCCCAGCCGAAGGACCGCCCCTTCTTCCTGTTCCTGTCGTTGCTCGAACCCCATCACCAGAACCGCCGCGACGACTACCCGGCCCCGGAGGGCTACGAGGAGGCGTACCGCGGGGCGTGGACGCCGCCGGACCTGGCGACGCTCGGCGGGACGTCGTACCGGCAACTTCCCGGGTACTACGGGATGGTCAAGCGGATCGACGACGCGTACGGGCGGTTGCTCGACGCGCTCACCAGCCTCGGCTTGCGGGACGACACGATCGTGCTGTTCACCTCCGACCACGGGAACCACTTCAAGACGCGCAACTCCGAGTACAAGCGCTCGGTGCACGACGCCTCGATCCGGGTGCCGACCGTGGCCACCGGCGGCATCTTCACCGGGGGAGGACAGGTGACTCAGTTGCTCAGCCACGTCGACCTGCCGCCGACGCTGCTCGACGCCGCCGGGCTTCCGGTGCCTAAGGAGATGCAGGGCAGGTCCGCCGTACCGCTGCTGCACGACCGACGGACGGAGTGGGGTGACGACGTGTTCGTCCAGGTCAGCGAGTCGGAGACGGCCCGCGCGGTGCGCACGCAGCGGTGGAAGTACGGCGTTGTCGCCCCGGACTGTGATCCCGCGGCACCCGGCGCCGACCGCTACGTCGAGACCTACCTGTTCGATCTGATGGCCGACCCGTACGAGCTCGACAACCTGATCGGCTACCGCTCACACGCCCACGTCGCCACGCGCCTGCGGGAACGCCTGGTTCGGCGGATGGTCGACGCCGGCGAACCAGCGCCGACGATCGATCTCAGCCCCGAGCGCGACTCCGGCCAGCTGGACCTCGAACCGGGCGAGGCGGATCTCTAGGACGTCAGGTCCTTGAAGGCGGCCAGCGCCCGCTGGATGTTCTCGATCGAGTTCGCGTACGAGAACCGCAGGTGGCCCTCGCCGTACACGCCGAACGCCGTCCCCGGGAGGCAGGCCACTCCGGCCTCCTCCAGCAACCGGTCGGCGAGCGTCGCCGCGGACTGGCCGAGCTCGGTGATGTTCGGGAAGGCGTAGAACGCGCCACCCGGCTCGACACACGAAACACCCGGTACGGCGTTCAGGCCCGAGACGATCACCTCGCGGCGCTCCCGGAACGCCTCCAGCATGGTGTCGACGTCGTCCCACGGACCTTCGAGGGCGGCGATCGCGGCGTGCTGGCTGAAGGCCGACGTACACGAGACCGAGTTGATCACCAGCCGGGTGATCGGCTCGACCAGCGGCCGCGGGAACACACCGAAGCCGAGCCGCCAGCCGGTCATCGCGAACGTCTTCGACCAGCCGTCGAGCAGGATCGTCCGATCCGCCATGCCCTCGAGGTCGAGGACGCTGTGGTGATCGCCGTCGTACCGCAGCGCCCAGTAGACCTCGTCGCTGAGCACCACCAGGTCGTGCCGGATCGCGATCTCGGCGATCGCCTCGAGCTGCTCGGGCGTCGAGGCGCTGCCGCACGGGTTGTGCGGGGAGTTCAGGATCAGCAGCTTGGTCCGGTCGGTGACCAGCGACGCGAGCTCCTCGGGGTCGATGACGAACCCGTTCTCCTCGCGCAGCGGCACCGGGACCGGCTTCGCGCCGGCGAACGACGCGATGGAGGCGTACATCGGGAAGCCCGGGTCCGGGTAGAGGACCTCGTCGCCCTCCTCGCACAGCGCCAGGATCGCGAAGAACATGATCGGCTTGGCGCCGGGCGTGACCAGCACCCGGTCGGGCGTGGTGGTCAGCCGGCCGGTGCGCTCCAGGAAGTCCGCCACCGCGGTCCGCAGCTCGGGGATCCCGGGGGCGGGCACGTAGTGGGTGTGGCCCTTGTCGATCGCCTGTTGCGCGGCGGCCGCGACGTGGGCCGGAGTGTCGAAGTCCGGCTCGCCGATCTCGAGGTGCACGATCTCCCGGCCGCTCGCCTCGAGCGCCTTGGCCTTGGCCAGCACCTCGAAGGCAGACTCGGTTCCAAGACGTTCCATCCGCCCAGCTAGTTTCACAACCCTGAGCTTAGGCCCTGCCTGCTGATCCCGCGCCTACTGCGCGGCACTCGGCACGGCACCTCGCCGCACTGGCCCGAAGGCCACGATGCTCCGCATCGAGACCTCCGTTCCAGCACGCCGATGCACCGCACCGAGCACCTGCTCGCTACGGCGCGGGATCAGCAGACAGGACCTAGTCCACCCCTTGGTTGTCCGCTGAAACCGATTGCCGCCGGTGCAATCATCGGGACCAACAGCTCGAGAAGGAGTGCGCATGGCACGGGTAGCGGTCGCCGGAAGCAGCGGCAAGCTCGGTCGCGCGGTCGTCGACCACCTGGTGGACAACGGGTGGGACGTGGTCGCCCTGGACCAGGCGCCGCCGGCGCGGTCCGGGGTGACGTCGACGCGGGTCGACCTGACCGATTTCGGCCAGACCTACGAGGCGCTCGCCGGGATCGACGACCGGCACGACGGTGTCGACGCGGTGGTGCACCTGGCCGCGATCCCGGCGCCGGGGCTGCGGCCGAACGCGGCCACGTTCGAGAACAACATGGTCGCCACCTACAACGTGTTCTCGGCGGCGTTACGGGCCGGCGTGCGCAACATCGTGTGGGCGTCGAGTGAGACCGTGCTCGGACTGCCGTTCGACGAGTTCCCGCCGTACGTGCCGGTGGACGAGGAGTACGCGCCGCGGCCGAACAGCACGTACTCGCTCGTGAAGACGCTGGAGGAGGAGCTGGCCCGCCAGCTGGTCCGGTGGCACCCGGACCTCAAGCTGATCGGCCTGCGGTTCTCCAACGTGATGTACCCGGAGGACTACGCCGAGTTCCCCTCGTTCGACGCCGACGCCCGGTCACGCAAGTGGAACCTCTGGGGCTACATCGACGCCCGCGACGGCGCCCAGGCGGTCCGCAAGGCCCTCGAGTACGACGTCACCGGCACGGACGTGTTCATCATCGCGAACGCGGACACGGTGATGACGCGACCGAACGAGGAGCTCCTGGCCGAGGTCTTCCCCGGCGTGCCGGTGAAGCGGCCGTTCGGCCCGAACGAGACCCTGCTGTCCATCGACAAGGCCCGCAAGCTCCTCGGCTACGACCCCCAGCACTCCTGGCGAGCCTGACTAGGCCGGTCCGAACGGGAACACCTTGTCCGGGTCGTACGTCGCGCGCACCTCGGCCAGCCGGGCGAACGTGTCCGCCGGCCAGCACGCCTCGTACGACCCGGGGAACGAGAAGGCGGCGTCGAAGTTGACGATCGCCTCGGTCGCGATCCAGTCGCGCAGGCCAGCCAGCACTCCGTCCACGACCCCTGGCAGCACCGTCTCGAACAGGCTCGGGTCGGGCACGCCGATCAGCACCAGGCTGTAGGCGCTGCTCCGCCCACCGGCCGCGCTGCCTTCCGGCACGTCGCGGTTCATCGCGCCGCCGAGGTACCGGATCTCGATCGCGATCAGCGGCAGCTGCTGCTGCGGACCGACTGCGTCGAGGAAGGCCGAGACGAACCCGGGGTCGACGTCCGTCAGCACCAGGCCGCGGTCGAACGCCGGGGTCGGGTCCTTCGGGTCGTTGTGGATGAGCGCGATGTCGGTGGCCGGCATCTCGCCGACGCCGTCGATGATCGCCGTACCGGCGGCCCGGATCGGCTGGAACAGGCGCTCGCCCTCGGCCGGGTCGCCGACGAAGGCGAACCGGACGCTGAGGACCGTCTTGCCGCGCAGCGGTTCCGGGATGACCTCGAGCGGCGGCAGCCGGAGGACCACGACCGAGGTGTTCGCGGTCGCGGGCAGCGTCTTGGTCCACGCGGCCCAGGCGCCGAACACGGCGGCGATGTCGTCGGCGTCGAAGAAGACCGAACCGCCGTACAGCGTGCTGAGCTCGACCAGCGCGAAGTCCATCGCGGTGACCAGGCCCAGACCGCCCTTGCCGCCGCGCAGCGCCCAGAACAGGTCGGGGTGCTCGGTCGCGCTCGCCGTCACGGCCTCGCCGTCGGCGGTGACCACCCGGAAGCTGCGCGCCCAGTCGGACGAGAAGCCGTACGTGCGCGACAGCGGTCCGACGCCACCGCCGAGCGTGTAGCCGATGCAGCCGACGGCGTCGGACGCGCCGATGACCGGCGCCAGCCCGTGCTCACCCGCGGCCGCGATCACGTCGGCCCACCGGCTGCCGGCCGCAATGTGCGCCAACTTGGCGTCTGCATCGACCGTGACACCGGTCAGGCGTGACGTGTTGATCAGGACCCCGTCGGTGATCGGCACCGGCGACCCGTGACCGGTCGCGAGCACGCGCACCGGCTTGCCGGCCTCGGCCGCGGCGCGCACCGCCGCCACCGCATCGGCCTCCGACGTGACTCCTACGGCAACCTCAGGACTGTGCTGCGCAGCCAGGTTGAACCCGGTGACCTCTTGCGCGTACGCGTCATCCTCCGGCGCCAGCACAGGCCCTTCGACCACACCCCGGAGTCTCTCCACCATGTCGGTCATGCGTTCTCCCCTCTCCGGTTCGCAGTCTTGTCCCCGAGGGGGTCAGACGATGCGGACGCGGAGACGGCGGAAGCCGCGGCCCTTGCTCTCCATCTTGACGACCTCCATCCGGCCGATCATCGCGGTGGAGGCGACGTGCGTGCCGCCGTCGGCCTGGGTGTCGAGCCCTTCGATGTCGACGATCCGGACCACCTCGATGTCCGGCGGCAGCAGGTTGGTGGCGGTCCGGATGATGTCCGGGATCACGAACGCCTCGTCCCGCGGCAGGTTCGCCACGGTGATCCGGCGGTCGGTGCGGATCTCGGCGTTGACCGCCTCCGCCACCCGGTCCTTGAAGTCCGGCGGCACCTCGGCCAGGTCGAAGTCCATCCGGGCCGTCAGCGGCTCCATGTTCCCGCCGGTGACGAGCGCGCCGAAGTCGCGGAAGACCACCCCGGTCAGCACGTGCAGGCCGGAGTGCGTCCGCATCAGGTCGGTACGGCGTTCGTCGTCGAGCGCACCGCGGACGGCGGTGCCGACCGGCGGCACCGGATCCTCCTCGTGCAGCACCAGGTACTGGTCGTCACCCTTCACCGTGCCGAGCACGCGGGTCCGCACCCCGCCCCACAGCAGCACACCGTGGTCCGGCGGCTGGCCACCGCCTCCGGGGTAGAACGCGGACCGGTCGAGCACGATGCCGCGGTCCGGGTCGACGCCGACGACGACCGCGTCCCACTCCCGCAGCGTCGCGTCGTCCAGGTCAAGCCGATGGGTGCCCATCCGCCGAATGTAGCAACGCAGTGCGAGCGGTTGACCCCAGCCGTGGCGGCCGCGATTCTCTTCTGAGAGGTGGGGGAGATGGGACAACGCAGTCCGCTGGTCACGCTCGCGGCCGCAGCCGTCGGGCTGGTCGCGCTGCTCGTCGTGAACAGCACCCAGACCGGCACCCTCGCGTCGCCGCCCGCCACCGCGCCTGCCACCGCCACTCCATCACCCGACGCGACCCAGACAACCCCGCCGCCCACTCCGACAGCCACACCGACCCAGCAGCAGGTCGTGGCCGTCTTCACCGGTCGTACGACGGGACGCGAAGCCACGCTCGCGATCGCGGTGAAGGGCGGTAAAGCAGTCGCGTACGTCTGCGACGGCCGCAGCGTCGAGGCCTGGCTGACCGGAACCCACGACGCCGGCCGTCTCGTGCTGCGCTCCAAGTCCGGTGATCGTCTGACCGCCATCCTGTCGGCCGAAGCCGTGACCGGCACAGTCACCGTCCGCGGCCGCCAACTCGCCTTCACCATCGACAAGGCCGACCCGCCGGCGGGCCTGTACCGCGCGCGGACCTCCAGCAACACCATCGGCTGGATCGTCCTGCCCGACGGCAGCCAGGTCGGTGTCGACAACGACGGCACCCCGGCCCCCGCGCCGCCACTCGACGCCGCCGGCGGTACGGCGACGGTCGGCGGCAGCCCGGTCACGGCCACGTCGATCACCGGCGACGAGACGTTCTGAGGAGAGCCATGACGACGACGGCGCCGGTCCGAGTCGCGAGCAGGGCCGTGATCCCGCTGTCCGTCGGCGCCGCAGTCGCCATCGTCCTCGGTGTCTACGGGCGGCTGCACGACCCGACCGGTGTCGCGATCAACGTGGCCGGCTTCTCCAGTCCACAGTCGGTGAAGGCATGGCTGGCAACGCTGGCCTTGCTGCTGGCCGTCGTACAACTCGTGTCGGCAGGGGCGTTGCTCGGGCACATCAAGGCGTTGTCGGGCCGGCGATGGGTCGGGCCGCTGCATCGATGGTCGGGGCGAGCCGCCATCGCGGTGACGCTGCCGGTGGTCGCGCACTGCCTGTACGCGCTGGGCTTCCGGTACGACGAACCGCGCGTGCTGATCCACTCCCTGCTGGGTTGCTTCTTCTACGGCGCGTTCGCGGCCAAGATGCTGACGCTGACCCGGAACGACCTGCCGCGCTGGCTGCTGCCGGCCCTCGGTGGAGCCGTCTTCACCGGCCTGGCCGGGCTGTGGCTGACCTCGTCGCTGTGGTTCTTCACCACTTTCGGCATCATTCGTTGAGAGGACCCGCCGTGGACGAACCGAGTCGCCGTACCGTCCTCGCCGCCGGTGCGGCCGCCGTCGCCGCGGTCGCCGGCTGCAGCACGTACGGCGAACCGCAGAGCCCGCCCGCCACCTCGGCCCCGGCCGGCGCGGTGCTCGCCAAGACCGCCGACGTACCGGTCGGCGGCGGCATCATCCACGCCGACAGCAAGACCGTCGTCACGCAACCGACCGCGGGCACGTTCAAGGCGTTCACCTCGATCTGCACGCACCAGCAGTGCCCGGTCGCCAGTGTCGAGGGCGGCACGATCAACTGCGACTGCCACGGGAGCAAGTACGCGATCGCGGACGGGTCGGTGGTGAAGGACCCGGCGCCGGCGCCGCTGGCGGCCAAGCAGATCACCGTCTCCGGTGACTCCATCCAGCTTGCTTGAGCTCAAGTGCTCTTCAACTGACAAGCTTGCGGGCATGGTGGAGTTCGGAGTACAGGTCACGCCGACCGAGCAGGTCGGGCTGCATCGGGAATTGGTCGCGGCGGCCGACGAGGGCGGGGTCGATCTGATCGCGGTCCAGGACCACCCGTACGCGCCCAGCCACCTGGACGCGCTGACGGTGATCGGCGATCTGCTGGCGAGGACCGAGCGGCTGCGGTTCTTCCCGGATGTCGCGCCGCTCCCGCTGCGGCCGCCGGGCCTGCTGGCACAGTCGGCCGTGGCCCTCGACGTACTGTCCGGCGGGCGGTTCGAGCTCGGCCTGGGCGCCGGCGGGATCCCGCGGGGCATCACCGGCATCGGCGGTCCGGAGCGGACTCCGGGCGAAGCGCTCGAAGCACTCGAGGAGGGCATCGGGCTGCTCCGCCGGCTGTGGACCGGGTCCGACCGAGTGGTTGCTGATGGCAAGTACTACTCGCTGAACCTGCGCCCCGGCCCGCTGCCGGCGCACGACATCCAGATCTGGGTCGGCTCGGTCGGCCCGAGGTCGATGCGCCTCACCGGGCGGCTCGCCGACGGCTGGGCCGCGCCGATCCCGCACTACCTCCCGTACGACGCGTGGGCCGGAGCCAACGCGATCATCGACGAGGCGGCCAAGGCGGCCGGCCGGGATCCGTCGGACGTGCTCCGGATCGCACAGGTGGTCGGGACGATCACCGACGTACCCGGTGACACCGACACGACGCGCGGCGATGCGCCGCTGCGCGGCACCCCGGACCAGTGGGCCGAGTTCTTCGCGCGGCTGGCGACCGAGCAGCCGTTCCGGACGTTCGTCTTCTGGCCGGAGGAGCACAACCTGACCCAGATCACCCGGTTCACAGCGGACGTCGTACCGGCGACGAAGGCGCTTCTGAGCTAGTTACCACGAGTGACGACGCACCGGATCAGGGGGGCGACTCGACGGTAATGCTTCCGGGCTGAAAACCTGTGCGCGCGGAGGGCGATCCCGTCCGCAGAATGCAAGGTGAGACACGGAGGCGGTCGATGTTCAAGCGTATCGCAGTGGTGAACCGGGGCGAGGCCGCGATGCGGCTGATCAACGCGGTGCGTGAGCTCAACGCCGAGGGCGGTGAGCCGATCGAGACGATCGCGCTGTTCACCGACGGTGAGCGCACCGCGACGTTCGTCCGCGAGGCCGACATCGCCTACCCGCTCGGCCCGGCCTCGGCCCGGCCGTACCTTGACCTGCAAGTGCTCGAGCGCGCCCTGCGCGAGACCGAGGCCGACGCGGCCTGGGTCGGCTGGGGCTTCGTCGCCGAGGACCCCGCCTTCGCGGAGCTCTGCGACCGGATCGGCGTCACCTTCATCGGCCCGCCGGCCGACGCGATGCGCAAGCTCGGCGACAAGATCGGATCCAAGCTGATCGCCGAGGAGGTCGGCGTACCGGTCGCGCCCTGGAGCCGTGGCGCCGTCGAGTCGCTGGACGCCGCCCTGGAGGCCGCCGCCTCGATCGGCTACCCGCTGATGCTGAAGGCCACCGCCGGCGGTGGCGGCCGCGGCATCCGGGTGATCCGGTCCGCGGAGGAACTGGCGGACGCGTACGCGCGGACCAGTGAGGAGGCCGCCCGTGCGTTCGGCAGCGGCGTGGTCTTCCTGGAGCGCCTCGTCACCGGTGCCCGGCACGTCGAGGTGCAGGTCATCGCCGACGGCCAGGGCACGGCGTGGGCGCTCGGCGTCCGCGACTGCTCGGTGCAAAGGCGCAACCAGAAGGTGATCGAGGAGTCCGCCTCCCCGCTGCTGTCCGCCTCGCAGGTCGACGACCTGAAGGCATCCGCCGAGCGGCTGGCCCTCGCGGTCGGCTACCGCGGCGCTGCGACCGTCGAGTTCCTGTATCACCCGGGCGACAAGACGTTCGCGTTCCTGGAGGTCAACACCCGGCTGCAGGTCGAGCACCCGATCACCGAGCTGACCACCGACTTCGACCTGGTGAAGGCCCAGGTGCACGTCGCCTCGGGCAGCCGGCTGGACGGCGGCAAGCCGGCCGAGACCGGCCACGCCGTCGAGGCGCGGCTGAACGCCGAGGACCCGGACCGCGACTTCGCGCCGTCGCCGGGCCGGATCGCCGTACTGGATCTGCCCGCGGGACCTGGCGTGCGGGTCGACACCGGAGTGAGCGCGGGGGACAGCATCCCGGCCGACTTCGACTCGATGATCGCGAAGATCATCGCCTACGGCCGGACCCGGGACGAGGCGCTCGCGCGGCTTCGCCGGGCGGTGGCCGCGACCACCGTGCTGATCGAGGGCGGCACCACCAACAAGAGCTTCATCCTCGAGCTGCTGGATCAGCCCGAGGTGATCGACGGCAGCGCCGACACCGGCTGGATCGACCGGGTCCGCGGTGAGGGCCGGCTGGTCTCGCACCGGCACTCCGGGGTCGCGCTGGTCGCCGCGGCGATCGAGGGGTACGAGGAGGCCGAGCAGGTCGAGCGGGCGCGGTTGCTCGAGACCGCCCACGGCGGCCGGCCGCAGGTGCAGCACGAGGTGGGTCGCGCGATCGACCTGAAGCTGCGCGGCGTCGGGTACCGGGTGACGGTCGCGCGGATCGGCCCGGACCGGTTCCGGGTCGGCGTCGGCAGCGGCGACACGTTCAAGGTCGTGGACGCCGAGCTGGAGCGTCTCGACACCTACACCGGACGGCTGGTCGTCGGCGGGCAGCGGTTCCGGCTGGTCACCGCCACGCACGGGCCGGTGCACCTCGTCGAGGTGGACGGTGTCACGCACCGGGTGAGCCGCGACGAGGGCGGCGTACTGCGTTCGCCTGCACCGGCGCTCGTGGTCGCGACGCCGATCCAGAGTGGCAATGTGGTCGAGGCCGGCGCGCCGGTGCTCGTGCTCGAGAGCATGAAGATGGAGACGGTGCTGAACGCGCCGTTCAAGGCCACCGTCAAGGAGTTGCTCGTCGCCACCGGCAGCCAGGTCGAGACCGGCGCGCCGCTGGTCCGGCTGGAGCCGGTCGCGGACGACGGCGCGGCGGAGGAGGCTGCGCCGGTCGAGAACGGCGTGAAGCTGGACCTGCCGAACGGGTCGGGGGAGAAGTCGGCGGCCGAGCGCGCCGAGCGCGGGTTGGACGACCTGCGCAGCATGCTGCTCGGGTTCGACATCGACCCGCGGGACGAAGGCGGCATGCTGGCCGACTACCTGACCGCGCGATCCGAGCTGACCGAGCCGCCGGTGAACGCCGAGATCGACCTGCTGCAGGTGTTCGCGGACTTCGCCGAGCTGAGCCGCAACCGGCCCGCCGGTGAGGAGATCAGCACCGAGAACCGGGTGCACAGCCCGCGCGAGCACTTCCACGCCTACCTGCAGAGCCTGGACCCGGAGCGGGGTGGCCTGCCGGCCGAGTTCCAGTCCCGCCTCAGCCGGGTGCTCAGCCATTACGGGGTGACCGAGTTCGAGCGCAGTACCGAGCTGGAAGAAGCGGTCTTCCGGATCTTCCTTGCCCAGCAGCGGTCCACGCCGGACGTGCTGCTCGTGACGTCGGTGCTGCAGCGCTGGATCGCCGAGCCGCGCCCGGCGGCGCCAGTGGACGAGGGCGCGCACGAGCTGCTGGACCGGTTGGTGCTGGCCACGCAGCTGCGCTTCCCGGTGATCGGTGACCTGGCCCGGAGCGTGCGCTTCCGCTGGTTCGACCAGCCGCTGGTGGACGCTGACCGCATCTCGGTGCTGGCCGGTGTCAGCGACGAGGTCGCGGCGCTGGCCGCCGACCCGGCGGCACCGAACCGCAAGGAGCGGGTCGACGCGCTGGCGGCGATTCCCGAGCCGATTGTCCGCTTCCTGGCGGAGCGCGTGGAGCACGGCTGGGGCGAGCGGGAGCCGATGCTCGAGGTGCTGATCCGCCGGCACTACCGCGAGTACGAGCTGCACGACCTGCGGGAGTTCGCCGTCGACGGCCGGCCGTTCGCGACCGCGGACTACTCGATCGACGACCGCCTCAGCCACCTGGTCACCACGGTCGGCACCGTGGCCGAGCTGGCCGACCCGAACAGCGCGCTGGTCCAGGCGCTGACTGCGCAGGTCGACGCCCGCCCGGCCGGACACGAGGCAGTCGCCGAGCTGTACCTGCACGGCCCGGACGTGCCCGAAGGCCAGCAGGAGGCGTCGGATCACCTCCGCGACTTGGTCGACGCCCTCCCGGTCTCCCAGCACGTACGGCGTTTCACCGTCGCAGTCGCACCGGGTCAGGGCGGACCGGTCTCGTACTTCACCTACCGCCCGGCCGCCGGCACGGTGACCGAGGACGACAACGTCCGCGGCGTGCACCCGATGGTCGGCCGCCGGCTGACCCTGTGGCGGCTGCACGACTTCCGGATCACCCGGCTGGACGCGCCCGAGGACGTCCTGCTCTACCACTGCGTCGCCCGCGACAACGAGGCCGACCAGCGGCTCGTCGCGCTCGCCCAGGTCCGCCAGTTCGCGGTGGTCCGGGACGAGGACGGCCAGGTGACCTCGTTGCCGCATGCCGAGCGGGCGATCGCGAACTGCCTGGAGGCGATCCGCCGGGCCCGCACCGAGCGCGGCGCGGCCGGGGCGAAGCTCGACATGAACCACGTCTGGGTGCACATCTGGCCCGAGATCAAGGCCCAGGTCGACGAGCTGACCGCTCTGCGCCGCAACATCGCCCCGCTGACTGCCGGCGCCGGGATCGAGGAGGTCCTGGTCCAGGGCCGGGTGCTGACCCCGGACGACTCGGTCAACCTGCTCGCCGCGCGGTTCTACTACCAGCCCGGCGCAGGTGTCGTGACGTCGGTCGAGCAGCCGCCGACCGAGCGCCTGATGCCGCTCGACGACTACGCGCAGAAGGTCCAGCGCTCCCGCCGCCGCAACACGGTCTACCCGTATGAGGTGGCCGGGATGGTGTCCGGTCCGGGCGGCAGCTGGACGGAGTACGACTTGGACGACACCGGCGCCCTGGTGCCGGTGGAGCGTCCGCGGGGTCTGAACAAGGCCGGCCTGATCGCCGGTGTGGTCACCACGCCGACAGCGCGCCACCCGGAGGGCGTGACTCGCGTCGTACTCAGCGGTGACCCGACCAAGGCGCTCGGCGCAGTGGCCGAGGCGGAGTGCTCGCGGATCATCGCGGCCCTCGACCTGGCCGAGCGGATGCGGGTGCCGGTCGAGTGGTACTCGCTGTCCGCCGGGGCCCGGATCTCGATGGACTCCGGCACCGAGAACATGGACTGGGTCGCCAAGGCGCTGAAGCGGATCGTCGAGTTCACCCAGGACGGCGGCGAGATCAACATCGTCGTGGCCGGCATCAACGTCGGCGCGCAGCCGTACTGGAACGCCGAGGCGACCATGCTGATGCACACCAAGGGCATCCTGGTGATGACGCCGGACAGCGCGATGGTGCTGACCGGCAAGCAGTCGCTGGACTTCTCCGGCGGCGTGTCCGCCGAGGACAACTTCGGCATCGGCGGCTACGACCGGGTGATGGGCCCGAACGGCCAGGCGCAGTACTGGGCTCCCGACCTCAAGGGCGCCCGGGACGTGCTGATGGCGCACTACGACCACACGTACGTCCTCGCCGGCGAGGACGGGCCGCGACGGGCCGAGACGTCGGACCCGGTGAACCGCGATGTGACGACGTACCCGCACAACGTGGTCGGCAGCGACTTCCGCACCGTCGGCGAGATCTTCTCCGCCGCGACCAACCCCGAGCGCAAGAAGGCGTTCGACATCCGCACGCTGATGCGGTCCGTCACCGACCAGGACCACCCGGTGCTCGAGCGCTGGGCCGGGATGGCCGACGCGGACACCGCGGTGGTGCAGGACGCCCGCCTCGGCGGGTACCCGGTCTGCCTGCTCGGGATCGAGTCCCGGTCGGTGCCGCGCCGCGGCTTCCCGCCCGCGGACGGCCCGGACACCTACACCGCGGGCACGCTGTTCCCGCAGTCGTCGAAGAAGGCGGCCCGCGCGATCAACGCGGCCAGCGGGAACCGGCCACTGGTGGTGCTGGCCAACCTGTCCGGCTTCGACGGCTCACCCGACTCGATGCGCAACCTGCAACTGGAGTACGGCGCCGAGATCGGCCGGGCGATCGTGAACTTCCGGGGCCCGATCGTGTTCTGCGTGGTGTCGCGCTACCACGGCGGCGCGTTCGTGGTGTTCTCGAAGGCGCTGAACCCGTCGATGACGGTGCTCGCGGTCGAGGGCTCGTTCGCGTCGGTGATCGGCGGCGCGCCGGCGGCCGCGGTCGTGTTCGCCGCTGAGGTCAACTCCCGGACCGCTGCCGACCCGCGGGTCGCGGCACTGGCCGAGCGGGTCCGGGAGGCCAGCGGCGCCGAGCGGGCCGCCTTGGCGACCGAGCTGGAAGAAGTGCGCACGGCCGTACGGGCCGAGAAGCTCGGTGAGGTGGCGACCGGGTTCGACCGGGTGCACAGCATCCAGCGGGCCGTCGAGGTCGGCTCCGTCGACGCGGTGATCAGCGCGGCCGAGCTGCGACCGCGGCTGATCGAGGCAATCGCCGCTGGCCTGGCACGAGGTGAGCAGCCCACTTAACCTGGAGGTATGCACGCCGACAGGGGCGGTGGCAGCAAGCTCCGCGCACTGGTGACCTTCCTCATCGTGAGCGTGATGTCGGGTGCGCTGGCGGCGGGGCTGGCGATCCCGTTCGCCGGGCTGGCCGGGGTCGGCAGCGAGAAGGCCGTCGAGACCGTGCAGACGCTGCCGCGGGAGCTGGAGATCGAGCCGGTCGCCGTCCGCAGCCGGATCCTGGCCGCGGACGGCACCCTGATCGCCACGCTGTACGAGCAGAACCGGGTGCCGGTGTCGCTGAGCTACATCAGCCCGATCATGCGCAAGGCGATCGTCGCGATCGAGGACTCGCGGTTCTACGAGCACGGCGCGTTGGATCTGAAGGGCACGCTGCGCGCGATGCTGCGCAACCAGACCGAGGGCGAGGTGCAGCAGGGCGGATCGAGCATCACCCAGCAGTACGTGAAGCTCAGCCTGGTCGAGAAGGCCAGGACCGCGGAGGAGCGGCACCGCGCCACCGCGGTGACCTACGAGCGCAAGCTGACCGAGCTGCGCTACGCGATCGCGGTCGAGAGCCAGTACTCCAAGGACGAGATCCTCGAGCGGTACCTGAACGTGGTCAACTTCGGCGACGGCGCATACGGCGTCCAGGCCGCCGCGCAGCACTACTTCCGGACCTCGGCCAAGAACCTCACCCTCGCCCAGGCCGCGATGCTGGCCGGCCTGGTGAAGAACCCGACCGGCTACGACCCGACCAACAACATGGCCCGGGCCAAGGCCCGCCGCGACCTGGTGATCCGGCGGATGCTCGAGCTGCGCGTCATCTCGGTGCACCAGGCGAACCAGGCGCTCAAGACCCCGGTGATCGACCCGGCGCGGATCCTCAAGGTGCCGAACGGCTGCGCGAGCTCGAAGTACCCGTTCTACTGCGAGTACGTCGTCTCCAAGCTGCTGCAGAACCCGGCCCTCGGCCGGACCCCCAAGGACCGCGAGCATTACCTGAAGACCGGCGGCCTGACCGTGACCACGTCGCTGGACCGGCGGATGCAGAAGGCCGCGCAGGCGTCGATCGAGGAGCACACCAGGCGCACCGACAGCGCGATCGCGGCGATCACCATCGTCGAGCCCGGCACCGGTCTGGTGAAGGCGATGGTGCAGAGCCGGGAGTACGGGCGCGGCGCCTACCAGACCGCGTACAACTACAACGTCGAGAAGTCCTACGCGGGCGGGTTCGGCGGCTTCCAGAACGGCTCGACGATGAAGGCGTTCACCCTCGCGGCCGCGATCTCCCGGGGCATCCCGCTGGACTACCGGATCAACTCACCGCAGCAGATCAACCTGAGCGGCAAGCGGTTCCAGACCTGCTCGGGCTGGACCAGGGACCCGGACTACAACCCGCAGAACTCGACCCGCGGCGGCAACCTGACGCTGGTCGAGGCGACCCGCTACTCGACGAACACCTACTTCCTGCAACTGTCACAGCGCGTCGGCCTCTGCGCGATCGGCAAGACCGCGCAGGCGCTGGGCATGTACAACGGGCAGACCCTGGAGCCGCTGGACCAGGTCATCTCGATGACGCTCGGCGTCGGCTACGTGACGCCGTTGATGCTGTCCAACGCCTACGCGACGTTCGCCGCGCGCGGCAAGTACTGCAAGCCGCTGCTGGTCGTCTCGGTCGAGGACAAGTCCCGCCGCCCGGTCGACACCCCGGGCATCGAGTGCAAGCAGGCGCTGCGGCCGGAAGTCGCCGACGGCGTGAACCGGGTGCTCAGCGCGGTGATGGAGCCGGGCGGCACCGGCGGCCGGCTGAACTTCGGCAACTGGGACCTGGCCGGCAAGACCGGCACCATCCAGGAGAACAAGGCCGTCTGGTACGCCGGTTACGCGCCCAACCTGGCCGCGGCAGCAGTCGTGGCCGACGCGAACCTGCCGTACACGAACCTGATGTACCGCCACACGCTGGACGGCCAGGACATCTCCGACCCGACCGGCTCCGGCACCGCCGGCCCGCTCTGGCAGACCGCGATGCAGAACGCGCTCGACGGCATGCCGCTGAAGCGGTTCGTCGCGCCCCGGGCCACCGCCGTCGCGGGCGACCGCAAGGAGATCCCGCCGGTCAACGGGATGAACCCCGACGACGCCGAGGATCGCCTGCGCCAGGCCGGCTTCGACGTCGCGATCGCCGAGGACCTGGTCGACTCGCCCGAGAACGAGGGCACCGTCGCCTACACCGACCCGAGATCGCGCGAAGGCGCGCCCGAGGGCTCGCTGATCACCATCCACCTGTCCAACGGCGACGATTAGCTCGCGTGCCCGTGGTCCGGGGCCACGTCCAGCGACGGGTTCCGGTCGAAGAAGCCGAACGGCTTGAGCCAGAAGGCGATCGTGTCCGCCGGCATCACCGGCCAGTCCTCGACCCGGGTGACGTGGTGGATGCCGAACACGTACCAGAGCACCACGTCGGTGTTCTCCAGCGACTCGTCGTCGGCGATCCACTGCGTCATCCCGTCGTCGGTCGTCGACTGCGTCGGGTAGGCGCCGCACGGCCAGCGTTCCTCGTCGTGGTGCCGGGTCACCCACACCGTGTGCCCGATCACCGGCGCCCGCCGGAACTGGGGAGTCGCCGGATCCATCAGCGGCGGGATCGAGGCGCTCGGCACCAGCTTGTACGCCGGATGGGTGCCCAAGGCGTTCACCCGGTTCGGGTTGACCACTTTCCAGGACCGTTGGCCCGCCCAGTTGAAGTCGCGGGCGGCCTCGGACTCGGACCGGATCGGGGTGGACTCGGTGACCACGGCCAGGCCGTACGGGTTGTCGTCGGACACGGGGAGCGCGCGCGAGTCGACCTCGTGCACGGTGTTCCCGTCGCCGTCCACGTCGAGGTCGAGCCGCGCGACCAGGAAGTGCTGGTGGAACGGCGCATACGTTTGCTTGTCCACCACCGTGCCCGTCGCCGGTGCGGAGCCGTCGGCGGCGAACGGAGTGGTCACCATCAGCCCGGTCGCGCGCACCTCGCACTCGATGTTGCCGTCCTGGTAGAAGCGCCAGTAGACCAAGTACTCGTAGTTCGCGACGGTGACGTGACACGACACGACCAGCCGGCGCATTCGCCGTACCTCGGCGCCGGTGGTGTGGTCGACGTGCTTCCACAGCACGCCGCTGTCCTCCTCGTGCAGGCAGATCGCGTTCGGGATCGGGTAGGGCTCACCGTGGCTGTCGTGCAGTACGGCGTCCAGGTAGACGATCTCGCCGAGACAGTCGCAGCCGAGCTCGAGCGAGGTGGTCATGAAGCCGAGACCCCACTCGCCGATGTCGAACGCGGTCCGGCGGTAGTGGTCGAAGGACGCGTCCCGGTAGGGGACCATCAGCTCCGCGAACGACATCCGGTAGGCGATGTCGCGGCCGCCGTACTGCACCTGGTAGATGACCGGGCCCTCGCGGTAGTTGAAGCCGAGCCGCAGCGTCCAGTTCTGCCAGCTGAGCCCGTTGCCGTCGAGGGTGAACGAGACGCCTTCGGGCTGGGTGATGTGCAGCGGCTTGAGGTCGGCGCGGAACGGGCCGGCGGCGTACTCCGCGGTGACCTCGGGCTGGCCGTGGTTGTGGTCGTTCTCGAGCTCGAGCAGCTCGAGGGTGTTCATGTCGACGACGACCTTGAGCCCGGACACCGGGTGCGCGTACGGGTTGCCCTCGGGAGTCTCCCGGTACCAGATGTCGCACCAGCCGAGCCGGCGGTCGCGGTACTTCGCCGGCATCAGGGCCTTGCCGTAGGTCCACACCTCGATCAGCACCAGCGACAGGTCGGTGACTCCGCGCTCGGCCAGCGCGGCGATCACGTCCGGGTGCGCCCGCATCGCCTCGTCGACCTCGTGGTACTCGTCGACGGTGAAGTTCGGGGTCGCACCGGGCACGTGGGTCCAGGACTCCACCCGGTCGTCGATCAGGTCGACGACACCTTCCCAGGCCTGGTTGTCGGCCCGGTTCCACAGTACGGCGAACGCCGTCCGCGGAATCGGATCACCCGGACGCCAGGTGCGGACCACCGGCTTGGCCGGCTCGAGCAGCTCGATCGCGGCGAACCGCCAGGACCCGCCGAGCTCCTTGTCCCGGCGCAGGATCGCCGCGGTCCGGCGGAACTCGTCCGCGTCCAGCGGGTCCAGCGGATGCGTCGCCATGGGCTTCTCCTCGTCAGTGCGGCGGGCCTAGATTGAAGGAACCTGGGGGCGAATCGGTGCCGGGGAGGGCTCGACATGCCGGAGAAGAAGGTCTTTCACAACATCGTCGACGGCACGGTCCAGGCGGCCGCGTCCGGGGCGATGATGGACATCGTCAACCCGTCCACCGGCGAGGTGTACGCGTCGGCGCCGAACTCCGACGACCACGACGTCGACCTGGCCTGCCGGGCCGCGGCCGGCGCGTTCGAGAAGTGGCGCTGGTCGACGCCGTCGGAGCGGCAGAAGGCGCTGCTGAAGCTGGCCGACGTGATCGAGGAGAACGCCGAGGAACTGATCGCGGTCGAGAGCGAGAACACCGGCAAGCCGGTCGGCCTGACCCGGTCGGAGGAGATCCCGCCGATGGTCGACCAGATCCGGTTCTTCGCCGGCGCCGCGCGGGTGCTGGAGGGCAAGTCGGCCGGTGAGTACATGCGCGGCTTCACCTCGTCGGTCCGGCGCGAGCCGATCGGTCCGGTGGCCCAGGTGGCGCCGTGGAACTACCCGATGATGATGGCGGTCTGGAAGTTCGCCCCGGCGCTGGCGGCCGGCAACACGGTCGTGCTCAAGCCGTCCGACACGACGCCGGCCTCGTCGTACTGGATGGTCGAGAAGATGCAGGAGATCTTCCCGCCCGGGGTCTGCAACCTGGTCTGCGGCGACCGCGACACCGGCGCCGCGCTGACCAGGCACAAGGTGCCGCAGCTGGTGTCGATCACCGGCTCGACCCGGGCCGGGATGGCGGTCGCGACGGCGGCCGCGGCCGACGTGAAGCGGGCGCACCTCGAGCTCGGCGGCAAGGCGCCGGTGGTGGTGTTCGACGACGTGGACATCCCGGCCGCGATCGAGGGCATCTCGGTCGGCGGCCTGTTCAACGGCGGCCAGGACTGTACGGCGGCCACCCGGGTGCTCGTGCAGCAAGGGATCTACGACGAGTTCGTCGAGGCGCTCACCGACGCGGCCCGCAACACCCGGACCGGCTACGACCCGGCCGACGACGACATCCTGTACGGGCCGATCAACAACGCCAACCAACTCGGCCACGTCTCCGGGCTCGTCGAGCGCGCGCCCGGGCACGCCCGGGTGACGACCGGCGGCAGCCGGGTCGGCGAGCGCGGGTACTTCTACGAGCCGACGATCGTCGCGGACCTGCGGCAGGACGACGAGCTGATCCGGACCGAGATCTTCGGCCCGGTGCTGACCGTGCAGAAGTTCGCCGACGAGGACGAGGCGCTGCGGCTGGCCAACGACACCGAGTACGGCCTGGCGTCCTCGGTGTGGACGACGAACGTCACCACCGCGGCCCGGATGTCGGCCCGGCTCGACTTCGGCTGCGTCTGGGTGAACACCCACATCCCGTTGATCGCGGAGATGCCGCACGGCGGTTTCAAGCACTCCGGCTACGGCAAGGACCTGTCGATGTACGGCCTCGAGGACTACACGCGGATCAAGCACGTCATGCTCCATCACGGCTTCGAGGGCTAGTCGACGTCCCGGGCCGTCAGGTCGTTCCAGGTCTCCCGTCGGACGACGAGTCGCGCGCGGCCTTCGTGCGCGAAGACGACCGGGATCCGGCGGTTGCCGTTGTAGTTGTTCGCCATCGTGTAGCAGTACGCCCCGGTCGCGGGGACGGCGAGCAGGTCGCCCACGCGCGGGTTCGCCAGCGGCACACCGTCCACGAGAACGTCACCGCTCTCGCAGTGCCTTCCGACGACGGTCGCGGTCTCCAGGCCGGGACCGTCGAACCGCCCGACGATGCCGGCCTCGAAGCGCTGCCCGAACAACGCGACCTCGAGGTTGTCGCCCATCCCGCCGTCCACCGCGACGAACGTGATCGCGCCGCGCTTCACCGTCGTCACCCGGTAGATCGTGGTCGCCGCCGTGCACACCATGCTGCGGCCGGGCTCGATGATGACGTGCGCCGACGAGGGCAGGTGCTGCTTCGCCGCGCCGATCAGGGCATCGAGGTACGACGACACCGTCGGCGGCTTGTCCGACCAGGTGTAGCGCGCACCGAGTCCGCCGCCCAGGTCGTACACCTCGAACTCGCCCAACCGTGCGATCGGCGCGACCGACTCGGCGAACGGCTCGACGTCGAGGATCTGTGATCCGACATGGACGTGCAGCCCACGCATCCGGAGCCGCGGACTGTGCTCGATCCGCTGGATCAACTGGGCGGCGTCGGCCGGCATGAGCCCGAACTTGGAGCCCTCGTGACCGGTCAGCACATGGCTGTGGGTGTCCGCGGTGACGCCGGGAATCACGCGGACCAGCACGTCCTGGTCGCGGCCGGTCGCCTCCAGCCGGTCGACGTCGTCGGCGTTGTCGACCACGACCAGGCCGATCCCGTGCTCGACCGCGAGCGCGATCTCCTCGTCGCTCTTCGCGTTGCCGTGCAGCACGATCAGGCCCGGATCGACTCCGGCCTTCAACCCGGTCAGGATCTCGCCGCCGCCCGCGACGTCCAGGCCGATGCCTTCCTCCACCATCACCCGCTGGATCGCCGTACAGGGGAAGGCTTTGGAGGCGAAGACGACGCGGGAGTCCGGCCAGCGCGCGGTCAACTCGTCGCGGTACTCGCGGGCCCTTGCGCGGAGCGCGTCCTCGGCGACGACCAGCACCGGCGTACCGAAAGCGACCGCCAGGTCGTCGGCGCGGCAACCGCCGACGACCAGGGTGCCGTCGGCGTCGAGGCTGCTCCCGGGCGGAAACAGCGAGAGCAGATCGCTCATGGCAGGCTCAGCCTTCGGTGGCGCGTTCGGCCAGCACCTCGGCCCGGTGCCGCGGCACGACGATGACCGGGACGGGGGAGTGCCGCAGGATCTTCGACGCCCGCGAGCCGAGGAAGACGCGCGCGACCGGCCCCAGCTCACTCGACCCGACCACGAGGACGTCGCCGGGGTCCCAGCCGACGTCGTCGATCGCCTCGTCCCAGGTCGCCCCGGCGCCGATCACCGTCTCGACCGACCGGGGTCCGGCGGGCAGATGCTTGACCTGGGCAAGTGTGGCGCTCACGGTCTTGTCCAGTTCCGCCCGCCACTCCTGCATGACCAGGTCCTCGGGCTCGGTGCCGAGCCGGGTGGTGAAGGCCGGCCGGGACCACACCGCGAACGTTGCTATCCGCAACGATGCGCCCACGTCGCCACCGACCGTGGCCGCGGCCAGGACCAGGCTTTCGGCGCTCGCCGTACCACCGAAGGCCGCCGTGACCCGGCTGACCCGGGCGTCCGGCGGACAGCGGAATCCCCGTGTGGCAAGGGCGAGCGAGACGTGTGAGCTGTGCAGCAGCCGGTCGGTCACGCTGCCCAGCGCGATGTGACCGAACACCCCGGCCGATGACGACCCCAACACGATCAGCCGCGCGTCATGATGGTCGGCCAGCTCTAGCAGACCGACTGGCGCCGATCGCGCACTGTGCCTGACGTAAGCCGCCGGCACGTCGGACGGCATGAAGCCACGAGCGCGTTCGAGCGCCTGGTCGGCGGTCTGCGCGAGGTACTCGTGGTACTCCGCGTCCACCCGCGCCATCCCTGGCGTCCACGGCGCCGGTACGACGCTGCAGACGATCAGATCGTCGTTCGCGGACCGGGCCAGCATCGCCGCCAGGTGCAGGGCCGCCTTCCCGCGTTCGTCGGAGGCGTAGCCGACGATCAGCGTCATGAGGCGGGCCCGTCGTCGTCGTGGATCAGGCCGACGTGCTCGTGACGGCCGAGGTGGGAGTGCCTGAAGCCGTAGAAGAAGTACCAGGCCAGCGCCACCGCGACCCAGATCAGGAACACCCAGATCGTCACCGCGCGCAGGTCCTGGATGATCCACAGACAGCCCAGGATCGACAGGATCGGCGTGACCGGGTACAGCGGCACCTTGAAGCCGCGCGGCAGCTCCGGGTGCGTACGGCGCAGCACCATCACGCCGATCGACACCACCAGGAACGCGACCAGGGTCCCGATGCTGGTCATCTCGGCCAGGAAGTTGATCGGGATCAGCCCGGCCAGCAAGGCGATCACGGTCGCCACGATGATGGTGTTCGGGACCGGCGTGTGGGTGCGCGGGTTCACCTTGTGGAACAGCTCCGGGATCATTCCGTCGCGAGCCATCGCGAACAGGATCCGGGTCTGGCCGTAGATCACGATCAGCGTGACGCTGAAGATCGAGATCACCGCGCCGGCCGCCAGCACGGTGGCCGGCCAGGTCGAGCCGGTGACGTCCTCCAGGATCGCCGACAGCCCGGCCTCCTGCCCCTCGAAGTCGTCGGCCGGCTGGGCCGCGACCGCGACCAGCGTGACCAGGATGTAGAGGGTGGTGACGGTGACCAGGGCGATCAGGATCGCCAGCGGCATCGTCCGCCGCGGGTTCTTGACCTCTTCACCTGCGGTCGAGACGGCGTCCAGGCCGATGTAGGAGAAGAAGATGATGCCGGCCGCCGAGGTGATGCCGGTGATCCCGAACGGGGCGAAGTCGGACAGGTTGTCGGAGTTCCAGCCCTGCAGGCCGATCACGATGAACAGCACCAGGACGCCGATCTTGATCAGCACCATCACGGCGTTCGTCTTCGCCGACTCGCTGGCGCCGCGGATCAGCAGCAGCGTGACGAGCAGCACCAGGATCACCGCGGGCAGGTTGAACACCCCGCCCTGCTCCGGCGCCTGCGACAGGCTGTCCGGGATGGTGACGCCGAAGATGTTGTCGAACAGCTCGTTGAGGTACTGCGACCAGCCGACGGCCACCGCTGCCGCGGAAACGCCGTACTCCAGGAGCAGGCACGCGGCCACCCCGACCGCGGGCAGCTCACCGAGCGTCGCGTACGCATACGAGTACGACGAACCCGACACCGGCACCGCGCTCGCGAGCTCGGCGTAACAGATCGCGGTCAGCCCGGCGACCACACCGGCGATCACGAACGACCAGATCACCGCCGGGCCGGCGACCGGCACGGCCTCCGCCAGGACGAAGAAGATACCGGTGCCGATGGTGGCGCCGATGCCGAACATCGACAGCTGGAACAGGCCGATCGACCGGACAAGCTCGCTCTGGCCGGTGTCGGTGCCGGTCTCCTGCGCCATCTCCGGGACCGGCTTGCGGCGGAACAGTTGCTGCGGCGTCATCGCCATGGAAGCCCCCCATCCTCGATGGAGGTGCCCGCCCGTCCCCGCCACCTCCACCTTCTTCGGAGTGTGGCACTCGCTCACCGCGCTGTGAACAGGTCAGGTTCGGTGGTCAGCTGGGCCGGTCGTCCAGTAGCGGCTGGGACGGGTCCCAGTGCGTGCCGTCGCGTTCGTCCCTGCGCTTGCGGGCAATCGCCGACAAAGCTTCCAGCACGACCCGGTTCGCGAGCGCCGCGGTGATGTCCGCGTGGTCGTACGGCGGGCTCACCTCGACCACATCCATCCCGACCACGGGCAGCTCGAGGCCGATCCGCCGTACCGCGTCCAGCAGCTGGCGGGCGGTCAGGCCGCCCGGCTCCGGAGTGCCGGTGCCCGGGGCGTGGCCGGGGTCGCAGACATCGATGTCGACGGACAGGAACACGCCGTCGCACTCGTCGGTGGCGATCGCGAAAGCCTCGCTCAGGCAGGCGTTCAGTCCGCGGTGCCCGATCTCGGTCATCTCGTAGGAGCGCATCCGTTGCTGGGCCATCCAGTCCAGCGTGTCCGGCGGCGGCCAGTAGCCGCGCAGCCCGATCTGCAGGAACCGGTCGCCGCGCAGCGCGCCGGACTCGATCAGCCGGCGCATCGGTTGCCCATGGCCCCACAACGACCCGAACTCGATGTCGCCGGTGTCGGCATGCGCGTCGAAGTGGATCATCGACACCCGGCCGTGGCCGAGCACGTTCGCGACCCCCTTCGCGTCCGGGAACGCGATCGAGTGGTCACCGCCGAGCACCACCGGGATCGCGCCCGACCGGGTCACCTTCTCGACCGCGGCCTCCAGCGTGGGCAGGGCGGTCTCGATGTCGCCGGAGTACATCTCCACGTCACCGGCGTCGACGACGTTCAGGTCGACCAGGCCGTCGGTGCGCAGCGCGATACTCGGCCGGGACCCGTCGTGCCCGAGGTAGTCGCGCATCCGGATCGCCATCGGCCCGAACCGGGCGCCCGGCCGGTGCGACGTGCCGCCGTCGAACGGCGCCCCGAGGATCACCACCTGGGCGTCCGCGTACGACGCCGGGTCGTCCAGGTCGCAGGCCGGGACCCCGAGAAAGGTGAAGTCCGGGCCGAACTGCTGGCCGTAGCGGGTCATGCTCGGAGTGTCGCACCCCGCAACCGCCTGTCAACCGCTCGCCTGTCAACCGCTCGGCCTGTCAACCGCTCGGGCTCGCCGGCTACAGCGGGCGGAGGTCGGTGCCCGGGATCCAGGTGACCCGGCCGGACTTGTCGCGGACGCGGCCGAGCCACTCGCCGTTGTCGCGGATCCAGATGTCGAGCTCGCCGTTGGCCCACTGGGCGCGCTGGACCGGCTGCGGCGGGTCCACCTTCCGGACGGCGTCGGCCGGTCGCGGCCCGTGCGCGTCGTACTGGACGTCGAGGTCGCTGGCTATCCGGTGTGCCTCCGTCTCGTCGTCGATGTCTGTTGCCCGCCACCCGTTGACCGCGCCGTCCCAGACGCCGAATCTGTTCGATCCGTCGTCGGAAGGTCGCACCGTGAACCGCCCAAGCATGGCTTCAGATTAGCGCTACTTCGAACACATGTTCTAGTCTTGTGGTGGACGGAAGGTGTGTGCGATGGGCTACAACAATCCCCCGATCAAATGGTCGGAGCTGGAGCGCAAACTGTCGAACCGCTCGCGCCCGGGCAGCCACGGCAACCGCCCGGTGACGGCCGACGGCGGCGACAGCCCGGCGTGGTCACAGCACCGCGGTCCGTACGTGCCGGCCCCCGCCCGCCGCCCGGACAACGCGGTGCCCTACGCAGAGCTCCACGTCCACTCGAACTTCTCCTTCCTGGACGGCGCGTCCCAGCCGGAGGACCTGGTCGAGGCGGCGGTCCGGCAGGGCCTGCACGCGCTGGCGCTGACCGATCACGACGGGTTCTACGGCGCGGCCCGGTTCGCCGAGGCCGCGGCGGCGTACGAGCTGCCCACCGTGTTCGGGGCGGAGCTGTCCCTCGGCCTGACCGGCCCGCAGAACGGGGTGGCCGATCCCGAGGGTAGCCACCTGCTGGTGCTGGCGGAGGGGCAGGAGGGGTACCACAAGCTGGCCGGCGCGATCACCGAGGCGCAGTTGGCCGGCGGTGAGAAGGGCCGCCCGGTCTACGACCTGGAGGAGCTCGCCGAGCATGGCCGCGATCGCTGGCTGATCCTGACCGGCTGCCGGAAGGGGCTGGTCCGGCAGGCGCTGGAGCTGGGCGGGCACGCCGACGGCCCGGCCGCCGCGGGCCGGGAGCTCGACCGGTTGGTGAGCCTGTTCGGCCAGGACCGCGTGGTGGTCGAGCTGGTCGACCACCACCTCCCGGCCGACTCCACCCGCAACCAGGTGCTGGCCGGCCTGGCCGCCGACCGCGGGCTCCCGGTGGTTGCCACCAACAACGTTCACTACGCCACCCCGGCGCAGCACAAGCTGGCCGCCGCGCTGGCCGCGGTCCGGGCCCGCCGGGACCTGGACTCGATGGACGGCTGGCTGCCGCCGGCCGGGATGGCATTCGTGCGGTCGGGTGCCGAGATGACCACCCGGTTCCAGCGGTTCCCCGGGGCGGTGGCGCGGTCGGTGACGATCGCGGACCAGCTGTCGTTCGACCTGGCCCGGGCGAAGCCGAAGCTGCCGTTGCGGGACGTGCCGGACGGGCACGACCCGATGTCCTGGCTGCGGCACCTCACCTTCGAGGGCGCCGCCCTGCGGTACGGGACCCGCGAGGAGCGCCCGGATGCGTACGAGCGGCTGCAGCGGGAGCTGGACGTGATCGCCGAGAAGGGCTTCCCGGGGTACTTCCTGATCGTCCACGACATCGTCAAGTTCGCGCACGACCACGGGATCCTGTGCCAGGGCCGCGGCTCGGCGGCGAACTCGGCGGTCTGCTACGCGCTCGGGATCACCGCGGTCGACAGCATCCTCTACAACCTGCCGTTCGAGCGGTTCCTGGCCTCGACCCGGACCGAGGAGCCGGACATCGACGTCGACTTCGACTCCGACCGCCGCGAAGAGGTGATCCAGCACGTCTACGAGAAGTACGGCCGGCGGAACGCGGCCCAGGTCGCGAACGTGATCAGCTACCGGCCGAAGTCCGCCGTCCGGGACATGGCCAAAGCCCTGGGGTACTCGGTCGGCCAGCAGGACGCGTGGTCGAAGCAGGTGGACGGCTGGAGCCCGGAGATCACCTCGACCGAGCACGACATCCCGCCACGGGTGGTGGAGATGGCCACCGGGTTGCTGAAGTTCCCGCGGCACCTGGGGATCCACTCGGGCGGGATGGTGCTGACCGAGCGGCCGGTCGGGGAGGTGGTGCCGATCGAGCACGCCCGGATGGAGAACCGCACGGTCCTGCAGTGGGACAAGGACGACTGCGCGTGGATGGGGCTGGTGAAGTTCGACCTGCTCGGGCTCGGGATGCTGGCCGCGCTGCAGTACTGCATGGAGCTGGTCCGCGAGCACGTGGGGGAGTCGTGGCTGCTGCACACGATCCCAAAGGAGGAGGCCGGCGTCTACGACCAGCTGTGCCGGGCGGACTCGGTCGGGGTGTTCCAGGTGGAGTCGCGGGCCCAGATGGCGACGCTGCCGCGGTTGAAGCCGCGCCGGTTCTACGACCTGGTCACCGAGATCGCGCTGATCCGGCCCGGCCCGATCCAAGGTGGCGCGGTCCATCCGTACATCCGGCGCCGGACCGGGGAGGAGCCGGTCACCTACCTGCACCCGAAGCTGCGGCCGGTGTTGGAGCGCACCATGGGGGTGCCGCTGTTCCAGGAGCAGCTGATGCAGATGGCGATGGCGGTCGGCGAGATCGACGGCGACGAGGCCGACCTGCTCCGCCGCGCGATGGGGTCGAAACGCGGGATCGAGAAGATCTCGTCGCTGAAGGAGAAGCTGTACGCCGGGATGGCGCGCAACGGGATCACCGGGGACCTGGCCGACGAGATCTACGACAAGATCGAAGCCTTTGCGAACTTCGGGTTCGCCGAGTCGCACTCGATCAGCTTCGCCCTGCTCGTCTACTCCAGCACGTGGCTGCGGCTGCACTACCCGGCCGCGTTCCTGGCCGCGTTGCTGCGGGCCCAGCCGATGGGGTTCTACTCACCCCAGTCCCTGGTCGCCGACGCGCGTCGGCACGGTGTCGAGGTGCGGCGTCCGGACCTGCACCTGTCCGGGGTCGACGCGGGCCTCGAGCAACTGGTCGACGGGCAGGAGCTGACCGGGCCGACCGGCTCGGCGGAGTGCCTGGTGGATCCGCAGCCGCTGGTCGGCCCGTTCGACCCGAAGGCGCCGTTCGACACCACCGTCCATCGCCGGGACGGCGCGTTCTCGGTCCGGCTCGGGTTGTCGGAGGTGCGCACGATCGGCGAGAAGGGCGCGAAGCTGATCGTCGAGGAGCGCGACCGGGGTGGGCCGTTCACCGAGATGGCCGACCTGGTCCGCCGGACCGGGATCACCGCCGCCCAGGTGGAGGCGCTGGCCACCGCGGGCGCCTTCGACTGCTTCGGGCTGGATCGCCGGCAGGCGTTGTGGGAAGCCGGCCGGGCCGCCGAGGAGCGTCCGGGCCAGCTGGCCGGGATCACCGCCGCGGGGCCGCCGCCCACCCTGCCCGGGATGACCGACATCGAGTCCGACATGGCCGACCTGTGGTCGACCTCGATCACCACCACCAGTCACCCGATGCAGCGCATCCGGGCCGAGCTCCGGGCCGAGGGCATCCTGTCCGCCGCCCAGCTCCGCGAGGCGCCCGACGGCAGCCGGGTCCGGGTCGCCGGCGTTGTCACCCACCGCCAGCGCCCAGCCACCGCCTCCGGCGTCACCTTCATGAACCTCGAGGACGAGACCGGTATGGCCAACATCGTCATCACCGTCGGCTGCTGGCACCGCCACGCCACCGTCGCCCGCACCGCCGGCGCCCTCATCATCCGCGGCCGGGTAGAACGCGCCGGCGAAGTCACCAACCTCTCCGCCGACCACCTCCAACGCCTCCCTCTCGCCGCCAAAACCACCTCCCGCGACTTCCGCTGAGCCACGCGCTGCCGCCGGCGTCGGGGGGCCAGTGCCAAGTGCCAGTGCCAGTGCCGGTGGTCGGGTTGGGCGGCGTGTTCGTCACGGTTTCCGGCGGCGAAGCGCCGGCCACCGGCTCTTCCAGGATCCGACGACGCGATCGAGGTTCGTGCGGACCACGGGGTCGGTCTCCGTGGCCTGCAGCTTCCGAAGGTCCCGCAGCAGCGACCGTTCCTTGCGTTGTTCGGCCGCTTGGACGGCTTGGCGCCGTACGTCGGCATCGGGGTCCACGAGTGCACGGCGCAGTAGGCCGGTCGCGTCGCCGTGTGCCGTGATCGCGCGGTATACGGCCGTCACGCGGTCACCGGCGGCGGGCCGTTCCAGCAGCGGCCGAGGCGGCGCTCGGCATCGGGTGGGCTGCCCGCTGCCGCCGGTCCGGATCCGGGTCACCGGCAAGAATCGCGAGCAGTGCGGTCTCGTCGCCAGGCAGCTTCAGGCCGAAGTCGGTGACCGAGTACCCGGCCAGGAGCTCGTCGAGCCACCGCTCGTACCAGGTGAGGAAGTCGGGATCCTCGCTCACGTACGGCGGGTCGCACCAGTCCGCGTTGATACTGACGAGCTGGCCTCGACCCGGGCCGGTCACCACGAGCTGGGTGTAGTAGGCGCAGCCGTGGTGGACGATCGCGAGGCTGCCCTGCCGTGGCTCAGGCAACTCGCCGTACTCCTCGTCCTGGTAGGCGACGCCGTCCGCCAGGTAGCTCGGGGCGGCGAGGAAGCCGACCGGGTCGTCGTCCCAGTCGACCGCTTCCCGCAAGGGCACCAGCCCGTAGCTCGGGCCTGCGCCGCCGTCCCCGGCCTCGAGCAGGAACAGCCGGTACTCCGCCGGCAGCGCGACCTCATGCTCGGCCTCGAACGCCGCGACCTCCGCCTCGGACAACGTCGGCTTCAGCCGGTACGCGTGGGCCTTGGCGCCGAAAGCCTCCAGCAGGGCAGGGGATTCGGCCGCCTGGGCGAGTTTCGCGCGGATACGGCTGATCCGGTCGTCCACCAGGACAGACTAGGGGACCGCTACGGCTGGGGGAGTTTGGTGTTCCAGTGGTGGAGTTGGTCGGTCAGCCAGGGGAGGAGGGGGTCGCCGACCGCGGTGTCGATGCCCAGGTAGCGGAGCCCGACGGTGGCGAGGGCGAGCAGGCCCAGCAGGAGCCCCAGGACGTTGAGGGCCGAGCCGGCCATGTCGGGACGGTGGGTGCTGACCAGGCCGACCAGGCCGGTGAGTACGGCGAGGGCGCCGAAGATCAGCGAGACGCCGAACAGGATCGAGAACGTTGCCGTGAGCACCGCTCCGAGGCCGCAGACCAGCGCGATCTCGGCCGCGGCGGACATCCGCGCCCGTGGCGCCGGCGACGCGTCGATCAGTTCCTGCAGCCCCACATCGCCTCGAGGGCTGTGCCCGTACGTGGCCATATCCCAAGGTTAAGCCGCAAACCTCGCGCAGACAGTCAACCGATGGTCACGAAATAGGGGTTGCTTCGGGCTCAGAGGTGTGGGGCGACCAGGTCGAGCAGCCGCTGGTGGGTGGCGGGGTCGGCGGCGGCGATCAGGCCGGGGCCGGTGTGCACGGGGTTGCCGCGGAAGTCGGTGACGGTGCAGCCGGCGGCTTGGCACACGGCGATGCCGGCGGCGAAGTGGACGCTGTCGAGGAGATCGCCGTCGGCGATGTACGCGGCCCGGCGGCCGATGGCGACCCAGGCGAGGGCGAGGGTCGTCGAGGACACCCGGCCGGCGAACGCCGCCAGGAACTTCTCGTCGGCCAGCAGTTGCGCGCCGAGAAAGTCGGTCCCCTGCGGAGCGTCGATGTCCACGTCGACCAGACGCGATGCGGCAGAGGGCGTCGCCGGCAGGTCGGTCGGCGAAGGGCCGCGGAGGTGGGTGGTGGTGCCGTCGGTCCAGAGGAGTTCGTTGGTGAGCGGGTCGGCGACGGCGGCGACGCCGGTGCTGGGGAGGGCTACGTTGACGGAGAAGAGTGGGGTCTGGGCGGCGAAGTTGAGGGTGCCGCAGAGCGGGTCCACGAGCCAGGTGCGGGCTGCGGTGCCGCTGGCGCCGTACTCCTCGCCGATCACCGCGTCGTCCGGGCGCGCCGCGCGGATGACCTCGAGGATCGCCCGCTCCGACTCCAGGTCGGCCTCGGTGGCAAAGTCTGTCGGCGACTTGTCGAAGTGGCTGAGGGCGCCGCCGTACATCCGCCGCACGACGTCCGCCCCCGCCGCAGCCGCATCGATCGCTACCTCAGCATCAGTCAGTCGGTCCATGGCGGCATCCAACCCCAGGTCGGACCTGCTGTCACCCGTCAGGGATGAGTACGGCGGCCGCGCGCTTGGCTAGCGTCGAAGTGATGAAGCAGCGGTGGGTGGAGCACCCGCGGGTGCAGCAGGGCTGGACGTGGGTGCAGGGCAGCATCGTCTGGCGCATCGTGATCGCGGCGCTGCAGATCCGGCTGTACGACCGGGCCCTGTCGATCGCTGGGAAGGCCTTCATTGCGCTGGTCCCGCTGCTGATCGTCGTCGCGACCCTGCTGAGCACGTCCGATGCCGAAGCGGTCGCCAACTGGATGATCACCCGGTTCGGCCTGACCGGTACGACGGCCGACACGGTCCGCTCGCTGTTCTCCCGGCCGCCGTCCAGCTCGGGCGGTCTGACCATCCTCAGCGTCCTGACGGTGCTGATCTCCGCGAGCAGTTTCGCCCGGTCGATCCAGCGGACCTACGAGGTGGCGTGGGACCTGCCCGCGCGCGGACTACGCCGTACCGTCGACGGCATCCAGGGCGCCTTCCTGCTGCTCCTGGCCCTGGTCGTGCTGGCCTCGATCGCGAGCCTGGCCGACGACCTGCCGGGCGGCGTGCTCGTCACGCTGGCCCTGCAGACCTGCGCTGCGGTACCGGGGTGGTGGCTCGGTGCGTGGCTGTTGCTGAGCCGCCGTGTCGCCTGGCGGTTGCTGTTGCCGGGAGCAGTGGTGAGCGCGCTGGCGCAGACGACCGTCAGCGCGGTGGGTGCGAGGTACGTCCCGTACCTGATCGAGCAGAACACCGAACGGTACGGCGTCATCGGCGTGGCGATCGCGATCATCTCGTGGCTCGTCATCCTGGCCCTGGTGATCGTCGGCTCGGCCGTGGTCGGCGCCCAACTGGGCGCCGCGCTGGCCAGGCACGACGAGCAGCGGGAGCGCGCTAGCTGATGCAGGCCTCGACCCCGCGGTTGACGCCGAGACTGAACGCCGAGGTCCGCTCCTGGATGTTCCCGTGGTCGCTCACCCTGGTCCACGGGTACTCGTCCGCGACCGCCGCGAGCGTCTGCGCGAGCTCCTGGGCGTCACCGGGCTCGATGGCGATCCTGCCCGTCTCCGCGGCGCCTTGGAGGGAGGCGCCGGCCAGGCAGTCGGCCTGCAGTTCGGCCGCGACGGAGACCTGGTCGGTGTCGAGCCGGGCCTGGATCGCATGTGCCCACTCGTGGGCGATGATCAGGTAGACCCACGCGTCGCCGATCTGGCTGTAGCCGGCGGCCATCAGGTCCTCGTCCCACGCGATGTAGTCACCAGTCGGGCAGTAGTACGCGTTGAACGGCACGGACCGTTCGCCGGCACACTGTGGCCCGTCGACGCCGGTGTAGCCGCCGGCCACCCGCGGGCTCTCGTACGGCTCGCCGAAGGCCTCTGGGAAGGTCTGCCGCCAGAAGTCGTCCACGACCTCGACGGCGCTCTGGATGTCCTTGTCCATCGTGTCCTGGTTGACCGCGGTCGTCTCGGTGCAACCGGCGACCAGGACGGCGAGCAGCAACAAGGCGATCCTCCTCATCGACCCTCCACGTTGGCGCGCCGGAGGAAGTCGGACAGCGGCCCGGGCAGCTCGGCCGGCCGCTCACCCCAGTCGTAGACGACCGCGGTCCCGGCGATCAGGTCGTGCAGCGCACGATGCTCGCGCTGGAAGATGATCAGCACGAACCCCAGGCCGAACAGCAGCAAGCTCAGCGGGAGCACGCACACCCGCAGCAACGCCCGCCCGGTCCGCAGTGTGCTGCCGTCCTTACGCACCACCCGCAGGCCGACGATGCCCTTCCCGGGCGTCCGCCCGGCGATCGCCAGGCACCCGAAGGTGTAGCAGAAGGCCCAGCTCAGCAAGGCGATCGTCGCCACCGGCGCGTTCGGATCACCCCGCAACGACACATCGAAGAACGCGGTGGTCAGCAGGTCGAGCCCGGCGAGCCCGAGCGTGTACGACACGAACACGAAGACCACGTCGAGTACGGCGGCCACCGCCCGGCTGATGGCCCCCGCGTAGTGACCGGTGACGGTCAGCCGCGCGTTCATGCCTGCTCCGGCCCGGCCAGCAGCCGTGGCGCCGACGGCTGCGACGGGGTGTGCCGGCGCAGGATCCGGCCGATCACCCGGTCGAGTACGGCGTCCAGGCCGGCCAGTTGCCGCCGGACCAGGTCAAGGGCCGAGCCGGCCATCTGACTGGTGCTCTCGGCAACGATATCCGGGATGCCGGAGCGCCGGACCACCTCCTCCAGATCCACGTCCCGGAGCAGCGCGTCCATGTCGACCCGCGCCAGCAGCCGGTTGAGATCGATCCGGTCCGTGAGCCGGTCCAGGTCGACCCGGTCCAGCAGTTGGTCCATGTCGATGCGCACGACCAGCTGGTCGATGTCGATCCGGGTCAGCAGCCGGTCGATGTCGATCCGGGTCAGCAGCCGGTTCAGGTCGATCCGGTCGACCAGGGCTTCGACGTCCACGTGCTCGAGGATGATGTCCGGCTGGACGGTCTCGACCACCCGGCCGGTGACCTTGCCGGCGATCCGGCCGATCAGCCGGCCGGGAGTGTTCGCGAGCTCGGGATGGGTCATCGCACGCACCGGAAGCCGAGGTGGCTCATCCCGGTGTCGACCATCTGTGGACGCCGGGCCGCGGGCCGGTAGCGCAGGCAGTAGCTGTCGGCGCAGAGGAACGAGCCGCCTTTGATCACCTTCCGCGGGATCCGGAACTGCGGCTGCGCCGGGTCCAGGCTCGCCTCCTCCGGGACGCAGCAGCCGTGGCCCGGTTCCGGCTCCGAGCTGTACCAGTCGCTGGTCCACTCCCACACGTTCCCGGCCATGTCGTACAGCCCGTAGCCGTTCGGCGGGAACGACCCCACCGGCGCCGTCGTCCCGTACCCGGTTTCCGGCCGCCACGGGAAGTCGCCGTGCCAGTAGTTCGCCAGCCGGTGCCCGGGCTGCTCGGGCTCGTCACCCCAGACGTACGTCGCCGACTCGAGCCCCCCGCGTGCCGCGACCTCCCACTGTGCCTCCGTCGGCAGCGCCCCGCCGGCCCAGTCGCAGTACGCCAGCGCATCGTCGTACGCCACGTGGACGACGGGATGCTCGCCACGACCACTGAGATCCGATCCGGGCCCCTCCGGACGCCGCCAGCTGGCGCCCGGCGTCCAGGTCCACCACTGGCTCAGATGCCGCAGGTCGACCGGTCCGGGCGTTCGCGTGAACACCATCGAGCCCGGAGCGAGGTTCTCCGCGGGAGCGCCCGGGAAGTCGGCCGGGTTCAGCGGTCGCTCGGCCACGGTCACGTAGCGGGTGTCGCCGACGAACTCGGCGTACTGCCGGTTCGTCACCTGGTACGGATCGATGGTGAACTCAGCGACCTCGACCCGGCGGACCGGGCGCTCCTCGGCGTAATGCCGGTCCGAGCCCAGCGTGAAGACCCCGCCGGGCACGCGGACTGCCGGCGGCGCCGAAACACGGTACGGCGTCATCACGGGACTACTGGCCCGCTGTCAGGGCGGCCTGGAGCTTCTCCAGCGCCTGATCGATGGTGAACGAGGCCGCGCGCTGCCGGGGCGGGAACTCCTCGAAGGTGGCCAGGAACTCGCCGATCAGCTGGCTCGCGGAGAAGACGAGGTAGGCGTTGTCCAGCAGGAAGTCGGCGGTGTGCCCGGTCTTCAGCTTGTCGACGATGTCCGGGTCGCCGGCCGCGGCGACGAGGGTCGGCAGCCAGTCGTGGTGCTGGACGATCTCGTTCGAGACCACGCCGGCCGGGATCTTGCCGGGCCAGCGGATCAGCTCCGGGACCCGGAAGGCGCCCTCCCAGTTGGTGTTCTTCTCGCTCCGGAACGGTGTCATCCCGCCGTCCGGCCAGGTGTTCATGTGCGGGCCGTTGTCGGTGCTGTAGATGACGATCGTGTCGTCCGCGATGCCGAGCTCGTCGAGTTGGTCGAGCAACAGCCCGACGTGCTTGTCGTGGTCGATCATCGTGTCGTGGTAGGTCGACTGCCACCGGCCGGCCTGGCCGACGCTCTCCGGCTTCGGATGCGTGCGCAGGTGCATGTGGGTGGTGTTCATCCAGACGAAGAACGGGGTCTGCTCGGCGGTCTTCCGCCGGATGAAGTCCATCGCGGCGGCGACCGTGTCGTCGTCGATCGTCTCCATCCGCTTCTTTGTCAGCGGGCCGGTGTCCTCGATGCGCTGCTTGCCGACCCGTCCGAACCGCTCGTCGACGTTCTCGTCCTCCTTGTCGGTCGCCCAGGTCCGCAGCACACCCCGCGGACCGTAGCGGGCCCGGTACTGCGGGAAGTCCTCCGGGGACGGGTAGTTCGGCTGCTCCGGCTCCTCCTCGGCGTTCAGGTGGTAGAGGCTGCCGTAGAACTCGTCGAACCCGTGCACGGTCGGCAGGAACTCGTTCTTGTCGCCGAGGTGGTTCTTGCCGAACTGCCCGGTCGCGTAGCCGAGCGGCTTCAGCAGCTCGGCGATCGTCGGGTGCTCCGCGCGCAGGCCGATGTCCGCACCGGGGACGCCGACCTTGCTGAGCCCGGTGCGGTACACGCTCTGCCCGGTGATGAACGACGCCCGGCCCGCCGTGCACGACTGCTCGCCGTACGAGTCGGTGAACCGCATCCCCTCATCGGCCAGCCGGTCGATATTCGGAGTCCGGTAGCCCATCAGCCCGCCGGTGTAGCAGCTCAGGTTGGCGATACCGATGTCGTCGCCCCAGATCACCAGGATGTTCGGCTTGCTCCCGTCGGGCATGCTCGGCTCCTCCCCAGCGTCGGCTTCTCGTGCGACCACCCTGGAGGCGCGGAGACGGCACCGGATCCCCCGCCACGGATGATCCGCGCACCCGCCGGCGGCGCCGCAGGTCATCCGCAGGAGATGAGGCGGGACGGGCGGGCGGCGGTCGAGACTGCTCGCAGAGGGTGCGTGCTGCGTGCCCGAAGGAGGAATCTGACCATGTCGTTCTGGGATGTTGTGTGGTTCATCATCATCAGCTTCGCGTTCGTCGCGTACCTGATGATGCTGTTCTGGATCTTCGCCGATCTGTTCCGCGACCGGGACCTCTCCGGGTGGGTGAAGGCGATCTGGGTGATAGCGATGTTCATCGCGCCGCTGCTCACCGCGCTCGTCTACCTGATCGCCCGCGGCAAGGGGATGTCGGAGCGTACGGCGCGCGAAGCGGTGGAGCACCAGCAGCGGCAGGACGAGTACATCCGGCAGGTCGCCGGTCAGAGCTCGGGCCCGACACCTGCCGAGCAGATCAGCCAGGCCCGGTCGCTGCTCGACTCCGGCGCCATCACCCAAGTCGAGTACGACACGCTGAAGGCGCAGGCGCTCGGCAGCGCGACGACGGTTGGCAATGGCCAGCGAGTCGGCTGAGCCGCGGACCGAGTCGGCTGAGCCGCGGACCGGCGCGAGCTCACCGGGTGCCACCGCGACCGCGCTGGCCGGGACCGTTGCGGACGTGCTGACGCAACGGACCCGGTCGGTGCTGCGGCTCGTGTTCAGCCCGCTGCTCGACGTTGTGCTGCCGATGGTCGTGGCCGAAGGGGTCCGGCGGACGGACCTCGCCGGTGCGATCGCCAAGGACGTCGAGGCCGCGCTGGCCAACGTCGACCTGACCGCGCTCGTCCTCGAGCGGGTGGACCTGGACGCCGTGGTGAAGGCCGCGCTGGCCACGGTCGACCCGAAGGTCCTCGCCGAGCAGATCGCCGACGCGCAGAAGGCAGACGGACCGGAGGCCGCCGGCGACGAGCCCCGGCGACCTCCGGACGACGACACTCTCTGAGCGTCGCCCGCGCCGGGAGCACCCGGCGCGGGCCGTTCGGTTCAGGTGCGGATCGCGCCCGGGCGGGTCAGCGACCAGATCACCCACACGTTCAGGCCGATCAGCAGCAGCGACCAGAACGGGTAGTACGGGATGAAGAAGAAGTTGTCGACCGCGCTCAGCACGGACAGGAACAGCGCGCTGATCCCGGCCCAGGTCGACCGCCGGAACAGCGCGATCCCGACCACGATCAGCAGCACGCCGAGGACCAGGTGGATCCAGCCCCAGACGGTGGTGTCGAAATCGAAGGTGTACGAGCGGACCACCACGAAGAACTCGTCGTCGATGATCGCCACCAGGCCGGTGATCGACTGGAACAGCCCGATCAGCACCAGCATCGTCGCCGCGAACGTGATCCCACCGACCGCCCAGCCGGACACCTGCTCCGGACTCCTCTGCGTATTCCCGACCATGTCCCCTCCTGTCTCCTGCGGTGAATCGACGGTAGAGCCCCCATAACGGCAACGACCTCATCCCGGACGGGTGAGGCCGGGGAAGGGCAACTCATGCCGCTGCAGTCGTACGGCGTACTCGCCGGCCGGGCCGTCGACGCGCGTCGCGAGGGCGGGACGGACACGCCGCACTACCAGGTGCAGCTGCGGGACGCGGACGGGGTGGACTACCGGATCGCGGTGAACGTGCGGTCGAAGGAGTACCCGTCGGAGCTGCTGTTCCGGGTCGACGAGGACTTCCGGCATCCGGTCACGGCGCAGTTGAGTGTGCTCGCCCCGGGGTGGCACCGGCTCGACACCGGGCCGCGGGGCGTGAACCTCGACTACGTCCGGCAGACGCTCTTCGACCGCGCGCTGCTCCGGCCGCTGCCGCATGATCTCGAAGGGCCGGGCAACGACCTGTCCGACCTGCTCGACGACCAGGTACGGCGGGCGATCCGCGAGCCGGCCGCGATCGTCTACGCGTTCGGGGAGCGGTGGGGCCCGGAGAGCGCCGTACCGGACAAGATCTTCGGCTTCCGGCCGGGGAACGGGGTGCACGACATCCACATGAACCAGGGCAACGTCGGCGCCTTCCGCAAGGACGACGGGGTCTGGCAGGACGGCGCGCTGATCATCGCGCTGCCGGACCAGCAACGGTGGGTGGGGATCTTCCTCGCGTTCCAGAGCCAGTCGTGGCATACCGACGACGTGACCGGGCACGCGCTCGTCGACGCGCCGGTCGAGGAGTTCGGCGCCGAGCCGGTCCGGATCGTGGCCGCGCTGGTCAACCCGGTCGGTCCCGCCCCCGAGGCGGAGACCGTCACCTTGCTGAACGCGTCACCCGACGCCGTCGATCTCACCGGCTGGCACCTCGTCGATCGCGCCTTGCACGTCGGCCCGGTCCCCGGCGGTGTCCTCGCGGCCGGCGCGACCCTCGCCGTACCGCTGCCGCCGAACGTCCAGCTGGGCAACAAGGGCGGTGAGATCACCCTGCTGGACCCGCAGGGCCTGAAGGTCCACGGCGTCTCCTACACCGCCGCGCAGGCCGAACTCTCAGGCTGGACCGTCGTCTTCTGAGGTTGCCTCTCGCGCTTTCGTACTAAGTACGTTACCTTTGCCGTACTTAGTACGAAACCATGGGAGGGTACGCCGTGCGGGCTTGGAGCATCACCGGGGGAGTAGGCCTGCTGCTGATGGCAGCCTTGGCCGGGTTCGGCAACCTCACCACGTCGGACAGCAGTGACGACCTCTTCCGGGCCGGGGTCGCGAGCCTGTTCCTGGTCGTCGTCCTCGACGTCGTCGTCGCCTGCGCCCTTTACCGCGTCTTCGAGCCGATCGACCGGACAGTCTCGTTCATGGCCGCAGCTTTCAGGCTCGGCTACGCAACTGTCTTCATGGTCGCGATCGGCCAACTTCTGCAAGCCTCGACCGACGCCTTCTCGGACCTCTGGCGCGCCGGCCTGGGCCTCTTCGGCGTCCACCTGATCCTGCTCGGCTACCTGACCGCCCGCACCACCAGATGGCTGGCCGCCCTACTGGTCATCGCCGGCCTCGGCTACCTCACCGACGCCTTCGCCACCTTCTTCGCCCAAGACCTCACCATCTCCACCTACACCTTCATCGGCGAGCTCCTCCTCGCGATCTGGCTGCTGGTCAGGCCGAGGACTCGGTCTTGGGCTGGGGTAGCTCGTGGTGAGGGCGTGACTGGTACAGCGCCCATTCGGCGCTGACGTCGCCGGCGGTGCGCAGGAGCAGGGGGAGGTGGTCGCGGAGGAGTTTGTCGGTGCTGGTCTCGGCGGCGTGAACGGTGACGTTCATGGCGGCGCGGACGATCCCGGCGCCGTCGCGGACCGGAGCCGCGACCGAGCGGACGCCGGGGGCGAGCTCCTCGTCGGCCAGCGCCCAGCCGCGGGCGCGGATCTCGGTCAGCTCGTCGCGAAGCTGCTCGGCGCTCCGGCCGATGTACGGCGGCAGGCCGGCCCGGCTCGGCAAGGAGAGGGTGTCCGCGAGCTCGGCGGGGGAGAGGGCGGCGAGCAGGACCTTGCCCTGGGAGGTCTGGGCGGCCGGGAAGCGGGTGCCGATGTCGACCCGCAGCGCGATGATCTTCGGCACCGACACCCGGGCGACGTAGACGATGTCGGAGCCGTCGAGCTGCGCCATCGACGACGACTCGCCGGTGCGCGCCACCAGCGCCTCGAGGTGCGGTTTCGCGATGTCCCACAGCCCGAGGGCGCCGACGTACGCCATGCCGAGCGTCAGCACCTTCGGGGTCAGCTGGAACGAGCCGTCGGTCGACCGGACGAAGCCGAGCTCCTCCAGCGTCAGCAGCAGCCGGCGGGCCGTCGGCCGGGCCAGGCCGGCCGCGGCCGCCACCTCAGACAGCGACATCGCGCGGTGGTTCGCGTCGAAGCAGGCGAGCACGTCCAGCCCGCGAGCCAGCGACTCGACGAAATCCGGGCCCGCGCCCCGTCCTGCCATCAGTTCCTGCCTCCAGGTCGTACGACGTACCGCAGCCTACTGATTTCACTCGCCGAAGATCGTGCCGCGGGCCTCGCGCGTCGACTCGGACTTGTACTCGGTGTACTGGTACGGGTTGTCGAACACCTCGTCCTTGGGCAGGTCCGGGTTCATCCCGGCGGCCCACGCCTCGTCGCCGAGCGCGCCGCGCAGGAAGTCCACCGTCGCCTCGACACTCCGCCGTACGGCGGGAAGGTCGACGCCGACCAGCTTGTTCGCGTACTTCACGACCCGGCCGTCGACCAGCACGGTGTGCACATCGCCGCGCTGCGCCTGGAACGCCACGTGCCCGTAAGGGTTGACCAGCGGGAACGACACCGGTGAGTCGTCGTTCTTGATCAGCACGACGTCCGCCTTCTTGCCGGGCTCGAGGCTGCCGAGGTCGTCCCGGCCGATCGCCTTAGCGCCGCCGCGGGTGGCCCAGTCGACGACGTGCTCCGCGCGCAGGTGGCTGTGCGTCACGGTGTCGCCCTTCATGTGGGCCTCGAGGTGCTCGCGGGCCCGGTCGGCGCCGAGCGTCGTACGCATCGCGCTGAACAGGTCGCCGCTCCACCACACGCTGGTGTCCTGCGACAGCGACACCGGGATGGCGTACTTGCGGACCTGCCAGGTGGGCGGGTAGCCCTGTCCCGCGCTCTGCTCGGACTCCGTCGACACCGACACCGAGCCGCCGGTCGCGGCGATCCGCTGGTAGGAGTCCTCGGTCAGCGTCGCCGCGTGCACGTAGATGTTCTGCGGCGTCATGAAGCCGTTCTCGTGCATCAGCCGGATGCCGTCGTCGTTCGTCGCACCCCAGACACCGGCGTGCGTCGTCACGCCGACGCCCAGCTCACGCGCCACCTCGAAGGCTGCCCGCTCGGGGAACGACGGATCGCCGGTGACGTCGAAGGCCAGCTGGAGACCCAGTTGGCCGTCGTCGCGCAGGCGTTCCAGGAAGGCGCGGACGGACGGCTCCGCGGTCCACTCCCACGGCCCGGCCTGAATGTTGCCGTAGGCAAGAACAAACCGGCCCGGCACGGAGCGCAGCGCGTCGACGGCCGCTTCGGCGTGGTCGACGGACTGCAGCCCGTGCGACCAGTCGACGGTGGTGGTGATACCGGCCTCGAGCGACTCCCACGCGGACGTGAGGTTGCCGGCGTGGATGTCCTCGGGCCGGAAGGTCTTGCCGTGCTCGAGGTAGTACCAGACGAAGTACTGCGTCAGCGTCCAGTCGGCGCCGTACGCGCGCATCGCGGTCTGCCACATGTGCCGGTGCGTGTCGATCATGCCCGGCATCACGATGCCGCCGCGGGCGTCGATCTCCTGCGTCCCGTCGGGGGCGTCGACCGACCCGCCGACGGCCTCGATCCGGTCGTCCACGACCAGTACGTCGCCCTCGGTCAGCACGGTGTGGTTGTCGTCCATGGTCAGCACGGTCCCGCCGCGCAGCAGTACCGGCCGGCCGGCCACCGGCGTCTCGGCAGTCGTCATGATCCCCTCCAGGCTCTGGCCGGACATACGTCCGTATGCCGGTCACCACGGCTCCATCGTCACTATCCGAGCGATGTCCGCGCGGTGTCAAGGCCTCGGAGCCCGTGCCTTGACAGCCTGGAGTGGCGCTCGCAGACTGAGGCGACGAAGCAGGTGCGGACAAGTGTCCGGAAGGAGTGAGGTCGTGCCCGATGCTGCGCCGGACTCGCGGGGACCGCTGGCCGGGTTGCTGGTCGCCGACTTCTCCCGGATCCTGGCCGGCCCGTACGCGACCATGCTGCTGGCCGACCTCGGCGCCGAGGTGGTCAAGGTCGAGGCGCCCGGCGGTGACGACACCCGCTCGTGGCAGCCACCGGTCCGGGACGGCATCTCGACGTACTACCTCGCGGTGAACCGGAACAAGCGATCGATCGCGCTCGACCTGAAGGAGCCGAAGGACCTGGCCGCGGCACAGGAGCTGGCCCGGCGGGCCGACGTCGTGCTGGAGAACTTCAAGCCCGGCGGGCTGGCCCGGTTCGGGCTGGACTACGACACGGTCGCGGCCTCGAACCCACGGGTCGTCTACGCGTCGATCAGCGGCTTCGGCAGTGGGCCGAAGGGGGCCGTGCTGCCGGGGTACGACCTGATCGTGCAGGCCATCTCCGGACTGATGAGCCTCACCGGAGACCCGGACGGTGAGCCGTTCCGGGCCGGGATCTCGGTGTTCGACGTGATGGCCGGGCTGCACGCGACGATCGGCGTGCTGTCCGCGCTGAACGCCCGGCACGAGACCGGTCGCGGCCAGCACGTCGAGGTCAACCTGCTGTCATCCGCGCTGTCCGGCCTGGTGAACCAGTCGAGCGCATACGTCGCGGGCGGCGTCGTACCGCTGCGGATGGGGAACAGCCATCCCAGCCTGTTCCCGTACGAGCCGTTGCCGTGCTCCGACGGCGAGCTGATCATCACGGCCGGGAACAACGGCCAGTTCCGGCGGCTGACCGAGGTGCTCGGCGTCCCCGAGCTCGCTGACGACGACAGGTTCGATCAGAACGAGAAGCGCACCGCGAACCGGGAGGAGCTGCGGCCGTTGCTGGTCGAGCGGCTGCGGACCAGGACCCGGATGGAGTGGTTCCGCGACATCATTGCCGCCGGCGTCCCGTGCGGGCCGATCAACACGATCGACAGCGGGGTCGCCTTCGCCGAGGACATCGGGCTCGACCCGGTGGTGACGGTCGGCGACATCCCGACCGTGCGGAACCCGATCACGTTCTCCGAGACGCAGCCGTCGTACCGGCTGCCACCGCCGGAGCTGGACGAGCACGGCGCCGAGCTGCGCCGCTGGCTGACCGACGAGGAGCGTTCGGCATGACGACCTTTCCGACGTCCCTCGGTACGTCGACCGCCGACGAGATCCACCTGCTCGGTCAGGATCTGACGGCCGACCTGATGGGCAAGGTCGGCTTCGGCGAGCTCGCCTTCTGGCTGGTCGCCCTGCGCCGGCCGACGCCGTCGGAGACCCGGCTCTTCGAGGCCGTGCTGGTCGCGCTGGCCGATCACGGCTTCACGCCGACGGCGATTGCCGCGCGGCTCACCTATCTGTCGGCGCCCGACTCGTTGCAGGGTGCGCTCGCCGCCGGCCTGCTGGGTGGCGGCTCCCGCTTCCTTGGCGTCACCGAGGACTGCGGGATGTTCCTGCACCGGGCGATCGAAGGGCGCGAGTTGCCGACCGATGACGCCGGCTGGGACGCACTGGCGCTCGAGGTCGTGCAGCAGGCGAAGGCCGACAGCAAGTTCGTTCCCGGGCTCGGGCATCCCGTGCACAAGGTTCAGGATCCGCGCACACCGGTGCTGATCCGCATCGCAACCGAAGAGGGTCTGCTCGGACCGCACCTGGAGTTGTTCCAGGCGATAGGGCGGGTGCACGAGCAGGTGCTCGGCCGCAAGCTTCCGCTGAACGGCGCCGGGGTCTGCGGCGCCGCGCTCGCCGACCTCGGGCTGCCGGTCGAGCTGCTGCGCGGCTTCGCCTTGCTGGCCCGGGCCGCCGGCCTGCTCGGGCAGCTCGCCGAGGAACGCCGCCGCCCGATCGGCATGGACGCCTACCTCACCGTCGACCGCAACGCGGTCTACATCGACCCGACCGAGTAACGAGGAGCAGGACAAGGAGCAGGACATGGCCACTGTCGTCGCGGTCATCGCCTCCACCCACCACCCGTTCTACTACCGCGCCAGTACGTCGACCGGCGACGACCGGCCGCCGTTCGCGGACGAGTGGGTGGCCAAGATCGAGGCGTTCCGGGAGACCCTCACCAAGGCCCGGCCGGACATCCTGGTGATGGTCGGCAGCGACCACTTCCACCAGCTGTGGCTGGACAACATGCCACAGTTCCTGGTCGGCAAGGCGCCGTACTTCGACGCGAACTGGTACAACGAGGAGCGCGAGTTCGGGCTGCCGCGGATGACGCTGCCGGGGGACGAGCGGCTGGCCGCGCACATCCTGCGGAACGGCCTGGACGCCGGCTTCGACCTTGCCTTCAGCAACGAGCTGCGGATCGACCACAGCATCACCTGCCCGATCATCACGCTGCGGCCGCAGGCGGACCTGCCGATCGTGCCGATCTACACCAACATCTTCGCGCCGCCGCTGCCGCAGCCGAAGCGTTTCGTCGAGCTGGGCCGGACGATCCGGCAGCTGGTCGAGTCCTGGCCGGACGACCGGCGGGTCGCGATCATCGGCACCGGCCACCTGTCCCTCGAGCTCGGCGGCCCGCGGCAGTTCGGCGCCCACGGCCCCGATCCGGAGTTCGACCGGAAGGCGGTCGACTGGATCGCGAGCGGCGACATCGAGGGCTGCCTGGCCGAGGTGACGCTGGACAGCCTGCACCTGCCCGGCAACGCGACGCACGGGTTCATGGACTTCATGCTGATGATGGGGGTGGCCGGCGCCGGCGCAAAGGCCGACCACGTCGACTCGCTCGACCTGTTCCACACCATGGAGGCGTACTTCACCTGGTACCCGAACGGAGTCCCGGCATGAGCAGGTACCTGCTGGACAAGTTCCTTTTCACCGTCGATCGCGACCCGGAGCTGGTCGAGCGGTACCGCGAGGATGCCGCCGGGACGGTCGCCTGGTGGGAGGCGGAGATGGCCAACCGGATCCTCAACTGCACCTCCGGTGAGCGGTCGACCTGGCTCGCGTTCACCGACGAGGAGCGGCAGGCGCTGGTCGCGCAGGACCACGTCGAGCTGTTCCGGATGGGCGCGCATCCGTTTCTCACGTTGACGCTGTTCATCGCGATGTTCGAGCGCGACCACGGACCGCTGGAGTACCAGAAGGCCTACGGCAGGGCGATGGAAGACTTGCACCTGCCCTACCCGGACATCGCCACCTAGGAGAGCGCCGTGCGAGCTGGAGTCCTGCGTGGTCATGGTGAGGCACCGGTCCACGGTGAGCACCCGGACCCCGTTCCGTCGGAAGGTCAGTCGATCGTCCGCGTCACCGCGGCGCCCGTCGTACCCCTGGATCTGTTGTGTGCTTCGGGTACGTCGTACTTCGGGCCGCCGGACATCCCTTACGTGCCAGGGGTTCAAGGCGTCGGTGTGGTCGAGGGAACGGGCGATCGGGTGTTCTTCGCGACGTCGGCCGGGATGTCGCCGGGGGACGGGAGCTTCGCGGAGTACTGCGCGGTGCCGGACGAGGATCTGGTGGTGCTCGACACGGCGGTGCCGGATGCGGCGGTGGCGGCGATCGGTCTGTCCGGGGTCGCCGCGTGGATGGTGCTGACCTGGCGGGCGCAGCTGCAACCGGGGGAGCGGGTGCTGGCCCTCGGTGGCGGCGGCGCCGTCGGGCAGTCCGCGATCGGGGCGGCGAAGGTGCTTGGGGCCGGCGGCGTCGTTGCCGTGTGCCGGTCGGCGGAGGCCCGGGATCGTGCGCTGGCGGCCGGTGCTGACAACGTGGTCGGTGTCGACGAGCTCGACGGCAACTTCGATGTCGTGGTGGACCCGGTGTTCGGCGCGGTGGCGACGGCGGCCGGGCGGTTGCTGGCGCCGGGTGGCCGGTTGGTCAACCTGGGTGGTGCTTCGGGGGACGAAGCGACGTTCTCGTCGGCCGTCCTGCGCAGCCGGTCGGCGAGCATCCTCGGCTACACCAACAACGCGCTCACCCCCGAGCAACGCCGTGATGCGCTGACCAACGTCCTCCAGCACGCCGCCACCGGCGCCATCAAAGTCGCGCACGAGACAGTGCCGCTCCCGGACATCTCGGCGGCCTGGCACCGCCAGTCCGCGGGTTCGACCGTAGGCCGGCTCGTCCTGACGATCTGACCCTCAGCGGAAGTGCTCGGGGAGGCGGTGCACGGCCGCCGACGCGAGCGCGACCGACAGCAGGATGCGCGCCTTCGACGACGGCAGCGGGCCAGCCATCAGCGCGCCTGCAGCCTTCAGATCAGCGCCACCCCCGGAGCCATAGACGGCTGCTGTCGGTCCGCTCGCGCACCGGCTGGTCACGACGACCGGCAGGCCTGCGTCGAGGCAAGCGCGGACCTCGGCGAGCATGCCGGGAGTCGGGTTCCCGGCCCCCAGCGCTTCGAGTACGACGCCGACGGCACCCGCGGTCCGGCAGGCCGCGAGTTGCTCGCCACCGGCGTCGACGTACGACGCGACGATGTCGACGCGAGGTAGTTCGGCAGGCAAGGGGAAGCCGCGTGGTCGCTGCGGCGTCGACCAGATCCGCACCTCTCCTCGCCGTACTTCGCCGATCGGCCCGCCGAAGGACTGGAAGGCGTCCGGCGCCTGGGTGTGCGCCTTGACCGCTTGCCGGGCTGCGTGGATCCGCCCGTCCATCACGACCAGCGGACCCAGCCCGCGAGCCGCCGCAGACCCGGCGACCAGGATGGCGTCGGCGATGTTGCGCGGCCCGTCGGAGTCCGGCTCGCCTGCGTGCCGTTGTGCTCCGGTCAGCACGACCGGCGCGGGCGGATCGACGAGGTCGAGCAGGTACGCCGTTTCCTCCAGAGTGTCCGTGCCATGCGTCACGACAACCCCGTCGCCGGCGGCTGTCTCCGTCAGCACCTCCCGTGCGATGGTCAGCAGATCCGAACCGGTGAACGCGAAGCTGTGCTTGCGCAGGACCTCCCGAACCGGCGCGGACTCGACCAACTCCGCGCCGCCGAGCGCCACGCTGACCGACCCGTCCGGAGCGGGACGGGAGGCGATGGTGCCTCCCGTCGTCAGGACCCGAACCGTCACCGGCCCTCCAAGCTCAGCTCCGCCGTGCGTACGACGACCCGCCGGCTCGCCAGGTAGTACACGCCACCCGCGACCAGCGATCCGGACAGCCAGGAGAAGTCGGTGTTGTTCAACGCGATCGCGATCGGGCCGCGCATCTCCGGCACCAGGCCGTACTGCCAGCTCCAGCCGGCGATGATCCCGAGGACCAGGCTGACCAGTGCCCGCGGGTTCCAGGATCCGTACGGCGACGGGTCGGCGTACAGCCCCGGGATGTTCAGACGCCCGCGCCGCAGGACCAGGTAGTCGACCACGACGATCGCGCTCCACGGGCTGATCCAGACCAGGATGGACACCATCCAGCTGTCGAAGGCATGGCCGAAGCTGTCCGCGCGGACGAACGCCACGAGGACCGCCGACGCGACCAGCCCAGCGAGCAGTGTGAGCTTCCAGCGCGCGACGGTGATGCCGATCGACAGCGCGGCGAGTGAGCAGGAGTACAGGTTCAGGATGTTGGTCGCGACCGGGCCGTGCATGATCAGCAGCAGGACCGGGACCGCCATCACGCCGAACGAGTTGATCACCAGCGCCGACGGGTCGCTGCCGGTGCCCGCGCCGGCCAGGCAGGCGCCGAGGGCCGCGAGCCAGACGGTCGGGATGTACATGCCGAGAGAGGTTGCCCAGAACACCGATCGCGACGACGCCTGCGGACGGACGAAGCGGCTGTAGTCGGCCGAGTACGGTAACCAGCTGATACCCCAGCCGACACCGATCGCAGTCGTCAGCTGGGTGATCGCGGTCAGCTTCTCGGCCGGGGTGATCGCGGCGCCGGCAGTCATCCGCAGGTCGGCCTGGCTCAACGCCAGCACCGTCATGACCGCCATCACGAGGACGGTCAACGGCACGGTGTACTTCTCGAACGTGCGGATCGCGTAGAAGCCGTAGAGCGCCAGGCCCAGCTGCACGAGCATGATCACCGCTGCGACCAGGTACTCCAGCCAGAGACCACCGTGGATCCCGAGCTTGCCCAGCACCGCCAGCGCGAGATCGAGCACGACCCAGGTGTTCACGCCGACCCAGGCCATCGTCAGCAGCCCCTGCACAACGCCCGGTACGACGGCGCCGCGCCGGCCGAACGCGGCCCGGCCGAGCACCATCTGGTTGACCGCGGTGCGGTGCCCGATCACGTTCAGCAGCCCGAACACCGCACAGCCGACCAGGTTGCCGAGAGCAACGACCAGGATGGTCTCCAGGACGCTGAGCCCGAGGGTGATGCCGAGGGCGCCGAGCACCCAGTTGATCGGCGCCAGGTTGGCGCCGGCCCAGATCCAGAACTGCTCCCGCGGCGTGGAGTCGCGGTGCTCCGGCGGGATCGGCGCCACCCCGTGCGAGTCGAACGGGACAGCTTCGGTTGGTGCGGATGTGGTGGTCACGACGGCCTCCAGGGGAACGAGTTGGCTCAGATAACCAAGAGCCACCTCCTCGAGGCAGTGGGTAGATGTCTAGTGAAATGCGGGTCCGACTGGATATGTTCACACCATGCTCAGCCTGGCAGCCCTGATCGGCAACGCCCCGCTCCGGCTTCGGTTGCTGGTGCCCGGGCCGGACGGTGCGCTCGAACGCGAGGCGTTGTGGGTGCACAACACCGAGTTGCCCGATCCGTCGCCGTACGTGCGGGCGGGCGAGATCGTGCTGACCAACGGGCTGTGGTTGACCGAGACGAGCCCGGCGGAGTTCGCGGCGAGTGTGCGGCGGGCGGGGGCCGCGGGCATCGTGTTCGGCCTGCGCACCGAGACGCCGTCGACGCCGCCTGAGCTGATCGAGGCGTGCCGGCAGGAGGACCTGCCGCTGGCGGAGATCGCGATCGAGGTCCCGTTCACGGCGGTGACCGAGGCCGCGTCGGCGATTCACACCGACCAGCGGCGTGATGCGCTGGTCGGGATGGTTCGCCGGGGCGATGCGCTGGCCTCGGCGATCTCCCGCGGCGCCGGGGCGTCCGGCGTGCTCGCCGTACTGCGCCGGGAGCACGACCTGCCGCTGGCTGTCGTCGACCGGATGGCGAGGCCGCTCGCATCGACCGGGCTGGAGTTGACCGCGGAGCAGCGGCGGATCGTCGCCGACGGATTGGCTCGGCACCCACCGCCGCTCGAGGTGGATCTCGGCGGCGAAGAAGGGCGGGCGACGGTGTTCCTGGTCGGGGCCGTGGGGGACACGGATGCGGCGCTGCTGTGCTTGCGGCCGGTGAGCCGGTTGAGCAAGCCGGAGCAGGACGCGCTCGATCAGGCGGCGCGCTTCCTCAGCCTGGAAGTGGCCAAGCAGCAGGCGATCCAGGCGATCGAGCTGCGGTTCGCCTCCGAGCTGCTCGACATGATCCTGTCGGGTGCGCAGCGGGCGGCAGAGGTGCCGGACCGGCTCCGCGCGTTCGGGGTGGATCCGTCGGGGGAGCTGGTGGTGCTCACGATCGCCTTTGCCGACGGCAACGAGTCGGCGCCGCCGGGGTTGTCGGAGACGGTCGGGGACTTCTTCCTGGCCGAGAGCCTGGCGGTCGTTGTGGCCGGTGGCAGTCAGGACGTGGTCGCCGTACTGCAGCGTCCGCGGCAGGAGCTGAAGTCGCTGGCCGAGGCACTCTGCGCGGCGGTGCGGAAGCGGTTTGCGGACCGGCGTCCGGTGGTCGGGCTCGGCGAGGTGGCTGCGTCGGCGGCGGAGTTGCGGCGGCCGTTGGTGCAGTCGCGGGAGGCCTGTCAGGTGCTCCGGCGGCGCCGCGGTGGTCAGGCGGTGGCGTCGTTCCAGGAGCTGGGTACCCACCGGTTGCTGCTCGGCCTGCAGGACTCGGGCACGCTGCAAGGCTTCGCAGACGGCGTGCTCGGACCGCTGCGCGAGTACGACGGTCAGCGGGCCGGCGAACTCGAGTCGACGCTCCGGGTGTTCCTCGCGCACGACGGTCAGTACGGCGCGACCGCGGCCGCCCTCTACGTGCATGTCAACACGCTGCGGAACCGGCTGGCGAAGATCACCGAGCTGACCGGCCGCGACGTCGCCCGCACCGAGGACCGGGTCGACCTCTACCTGGCCCTCGAAGCGGACGAGCTGTCGCGCTAGTCCAGCACGTCGATGGCGAGATCGGTGGGCTGCGATCCGTTGATGACGGTCAGGTCCTGCGGGCAGGCCGAGACCACGACGACGCAGTCGAGCTCCGCCCGGAACGTGATCGAGTCACCGGGAGCAGTTGCTGCGGGCAACCAGTCGAGGGCGCCGCCGGCCCGGACCGGGATGTGCATGAACACGTTCACCGGCTGAGGCACGACGTCGACGCCGAGCGCCGTGCGCAGATTCCGCGCGCACGACGGATGGTCCGGTACGCCGAGACCGGCGTACCGGGCGTCGTCGCAGGCGGCGATCAGGAGGTCGTGGTGGCCGGGTGAGGTGTCCTCGACCAGGGTCAGGATCGGCCGGCGCTGATCGGTCACGAAGCTCTCGCCGACGGCCGGGAAGAGCCGGCTGGTCGCGGCCCTGGTGTGGGAGGCGCTGAGGTGCTCCCCGGTGACGCCGGAGGGTGTGGCGACGTACGCGAAGAGGTCGCCGACCTGTTGGCCGGCGAGATCGACGACCCGGACGGATTGGCCGCGACGGACCCGGACGGCGCGTCCGGAGCGGGCGGGGACGTGAGTGCGCGCGACAGTCTGCATACCTCAACCGAAGCAGCCTCGCGCGAGCGGTTCAGTGGAGGATCCTCCACCGTTCTCCGGGTAGTGCTGTGGATCGGTCCATCGCTTGGGGGCGGTCGCGCCTGGTGGAGTGGGGGCCATGGATCTCACAACGACTCGTGTTCACCCGGCCCTGGAGCCGGTAGACCTCGGCGGCCTGGCGCTGGCGAACCGTTTCGCGGTCGCGCCGATGTCCCGGGTCTCCGCCACCCCCGACGGGGTGCCGACGGCCGAGATGGCCGACTACTACGCGGAGTTCGCGGCCGGCGGGTTCGGCCTGGTCATCACCGAGGGCACCTACCCCGACTCGGCGTACAGCCAGGGCTATCTGAACCAGCCCGGGCTCGCCACGGCGGCGCACGTCGAGGGCTGGCGGCAGGTGACGGACCGCGTCCACGCCGCGGGCCGGCCGATCGTCGCCCAGTTGATGCACGCCGGTGCGATCTCGCAGGGCAACCCGCGCACCACCGAGCGGGTCGGGCCGTCCGCCGTCCAGCCGCTCAACGAGATGCTCACCGAGTACGGCGGCTCCGGGCCGTGGCCGGTCCCGTCCGAGCTCTCGGTCTCCCAGCTCGACGAGATCGTCGACGGGTTCGCCGTCGCCGCCGTCCGGGCGGCCGAGGCGGGTTTCGACGGTGTCGAGATCCACGGCGCGAACGGCTACCTGCTCGATCAGTTCCTCACCGTCTACACCAACCAGCGGACCGACTCGTACGGCGGACCCGTCGCGAACCGGATCCGCCTGACCGCCGAGGTCGCGCGGGCTATCGTCGACGCGACGCCGTCCGGTTTCGTGGTCGGCGTGCGGCTGTCGCAGACGAAGGTGAACGACCTTGAGTACCGGTGGCCCGGGGGCGCGTACGAGGCCGAGGCGATCTACGAGGCGCTTGCCGCGACGGGCATCGGCTACCTGCACATCGCGAGCGAGGGCCGGAACTGGCTGGAGACCGCGAGGCTGCACGGCGGGCAGACGCTCACCGGGCTGGCCCGGCGGGTCACCGGGCTGCCGGTCATCGCGAACGGCGGAATGCACGACCCGGCGCAGGCGGATCAGGTGCTGACCGACGGGCATGCGGACCTGCTGTCGCTGGCTCGCGGTGCGCTGGCCAACCCGGACCTGCCGCGGCGACTGGCCGAGAACCAGGAGCTGCAGCGGTTCGACCGCAGGCTGATCGAGCCCGCGGCAACGCTGGCGAACGCAAGGCAGTGGCAAACTGGTCGGTCATGACGGTATCGGATGCCGCGCTGCCGCGCGGCGGTTCATGGGGCTGTGAGGCCCCATGACCGGGCTCACGTGGCATGGCGGTGCGGCGGCCGTTGTCACGCTGACGTTCGACGTCGACGTCGAGACGCCGATCCTCGCGGCCGGGCGGCAGTACGCGGATCACCTGATGGTGATGTCGCACCAGGCTTACGGACCGGACGTCGGCGTACCGCGGATCCTGGAGCTGCTGGCGGAGCTCGCCGTACCGGCGACGTTCTTCGTGCCGGGGTGGGTGGCCGAGCAGCGGCCGGGGCTGGCGGCAACGATCGTCGAGCACGGGCACGAGGTCGCGCACCACTCCTACAGCCACCGGGCGCCGACCTCGCTGACCCCGGCGCAGGAGCGGGCCGACTTCGAACGGGCGCTGGCGGTTTTCGATGCCCAGGGCATCGAGATCGCCGGCCACCGGGCGGCCTTGTGGGAGGCCACCCGGACCACGCTCGAGCTGGTCGCCGAGCACGGCCTGTCCTACGACTCCTCGTTGATGGGCGACGACCGGCCGTACCTGCTCGACGTCGAGGGCGGGCCGGTCACCGAGCTGCCGGTGCACTGGTCGCTGGACGACTGGGAGCAGTACGCCTACCTGCCCGAGCCGCAGATCGGGTCGGTGATCGAGTCGCCCAGGAAGGTGCTCGAGTTGTGGCGCGCGGAGTTGGACGGCATGCGGCACTACCGATGTCTGTTCAACCTGTGCCTGCATCCGTTCCTGTCCGGTCGGCCCAGCCGGCTGCTCGCCGTCCGGGAGCTGATCGAGTACGCGCAGTCCTGTGGCGACGTCAGCTTCGCCCGCTGCCGCGATCTCGCCGCTGCGGCTCGATCGGACAGCACGCTACGACCGCGGAAGCCGCCGTCGGTGGTCGCCGATCCGACGGTCTACCCGGACTGACGCCGGACGAGATAAGAACGATCGGTATTATCTAGCCCATGACGGTCCCGGTCCGGCGGTTGTGGGCGGCAGTCCTGTGTGGGTATCTCGCGTTCGGCGCCGCGTTGCAGGCGTTGCCGACGTACGTGCCGGAGCGGTACGGCGGGGGCGCGCTGGCCAGCGGGACCGCGGTCGGGATCGCCTTCCTGGCAACGGCTTTGGGGCGGCCGTTCGCCGGCTGGCTCGCGGACGGTGGGTGGTCGCGTCCCGTCGTACTGCTCGGTGGAGCGCTGACTGCGGCCGGTGGGGTCGGGCAGTTGGTGGCGCCGAATCTCGCCGTGCTGCTGATCGCTCGGCTGGTGATGGGGGCCGGGGAGGCGGCGCTGTTCTCGGCGGCCTTGCCGTGGGTGCTGGCCGGCACCCGGGTCGCGCAGCGTGGGCGGGTCGCGGGCTGGTTCGGCCTGTCGATGTGGGGCGGACTGGCGGGCGGGCCGGTGATCGCGTCGCTGGTGGGGGAGTGGGTTTGGTGGACGATCGTCGGACTCGCGGGGTTGTCGATGGTGCTGGTGCTGTCGACGCGTGCGGATCCAGCGCGGGCCGAGCCGTTGGTCCGGATTCGCCGGATCCGGGACCTGGTGCCGGTCGGCGTACCGTTGCCAGGCGCAACCATCGGCCTGGCGGCGTACTGCTACGGCACGATCGCCGCACTGCTCGTGCTGCGGTTGCGCGACGACGGGATCGGCGCGGACGGCTACGCGCTCGCGGTCTTCGCCGCGGCGTTCCTGGTCGTGCGCTTCGCAGGCAGTCCCTTGGTCGATCGGTACGGCGGGCGCGCGGTGGCGGCCTGGACAGTCACGATCGAGGTCGTGGCGCTCACCGGGCTTGCGCTGGCTGATGCGGCGGTGACTGCACTGGTGTTCACCGGGCTGGCCGGGTTGGGTCTGGCCTTGATCTACCCGTCGTGTGTGTCGATGACGCTCGACCGGGTGCGCGGGCTGCGGCCGGGGGTGTCGATGGGCGTGATGACGTCGTTCTGGGATCTCGGGGTGATGGCGGCCGGCCCGCTCGGTGGGCTCGTGGCCGAGCAGCTCGGGTTCCCGGCCGCGTTCTTCGTTGCCGCGGGCACCGGTACGGCGTGTGTGCTGGTCTGCCTCGTGTTCCTCAGGCCGCGTCCAGCAACGTCTCCACGATGACCCGCGCCTCGGCTCCAAGCGCCGGGTTCCGGTCGATCGCGCTGACGATCGTCGCCCCTTCGAGGACGATGACCAGCTGGCGCGCCGTGGTCGCGGGGTCACGCACACCGGCCTCGGTGAGGAGCCGGCCGAACAGGTCGCGGTAGAAGGTCAGGTGCTCCTGCGCGAGCCGCTGGGGTGCGCCGTCGTGCGCGCGGTCCTCGGTCGCGGCGTTCATCATCGCGCACCCGCGGAAGCCGGCCTCCGCGTACCAGGCCGCGACCAGGTCGAAGACGGCGAGAATCCGGTCCCGCCCGGCGTCGGCCCGGTCGACCGCCTGCTGGTACCAGGCCCGCACCCGCTGGGTCCGGTCGGTGAGCACGGCCTCGACCAGGCCCTCCTTGGAGCCGAAGTTCCGGTAGATGGTCAGCTTCGACGCGCCGGCCGCCTCGGCGACCTCGTTGATGCCGACGGCATGGATCCCGCGCCGCCGGAACACCTCGGACGCCGCCGCCAGGATCCGCGCCCTGGTCGCCTCCGGGTCGAGCCGTTCACCCGCCTTGACCGGCATCGTGCACCACCTCCGCCGCTCATAGTACCGATCGTTCTCATGTACTGGCGTCAGATAAGAACGATCGGTACTATCTCGGCCATGATCGATGGCTGGACGGCAGCGGGATTCGAGGGCGTGGCCGAGGCGTTCACGCGGAACTTCACCGAGCGAGGCGAGTTGGGGGCAGCGTTCGCGGCGTACCGAAACGGCGAGCTCGTGGTCGATCTGTGGGGCGGGACCGCGGATCGCGACACCGGGCGGGCCTGGGATCGGGACGCGGTCCAGCTGATGTTCTCCGGGACCAAGGGGCTCGTGGCCGCTTGTGTTCTGCTGCTCGTGCAGCGCGGGGGGTTGTCGCTGGACGATCCGCTCGGCCGCTACTGGCCGGCGTTCCGCGCGGGCGAGACGACGATCGCCGAGGTGCTGTCCCATCAGGCCCGGCTGCCCTGGGTCGAGGCCGGGTACGCCGACCTGCTCGACCATGACGTGATGGCTGCCCATCTGGCGGCTCAGGCTCCGGCGGCGGACCCGCGGGCCGCGTTCATGTACCACGCGATCACGTGGGGCTGGCTGGTCGACGAGCTGATCCGCCGCGTCGACGGGCGCACGGCTGGGCAGTTCTTCGCCGACGAGTTCGCCGCGCCGCTGGACCTGGAGGTGTGGATCGGGCTCCCGGACGAGCTGCACTGGCGGGCGACGACGATGGTCGCGCCGGACGGCGTACTCATGGATGAATCACAGACCGACCCGCTGCTGCGGCTCAACCGCAACCCGCTGTGGGTCCCGGGCGCGGAGAAGATCTGGAACAGTCCTGAATACCGCAGTGCCGGCCTCGCCGCCGTCGGAGGATTCGCCACCGCCCGCGGCATGGCCCGCTTCTACGCGTCCCTCCTGGCCGACGGTGTCCTGACCCCGCAGACGGTCGCGCTGGGCCGGCGCGAGCTCCGGCGCGGCATCGAACCGACCTGGGGAAGCGAGATCGCGTACGGCGCCGGCTTCGAGCTCCACACCCCGTCCGCCAACCTCGGACGCCCCGCCGACGCCTTCGGCCACCCGGGCGCTGGCGGCTCCCGCCACGGAGCCTGGCCGACCCGCGCAATCTCCTTCTCCTACCTGATGAACGAGGTCCGCCCCGCCCCGGACAACCGCCCTCTCGACCTGCTCGCCGCGCTGGAAAACGCCGGGTGAGGTCGTGTTGGTAAGCGCTTGCTGGCAGACTGGGGGCCTATGGGCGAGCCTGCGGTGATCAATGACAACGGTGCGTGGTGCTGGTTTCAGGACGAGCGGGCGGTGGTGGACCCGGACAGCCAGACGCTGGTGGTCGGGTCGATCGCGGCGCCGGAAGGGCCTGGGGCTGACCAGCGGTCCGGGAACGTCGAGCTGACGGTGGTCGACCTGCGGTCCGGCTCGAGCGAGGTCGTCGTACTGCATGAGAACTTCGAGGCGGACGATCACGATGTGCCGGCGCTGTGGCGGCGGGCGGACGGGCGGTGGCTGGCCGTCTACACCAAGCACAAGACCGACGACCTGACCCGGTGGCGGATCAGCGAGCCGGGTGATCCGCGCACGTGGGGTCCGGAGCAGACGTTCGACTGGAGCGAGTTCACCGGCAGGCGCGGGGTCACGTACTCGAACCTGCACGTGCTCGACGGGCGGCTCTACTGCTTCGCGCGGGCGGTGAACGACGACCCGTGTGCGCTGGTGTCGGACGACGACGGTGACTCCTGGACGTACGCCGGCAAGCTGTTCACCCGGCCGAAGGTCGGCTACGTCAACGGCTACACGCGGTACGTCTCGACGCCGACGCGGATCGACCTGGTGACGACCGACCACCATCCGCGCGACTACAACAACTCGATCTACCACGGCTACCTGGAAGCCGGAGCGCTGCACCGCAGCGACGGGACCGTGGTGGATCCGGTCGCTTTGAAAGGCGAAGCACCGTCGCAGGTGGAGCTCACCACGGTCCTGCAGGCCGGGTCGTTGTGGGACGGCGAGGAGATGACGCACTGCTGGACGCTCGACATCCGGCGTGGGGCCGACGGCACGATCGCCGCCGTACTGCTCGCCCGGCAGGAAGCGCCGTCGAAGGACTCCGACCGGCACCGGGTGGTGCGTGATCACCGCTACTTCTACGCACGGCTCGCCCCGGGTGCGGAGTGGGACGTCCAGCAGTTGGCCAAGGCCGGACCGGGCCTGCTGCCGCACGAGCAGGACTACACCGGCCTGGTCGCGATCGACCCCTACGACCTGGACTCGCTGTACGTCTCGACACCGATCGACCCGCGCGACGGCACGGAGCTGGCGCACCACGAGATCTTCCACGCGCGCCTGAGCGACAGCGGTACGACGTGGACGCCGGTCACCGAGGACTCCGACGTCGACAACCTGCGGCCGATCGTCGCCCCCGGCGACCCGAACCGCGTCCCGCTGCTCTGGTTCCGCGGCCCGATGACCGCCTCCCAGCACTACGACTGCGAGGTGGTCCTGCTCGACCGGCCGCGCGGGTGAACCTCAGACCTTGCTCATTCCGTGCTCATACCGTGCTCACACCTTGCGCCGTAGCGCGAGCACCGAGATCGGCGCGAAGACGACCATGATCCCGCACGCCCACAGCAGGGACCAGGCGACCGGCTCCGCCACGGGGCCGCCGATGAGCAGGCCGCGGGCGGCGTCGGACAGGATCGTCACCGGGTTCGCCTCGACGATCGGCTGCATCCAGCCCGGCATCGTCTCGGTGGGAACGAAGACGTTGCTGACGAAGGTGATCGGGAACAGCACCGTGAAGCCGAAGATCTGCACCTGTTCCGGATCACGTGCGAGCACCCCGACCAGGACCGAGATCCAGGAGAAGGCCAGCGCGAAGAACAGCACCAGGCCGACCATGGCGAGCAGGCTCAGCACCGAGGTCTCGACCCGGAAGCCCATCAGGTAGCCGACGGCGAGCAGCAGGAACACCGACCACGCGTGCTTGACCAGGTCCGCGGTGATGCGCCCGGCCAGCGGCGCCCAGCGGGCGATCGGCAGCGACCGCAGCCGGTCGAAGACGCCTTTGGTCAGGTCGGTGTTCAGTCCGGTGCCGACGTACATCGTCACGAAGAACATGTTCATCACGATGATGCCGGGCAGGGTGATCTGGAGGTAGTCGGCGGTGCTGCCGGCGATGGCGCCGCCGAAGATGTAGGTGAACAGGACCAGGAACAGGATCGGCTGGAAGCTGAAGTCACCGAGCTCCCACGGGTTGTGCCGGATCTGAACGATCGTCCGCCACGCCAGCGTGGCCGACTGCCGCAGGCCTTGCACGGGAGTGACTCCGACGCTCATGCCCGGACCTCCTCTTCGGACGATTCCTCGGCCGTGTGGCCGGTGAGGGAAAAGAACACCTCGTTCAGGCTCGCGCTGCGCAACGTCAGCGTGCTGATCACGACACCGGCGTCGTCCAGCCGCCGTACGACGGCCGGCAGCACAGCGGGGTCCGTGACCGGTGCGGTCACCTCCTCGCGGTCGACCTCCGGCTCGGCCTGCGCCAGCTCGCCGACGACCGCGATGACTGTGGGCAGGTCCGACGGATCGGCCGGGCGCACGGCGAGGGACTGCGCGCCCGCCTTCGCCTTCAGCTCGTCCGGCGTGCCGGTCGCGATCAGCTTGCCGTGGTCGATGACGGCGATGTTGTCGGCCAGCGCGTCGGCCTCGTCCAGGTACTGCGTGGTGAGCAGGACCGTGGATCCGCCGCGCACCAGGTCGCGGACGAGGTTCCACAGCTCCAGTCGTGCGCGCGGGTCGAGGCCCGTGGTCGGCTCGTCGAGGAAGAGGATCTTGGGCCGGCCGACCAGGCTCGCGGCCAGGTCGAGCCGCCGCCGCATGCCGCCCGAGTACGTCTTGGTCGCGCGGTCCGCGGCGTCGGACAGACCGAAGTCCTCGAGCAGCTCGGCGGCCCGCTGGCGCGCGGCGCGCCGGGACTGGCCGAGCAGGCGCCCGATCAGCAGCAGGTTCTCGGTGCCGGTCAGGTTCTCGTCGACCGCGGCGTACTGGCCGGTCAGGCCGATCATCTTCCGGACCTGGTGAGCTTCGCGCAGTACGTCGTACCCGCCGACGGTGGCGCGGCCCTCGTCGGGACGCAGCAGTGTCGCGAGTGCGCGGACCGCGGTCGTCTTCCCGGCGCCGTTCGGGCCGAGCAGCCCGAGGACGCTGCCGGTCGGCACCGCCAGGTCGACCCCGGCCAGCGCGACGGTCTCGCCGAACCGCTTGGTCAACCCTTCCGCCCAGATCGAGTGGTCCATGCCGTGCCCCTCCCAGCTCGGTATGACCTCCCAGTCGACTACTCGATCATCCGTGCGTCAACCGGATTGGTTCAGCGCCGTGCGGGCCGCCTCCCGACCGGTGGCGGGATCTTCGGCGGCGAGGGCTGCGGTTGCGGCGGCTCGGCACTGGTCGAGGGTCGCCGTGGCCAGGCGAGCGCCGACGGCGGGGAGGGCGGCGGTTGCTGCCGACAACGAGGTGATGCCGAGGCCGACGAGAACGCAGGCCAGCAAGGGATCCGCGGCCGCCTCGCCGCAGACGCCGACGGGCTTGCCCGCGGTCTGGCCCGCGCGGGCGACCTGTGCGACCAGCGCGAGGTGTGCGGGCTGCCACGGGTCGGTGAGGTTGGCGAGCTCAGGCGACAGACGGTCCGCGGCCATCGTGTACTGGGTCAGGTCGTTCGTGCCGATCGACAGGAAGTCGACGTGGTCGAGGACGCGGTCGGCGAGCAGGGCGACTGCAGGGACCTCGACCATCACGCCGGCGACGAGGCCGCGGCTGCGGGCGCGTTCGGCGAAGAACCGTGCGTCCGCGACAGTGGCGACCATCGGAGCCATCACCCACGGCTGCTCACCGGTTCTTTCCGCGGCCTGGGCGATAGCATCCAGCTGGCGGTCCAGGATGCCCGGATCGGCGAAGGCGAGTCGCAGGCCGCGGACGCCGAGCGCGGGGTTCGGCTCGTCGGTCGCGCCGGTGAACGCCAACGGCTTGTCGGATCCGGCGTCCAAGGTCCGTACGACGACCTTCCGGCGGGCGAAGGCACGCAGTACCTCGGAGTAGAGGTCGGCCTGCTCGGCGACGGCCGGTTCGGTCTCGCGGTTGAGGAACGCGAGCTCGGTCCGGAACAGGCCGACGCCTTCGGCCTGGCTCTTGGCGGCCTGCTGGGCGGAGGCCCCGTCCTGCACGTTGGCGAGGATGCCGACCGGGTGACCGTCGGCGGTGCGGCCGGGCCCTTGCCAGGACTCGGTCGCGGCGCGCTGCGCGGCGGCATCCCGGACGGCTGCGCGGGCGGTTGTCTCGTCTGGCTCGACCAGGATCTCGCCGGTGTCGCCGTTCACCAGAACCGGCGTACCTGCTGGGATTTCGGGCAGGTCGGTGACTGCGACCACGCAGGGGATGCCGAGCTGCCGGGCGATGATCGCGGTGTGGCTGGTCGGCCCGCCGAGCCGGGTCGCGAGGGCGACGGTCAGCTCGTCGAGGCCGGCGGTGTCGGCGGGGGAGAGGTCGTCAGCGATCAGCACGGACGGCTCGGACGGATGCGGTACGCCGGGCTCCGGTTGGCCGGTGAGCTCGGCGACGATCCGGTCCCGGATGTCGTGCAGATCGGTGACCCGCTCGGCCATCAGGCCGCCGAGCTGGGTGAAGAGGGCGGCGAACTGGTCGGTCGCACCGGCGCAGGCGTGGACGGCGTCGGTTCCGGACTGGATCCGCTGGGCCGCCGCAGCGGCGAGTCCCCGGTCGCGCGCCAGGTCGGCAGTCGCGCTGAGCACCTCGGCCGCCGCGCCTGAAGCGAGTCCGGCGCGGGCGGCCAGCCGTTCGGCGACGGTCGCCGCGGCGGCGTCGTACCTGGCGACCTCGGCGGCCCGGTCCGGCTCGGCGACGGCGGTCGGGGCCGGGATCGCCGGACGCGGCTCCGGGCGGATGGCCGGCCCGTAGCCGACACCCGGTACGACGGGGACGCCCTTCGAAATGTGGTTCATGACGGGTCCTCTAGCTCGGCTGGATTGCCAGGACGTTACGAACAGAGGTCTTGACATGTCAATAGATCGGGCGTAAAACCAACTGAAACAACACAAAATCCCAACGAAACGCAGATCTGGAGCCGATATGTACGCGGAGGAGCGGCAGGCGGCGATCGTCGCCAAGGTCCGTGAGCAGGGCCGGGTCACGGTCAGCGGCATCGCGACCGACCTCGGCGTGACCACCGAGACGGTGCGCCGCGACCTCGCTCAGCTCGAGCGGGCCGGCCTTCTCCGCCGGGTCCACGGCGGTGCGGTGTCGACCACCGCGCTGACCGTGATCGAGCCGGGCGTCGCCGAGCGCGACGCCACCCAGGCGGACCAGAAGGACCGGATCGCGAAGGCCGCGATCGAGCTGTTGCCGGGCAGCGGCGGCAGCGTCCTGCTCGACGCCGGTACGACGACCGCCCGGATCGCCTCGCTGCTGCCGGTGGACCGCCAGCTCGTGGTCGTGACGAACGCGGTGCCGATCGCGGCCCGGCTCGGTGCGTCGGACAGCGTCCGCCTGCACCTGCTCGGCGGCCGCGTCCGCGGCGAGACCCAGGCCGCTGTCGGCGATCAGACTGTCCGATTGTTGACAGACCTGCGGGTCGACCTGGCTTTCATCGGCACCAACGCGCTGACGGTCGACCACGGTCTCACCACCCCGGACACCGACGAGGCTGCCGTGAAGCGGGCGATGATCGCGGCCGCGCACCAGGTCGTCGTGGTCGCCGACTCGTCGAAGATCGGCCGCGAGCACCTGGTCCGCTTCGCTTCCCTCGACGACGTCGACGTACTGGTCACCGACGACGCGATCGACCCAGCCGTGGTCCGAGAGCTCGAGACCCGCGAGGTCGAGGTGGTGATCGCATGATCGTCACGCTGACTGCGAATCCGAGTGTTGATCGGACGATCGAGCTTGCGGGGGAGTTGCGCCGTGGCGAGGTGCAGCGGGCGGTGTCTGTGCGGAGTGAGCCGGGTGGCAAGGGTGTGAACGTCGCCCGGGCGCTCACGGCTGCGGGAGCGCCTGCGATTGCGGTGCTGCCTGCTGGTGCCGACGACCGGATGCTGGCCGCGCTGCGCGATCAGACGGTTGCCTACCGGGCGGTCGACGTACCGCATCCGGTGCGGGTGAACGTGACCGTCGTCGAGCCGGACGGTACGACGACCAAGCTCAACGAGGCCGGGATGCCGCTCACTGCTTCGGTTCTCGAAGCACTGGTTGGTGCCGTACTTAAGGAAGCAGCCGATGCTCGGTGGGCGGTGCTGTCGGGGTCACTGCCACCGGCTGTGCCTGCGGACTTCTACGTCGAGCTGGTCGCGGCGCTGCACGAGCAGGGATGTGCGGTCGCCGTCGACACGTCCGGTGAACCGCTGCGCGCAGTGGCCGCTGCGGCCCTCCAACCGGATCTGCTGAAGCCGAACGCGGAGGAGCTCGCCGAGCTCACCGGGTACGACATCGCGCGGCTCGAGGCTGATCCGTCGTTCGTCGCCGAAGCGGCCCGGGCGCTGATCGCTCGTGGCGCCGGGGCTGTGCTCGCGACGCTCGGCCGGCACGGGGCCGTGCTGGTCGACGGCTCCGGTACGGCGTGGCTCGGGAAGGCCGAGGCCGTCGTGCCGATCAACACCGTCGGCGCGGGTGACGCCACCCTGGCCGGCTACTTGCTTGCCGACCTGGCCGGAGCGGGGCCGGCCGATCGGTTGCGTCAGGCGGTGGCGTTCGGCGCCGCCGCAGTCCAGCTCGCCGGATCCGCGATGCCGCGGCCCGGTGATCTCCGTCCTGCGGGCGTCAGCGTCGTCGCCCTGGCCCCCCGTTCCGTCGCGTCGCCGCGTGGCTGACGACGGCTGAGAGGAACTGTCATGTCCCAGATCATCCAGGCCGACCTCGTCGTCTTCGACGAGAACCTCGGCAGCACGTCGCCGGACGTGATCCGCCACCTCGCGACCCGGGTCGTCGAGGCCGGGCGGGCCACCGACGTCGAGGGGCTGTACGGCGACGCCCTGGCCCGCGAGGGTCAGGCCGCGACCGGGCTGCCCGGCGGGATCGGGATCCCGCACTGCCGGTCGTCGTACGTCACGGAGGCGACGCTGGCGTTCGCGCGGTTGCAGCCCGGGGTGGACTTCGGCGCGCCGGACGGGCCGGCCGACCTCGTCTTCCTGATCGCGGCACCCGCCGAAGGGGACGCCGACCACCTGACCCTGCTGACCGCACTGGCCCGCTCCCTGGTGAAGCCGGAGTTCGTCGCTTCGTTGCGCGAGGCAACCACCCCCGACGAGGTGGTCGCCCTGGTGCAAGCAGCCGTTGCTCCAGCACCACCCGCGGCGGCTCCTGCCACCGAGTCCGCGGCATCCTCGGCGGCTCCCGCCACCGAGTCCGCGGCATCCGCGCCTGCTGCCCCGGCCTCCGCGCCTGCTGCCCCGGCCTCCGCGCCTGGTGCGGCGGCTCCTTCCGAGCCGGCTTCGGCCGCGCAGCGGCAGGTTGTGGCGGTGACTGCTTGTCCGACGGGTATCGCCCACACCTACATGGCGGCGGACTCGTTGGTGGCGGCCGGCAAGCGGGCGGGGGTGAAGGTGCTGGTCGAGACTCAGGGGTCCGGGGCCTCGACGCCGCTCGGGCCGGACGAGATCGACGCGGCGGACGCGGTGATCTTCGCGACCGACGTCGGGGTGAAGGACCGCGGCCGGTTCGCCGGCAAGCCGGTTGTCGCCTCCGGCGTGAAGCGGGCGATCAACGAGCCGGACGCGATGATCGCGGACGCCCTCGCCGCCGGGGCCGACCCGGATGCTCCCCGGGTCGAGGCCTCCGCGTCGACGGCCGCGCCGCGCAAGGACAAGCGCTCCGGTGACGTGTCGTGGGCCGTGCGGCTGCGGCAGATCCTGCTGACCGGCGTCAGCTACATGATCCCGTTCGTCGCGGCCGGCGGGCTGCTGATCGCGCTCGGCTTCCTGTTCGGCGGCTACCAGATCAACGCCTCCGCGACCGACATCGTCGCGAACAACTCGCTCGCCAACCTTCCGTCCGGCGGACTCGCGCAGTACCTCGGCGCCGTGCTGTTCAGCCTCGGCGCACTCGCCTTCGGCTTCCTCGTGCCGGCGCTGTCCGGCTACATCGCCTTCGCGATCGCCGACCGTCCTGGCATCGCGCCGGGCTTCACGGTCGGGGTGGTCGCGACGACCGTCGGCGCCGGCTTCATCGGCGGTATCGTCGGCGGCCTGCTGGCCGGCTTCGCCGCGCTGTGGATCAGCCGGCTGAAGGTGCCGGCCTGGGGCCGTGGCCTGATGCCGGTCGTGGTGATTCCGCTCGGCGCGACGCTGATCGCCGGCGGGTTGATGTTCCTGGTCCTCGGCCGGCCGCTGGCCGCGATCACCTCGGGCCTGGAGAGCTGGCTGAACGGCCTGTCCGGCTCGTCCGCGATCGTGCTCGGCATCGTCCTCGGCCTGATGATGGCCTTCGACATGGGCGGCCCGGTGAACAAGGCGGCGTACGCGTTCGCCACCGCCGGCCTGGCGGTCGACAACCCCGCCTCGCTCAAGGTGATGGCCGCGGTGATGGCGGCCGGCATGGTGCCGCCGCTGGCGATGGCGCTGGCGACCGCGGTCCGGCCGAAGCTGTTCAGCACCGCGGAGCGGGAGAACGGCAAGGCCGCTTGGTTGCTCGGGGCATCGTTCATCACCGAGGGCGCGATCCCGTTCGCGGCCGCCGACCCGCTGCGGGTGATCCCGTCGATCATGTTCGGCTCCGCGATCACCGGCGCCCTGGTGATGGCCGGCGGCGTGACGCTGTCCGCACCGCACGGCGGCATCTTCGTCTTCTTCGCGATCGGCCACATCGCCTGGTTCGTGCTCGCCCTCCTCGCCGGTGCGGTGGTCGGCGCGGCCGCGGTGACGGTCGCCAAACAGCTCGGCCGCAAACCCGCCACCACCCAAACTCGCACTGCTGTCACGGTCTGAAAGGAACTCCCATGTCCAGCACCACTGTCACCGTCGGCTCCTCCGTCGGCCTGCACGCCCGTCCCGCTGCCCTGATCGCGGCCGCCGCCACCGAGGCCGGCGTACCGGTCACGCTCGCCACGAACGGCGGCCTACCGGTCGACGCCGGGTCGGCCCTGCTGATCATGACGCTCGGCGCCAAGTGCGGCGACGACGTCACCGTCTCCTGCGACGACGACGCGGTCCTGCGCAAGGTGGCCGACCTGGTCGCCACCGACCTGGACGCCTAGCGACCCTCGGCCTGGACGCTCAGGCGTTCGAGGTCAGCTGCTCTCGGACGGCCGTGAGGTCGGCGGCGATCGCCGCCTCACGGTCCCGGGCGCCCGCCTTGTACGACGCCAGTTCGCCGGCGGTCTCGGTCGCCTTCTCCTTCAGCCGGGCGATCTGGTCCGCCGCATCGGTCTTCGCCTCCGCGACCTGGGTACGCGCCCGCCAGTACCGGTGCGCCGCGACGCCCAGGATCGCCACGCCGATCACGATCCAGAACGAGTGCACAATGCCCAGACCGATTCCCACCACGAGCCCGGTCACCGCGATCGCGATCGCCCCGGCCGCGGACTTCACGGTCAGCGGCGGCGCCTCGGAGTTGATCTTCGCCACCGCAGCGGCCATCGACTGCTGGTCCGGACCATCCGGAAGCACGGTGATGTCCCGGCGGCCGACCTTGCAGACGATCTCGGTCGGGATCAGCCCGCCCGCGGTCTTCGCCAGTTCCTCCGCCTCGGTCAGTACGCCGTCCGCCACCACCCGCAACGCGGTCGCCGACAGGTGCGGCTCGTCCTCGCGTCGCAGGTCGGCCCGCAGCAGGTTCTCGATCGTGTCGACCGGGTCGGTGATCGCGCCGGCCGCGGCCGAGGTGTTGGTGATCCGGGCTCGCAGCTCGGCGACCCGGGACAGCGGCTCGCGTTCGTGCTCGCTGCCCTCGGAGATCAGCATCCGCAGCACGGACGACGCGCTGTCGGGGTCGGGTTCGCCGTACGCGAGATCCCGGTCGGGTTCGCGGACGGTGGTGTCGCCCGCGATCGTGTCGACGGCGGCCCGGAGCTGGCTGAGCCGGTCCCGCGCGTTGGCCGCGGTGGCGATCTCGGTGAAGCCCGGATGCGGATGCCGCACGGCCTTGCCCCGGCTCAGGACTGTCTCCAGCCAGCTCAAGCCTTTGACGTGCTCCCGCAGCCGCTCGATGACCAGCGTCTGCCCCTCCGCGCCGAGTCCACCGCGCGCGCCGGTGGACCACAACGCGCGTTGCAATCGGGTGACCTTGCCGTCGGCCGGCGTACCGAAGGCTGTCTCGAGCCAGGTGTTCTGGACGAGGTCACGCCGTCCCAGCGCGGCCAGGGCCAGGCAGAGGAAGATCGACGTACGGTCCTTGTCGAGAGCCATTGCCTCGGACAACGGTCCGTCCGGCAGGGCGGTCGCTTCGGCCGACAGGCCGTGGATCGTCGCGACTGCGGGCTGCAACCAGTAGCCGGGCACCGCGGCTCCCGCGGCCGGCGGCTGCTGCCCCGACGCCAGCGCTGTCAGGACCTGAGTCGCGTGCCGGCGTACCTCGGCCGCGTCGGCGAACCCGATCAGCTCGTACCGGATGTCGGACAGCTCCACGAACGCGTCGAACGCGTCACTCAACTGCCGCAGCCGCGAGTCCAGGCTGCCCTGCAACTGCGACACCTTCGACCGCAGGCTCGACGCCTCGGAGAACGCCTGCGACATCTCACTCCGGAGCGCATCGAGCTCCCGATCCTGCCGCCGCTCCACATACCAGTCCGACATCCACGACTCCCGTCCCGCTGACCTCTGCGGCACTAGCATCCCGCCTCACGGGGTCGCCAGAAGCCATCGGAACGGTATGTCGGTCGGCGCACTGCTGGTCGGTCCCCCTGTGCTGACCGGCAGTGCGCCACCCCCCGCAACCTGGGCGAAGAATTCAGCCCATGCCTGGAACGGTAGGTGGCGCGCGAGCAGGAGTGGGTCCGGGAAATCCCGGGCATTTAAGTCGTGTCTGGTGGAACCACCAGACACGACCTACTCGGTCGCGAGGTCCTCGACGGTGACCACGTGGTCTTCGAGGGCGCGGCGGATCAGGGCAGCGATGCTGCCGGCCGGGCGGCCGAGGTTGGCGTACTTGATGCGCGCACGGTCGATGTAGGTCTCGACGGTGCGGGCGCTGACGCCGAGGCGCTGGGCGGCGAGTTGCTTGGAGCCGGTCTGGAACCAGGCGCGCAAGGCGTCCCGCTCCTGCGTGCTGAGCCGGACCCGCTTGTCGGCCTGGATGGTGCCGGCCAGCGTGGGTGCGGTGTGCGGCAGATGGGCGGCGGCCTTCACGATCGCGGGGACCAGGTGCTCCGGTCCTTCGTGCTTGGTCAGGTAGGTGTCGACGCCGAGGCTCATGCAGCGCGTGATCGTGTCCGGGTTGGAGCTCGACGAGTACACGATGACCGAGCGACCGGCGTCCACCAGCTCGGTCAGAGCGCCGTACTCGGGGACCGGGATGCGGCCGTCGCGGTCGTCCAGGTGCAGGTCGAAGATGACCACGTCGGCCATGGTGGCGGGCTCCGTCCACAGCTCGGCGAGGCGGTCGCCGACGTCGATCAGCTCGATCGGCGGGTCGGCCTGCGCGCACCACACCCGCACTCCCGCCGTGGTCGCCGGATGGTCCTCCACGATCACTGCGATGATCGGCTTGCCCACTGCGCCTCCACCCAGAGCAGCCCGTCGTGCCGCGTCGTACTCAGATGCACATTGTGACCGACTGGTAGCGGTACGTCGATATCGGGCGCGTCGGCCACCACGCTTACCGCCAGCGATCCGTCGGTGGACGACACCGTGATGCGTGCCTGGCTGGCCGCCGTTGCCAGCAGCATCAGCGGTCCTTCGGTCAACCCACGCCGTACCGGCAGCGGGGGAGCGGCCCACGTTCCGGCGGTTGCCAGCGTGACGAGCACGCCGCGGCGGTCCGCGAGATCGGCGCAGGCCCGGAGTTCGTGCAGCAGCGGATCGGGTGTCTCGTCGTGCTCGGCGAAGATCCGGCGCATCCGCGCTGCCTCGATCGCGCAGCGGCGCCGTACCGATTCGTCTTGTGGATCGAGCGTTCCATCGGCCAGGCCGGCCAGCAGCGGGCCTGCCGTCGCGGACAGTTCGGCGTAGCGGCGCTGGCGCCTCTCGTGGGTCTGTGCCGCGAGCTGGTCGGCGATGCGGACCTCCTCCGCGTCCCGGCGCTGCTGTGCGGCCTGCTGGGCAAGGGAAGCGAGCAGCGAGGTGGCGACTGCGACCGCGAGCGGGTAGCCGGCGCTGGTGATCATTCCGGCCAGGTAGCCCGTCTCGACGCCGTCGACCGGCAGCGTCAGCATCCGGCCGATCGCGATCAGGTGGTTGATCGCGAGGACGGTTACGACCTCTTTGAGCCGTTCACCGAGTACGACGAGGGCGAGCCAAGGCGCCGTACCGACGAACCAGTTGCTCGCCAGCGCGTGGGCGGTGTGCTCGACACCGGACGCGCTCAGCAGCCCGGCCGCGGCGATCACGGCGATCGCGGCCCACCGCCAGCGGCCCCAGCTGAGGTCGCGTTCGAACAGGATCGCGCCGGTGACGAACACCAGCGACAACAGGCCGAATGCGATCAGTTGGACAGCTATCGAGTCGTACTCCGCGCGGTTGCTGAACAGGGTTGCGGGGGCGAGCAGGTAGAGCACGGCCGCGGTGATGATCAAGGTCGCGAGACGCAGTTGGCGGTGCAGCCCGCTGGTGGTGGAACCGGCCAGATTCGCTTGCCAGACGGCTGCCTCATCGGTCGGCTCGGAACGGTGTTTCGCTTGCCACAGCAGGCGAACGGTGGTCCCGCGCCCAAGCTGCGACTCGAACTGCGCCGAGCCGCCGACCGCCTGCAGGGTTTCGACGATCGAGTGGGTGATCCCGCGTCGCGCATCTGCCGCACCGTGGAAGCCGACGCCGTCGTCGATCACCTCGATCTGTACGGCGCCCAGCGGCTGGCTGACCCGGCAAGTCGCCGTACGACGGCCGGAGTGCCGCAGGACGTTGGACAGCGCCTCATGGACCGCGTCGGCCAGCGCGGCGACCACATCGCCGGGGAGCGAGATGTGGCTGTCTCCCTCGAGTCTGATGGTCAACGGACTGCTCTCGGTCACTTCGCGGAGCGCTTGGCCGAGGTCGCGATCTGCCTTGGAGGGAAGGACTTCCGGGACTCGGGACAGGGCGGCGAGGTCTCGGGCAGCCTGGTCCGGCAGCCAGTCGTCGGTCGGGCGAACGTATCCGGCGCCGATCATCAGCAGCGTGGTCGACGAGGTGTCGTGCAGCATCCGGACGGCCCGTTGCTCGTCCGCGCGTACTGCGGTGGCGACTTCGCGCTCACGCCGTACTCGCGAGGTCTCCTCGGCCGCCTGGTCGGCCAGCGTGCCGCCTCGCCGTACGAGCACCCAGAGCCAGCGGGACAACCCGGCCGAGACGAGCAACCAGATGAGCCCGACCACCCAGCCCGTCCAGTACTGCGGCGCCGCCCGCCACGCACCGACTGCGATCGCGAGATCGACGACCACTGTCGCGCCGAACCCCAACCGGACCGACGTGTGCAGCTGGTACGACACGCACACGAAGCTCGCCCAGCTGATCACCCACCCCGCGCCGACCGCCAGCACTTCCAGCCGCTCGGTCACCCCGAGATTCACGGCGACGAACGCCACCACTGCGACATCGGCGACAACCAACCAGGTCGCGGAGCCCCGAAGCAGCCGCCAACTGTAGAAACCGCCCCACCCGATCACGAGCGCAACCAGCCCGGCCGCCCGCCACCGCATCGCCGGCTCCGCACTCACCAGCCCGACCAGCCCGCACGAGACCCCCACGGCCCCATGCACCACCGCCGCATAACGCAACGCCAACCGCTCCAGCAATCGCGTCGCATCGCCAGCAACGGAAGGCATCGACACCTGCCCATTCAAACGAACGGATACCCGCACGAAGGACCCCAGGACCCGAAATGATAGGGCAATCCTTACCTGGCCCCCGGATTGTGCGTTGTCCGACGATGGTCACCGGAGCGCTCACAGACCCGGCGCGTACGTCTGCCTGAGCTAGCTCCTGAAGACGCTCGACTAGGTCTGCGCGGGCTGGGCAGGATGGGCGAGGACCAGCACGCGGAGTCTGACGCACGGAGGACGGATGAGTCTGTCGGGGCATGTGGTGAGTGGGATCAGTACGGCGGAAGTGGGGTCGGAGTACATCCGGGAGGTTGGGCGGAACTCGTTTCGGGGGCATCACGGGCGGGGTGGGCGCGAGACGGCGTACGTGGTGGAGACGGACCGGGGAGCGGTTGGGTGGGGGCTCCCGCTGTTGGCGGGGGATCCGGCTGGGGTGATCGGGCGGAACGTGGCGGAGCTGATCGACCCGGAGCGTGGGGTCATCGATCCGCAGGCGGAGTTCCTGGACTACGCGTTGCATGATCTGGCGGCGCGGATTCTCGACGTACCGGTGTACGCGATGCTCGGCGGTGCGGGGCCGGCCAAGGTGCGGTGCTACAGCGGTGGGATCTACCTGGACGACCTCGACCCGGAGGACGCGCCGGCCGGGCTGACCGCGATCAAGCAGAACCTGGCGCAGGACCACGAGTTCGGCTTCCGCGACTTCAAGCTGAAGCTCGGCCGCGGGTACCGCTGGATGCCGTACCAGGCCGGCCTCGACCGGGACATCGAGGTGACCCGGCTCGCCCGCGAGCTCTACCCGGACGCCGAGATCCTGGTCGACCCGAACGACGGCTTCAGCGTCAACGCGCTCACGTCGTACCTGGAGGCCGTGTCCGACTGCCGCCTGTACTGGATCGAGGAGGTGTTCGCCGAACGCCGTGAGGACCTCGAGTTCCTGCGCGACCACTTGGCCACGCTGCCGTGGCGGCCGCGGATCGCCGACGGCGAGTTCGACCCGGATGCCGGCTACATCCTGCGGCTCGCCCAGGCCGGTCTGGTCGACGTCGCGCTGATGGATGCCGTCGGCTACGGCCTGACCGCGTGGCGGCGGTTCATGCCGGAGCTGAAGGCCACCTCCGCCGAGGGCTCACCGCACGCGTGGGGCGCGCCGCTCAAGACCCTGTACGCCGCCCACATCGCAGCCGGACTCGGGAACGTCCCCATCATCGAGGGCGTCCCCGGTCACATCCTCGGCACCGATGGCGACGGCTACGAGTTGGCGGACGGCCACCTCAACCTCTCCGACCGCCCCGGCTTCGGCATCACTTTGGCTGGTAGTTCCAGATGAAGCTGCGACGGCAGGTGCTCGGGTCCGGATGCGGGTTGTCGCTCATCCAGCCGACGAGCTTGCCGTTCGGGTCGATGTAGCAGGTTCGCCCCTGGGCCCGCCACTCGCCGTCGTTCTTCGGGCTGCTGTACACCAGCGTGCCGGTGGCGTCGTACCCGTGGATCGTGTACGGCAGGGGAGTGGCGTCGGTGTGCGGGCCGCGGACCCGGACGTACGGGACCGCGGTGAAGAAGAACCCGTGCCGAAGCACCGCGTCGACCGGGGACTGGTTGCCGACAGCCACGGTGATCCGGGTGACGTGCGCCGCGTAGGTGCCGGCGCCGATCATCCGGGTCTCCACGGCGCGGTACTGCGGCTGGTCCGTGCCGCTCGTCGTGGACTGGATCACCATGTCCTGGGCGTTCAGCCCGCAGGCCGTCCACAGGCCGAGCGAGGTGTTCTTGATGACCACCCAGGAGGTGGTGAAGGCGTTGGCGGGCGCGTTCGCGAACCTGAACCCGTCGACCACCTGGTAACCCTCGCGCTGCTTGATCATGGGCAACCGGCTGCGCGAGAAGCAGATCTTGCCGTACTTGGACTTGTCACCGGCAGTCAACGGCTCGGTGGTGAGGGGCTGGGGGTCGCCGCTGACCGCGGGCTCGCTGTTGTCGCGCCGCAGCGCGGGCAGACCGATCGCCAGGCCGGCGATGATCGCGACCACGGCCGCGGCGGCGACCAAAGGGACGAACCTGCGCCGCGGGGTGGTGGCCGAATCCTGCTCGACGATGGCTATCAGCTCGGCGCGCTGGCGGAGGCGGGTCTCGGGACGGAGGTCGTGCTCCGGAGGAGGCGTGGTCATGACTGCGGCTCCACGGGGGACAGAAGGTTCAGCTCGCGCAGGTGATTGCGGGCCCGGGAGAGCCGGGACTTCACCGTGCCGATCGGGACGTTCAGTGCGACCGCTGCGGCCTGCTGGTCGAGGCCGGCCCAGATGCAGAGCTCGACGATCTCGCGCTCCTGCGCCGGCAGGTGCTTCAGCGAGGCGCGGGCCTGCTGGATCCGGCGGTCGTCGTCGAGGCGCCCGGCCACGTCGTCGGCGTGGTCACGGACGTGCTCGACCAGCTGGTGCGCGGCCGACAGCGCCCGGCGGTAGCGCAGCTTGGCGCGCCACGCGTTCCGGACCGTGTAGTCCGCGGTCCGCAGCAGCCACGGCAGCGCGGAGTCCCGGTCGAGGACGACGTCGGTACGGCGTCGCCACGCGTGCAGGAACACGGTCGACGTGAGGTCCTCGGCCTCGCTCCAGGAGCCGGTCCGCCGGTACAGGAAGTTGTAGATCGCCTTGGCATGCCGGTCGTACAGCTGCCCGAACGCCTCGGAGTCGCCGCTGGTGGCCCGATCCCACAGGCTCCGGTCCGAGATCGTCGACATGATGAGGCCATCCTGCACGGCCTGGAGCCCGCTCACGAGTCATTTCCACAGGTGCTGCCGCGCATCCGCGCTCCGATCGCCTCGTCAAGACTGCCTTGCACCTGTCTTGTGTCGAGCGGGCACGGAAGGTTCCCACCGATTTCACCGGGGGCTCACCGAGGGTGCGGACACTCGCGGCATGAGACTCGGGCGGCTGGCGAGCGGGCGGTGGCGGTTGGCGGCGTACTGGGGCGCGACCGTGGTGCAGGTGGTCGCCGTCGCGTGTGACGTGAAGGTGCTGAAGCAGGCGAGCAAGGTGTCGCTGATGCCGCTGCTGCTGTCCTGGGCGCGGACCGAGAAGGCGTCACCGTTGATCCAGGCCGCGCTGCTGGCGTCGGCCGCCGGTGACATCCTGCTGGAGACGGATCTGCAGCTGGCCGGGATCGCCGCCTTCGCCGCGGCCCACGCCTGCTACCTGGCCTTCTTCCTCGGGCAGCCAGGACAGCGGTCGTGGCGGGTGATAGCGGCGTACGGCGCTCTCTGGGCAGCCCTGATCGCGGTCCTGGCTCCCGGGTTGGGCGGCCAGCGTGTCCCGGTTGCGGCGTACGCACTGTTGCTGACCGCAACCGCGATCGCCTCGCGCTGGCACAACCCCCGCAGCGGCCTCGGCGGCACCCTGTTCCTGATCTCCGACGCCCTGATCGCGATGCGCCTGGCCGGCCGCGACTTCCCCGGCCGCGGCGCCCTCGTCATGTCGTCCTACGCCGTCGGCCAGTACCTCCTCACCTCCGGCGCAGGACAGGAGGGCCGCCCAGCGGACGGCCCTCGGATGTCAGTCGGGCTCAGCCCAGGTAGTCGCGCCAGGGGCCGGTGATGGCGAAGGTGATGCCGGGGGACTGCAGGTTGACGAAGAGGACCTTGCCGTCGTTCGAGAACGCGGGGCCGGTGAACTCGGAGTCGTTCAGCATGTTGCGGGCGATCGCGTACGTCGGGCCGCCCGGCGTCGAGCTCAGCACGTGGCTCGAGGCGTTGCCGTCCTCGGCCAGGACCAGCGAGCCCCAGGGGGTGACGGTGACGTTGTCCGGGCTGTCGAAGTTGAAGTCGTCGTACCGCGCCTCGGCGCCCTTGTCGGCGGCCGCGTTCTCCGGGAAGTACGTGACCAGCTGGATGGTCCGGGCCTGGTAGTTGTAGAACCACACCATGCCGTCGTGCGGGACGGCGTCGGCCGGCAGGTCGGCGGTGCCGGACTCGGCGTACGAGTTCACGACGTACACACCCTGGTCGGTGCCGAAGACGCCCTCGAACTTCTTGCCGCGGGTGACCGTGCCGTCGGCGAGCTGCCGGCGGCAGGAGACCGAGACCGCGTCCCGGTCCGGCACCGGCACCCAGGCGACCCGGAACGGTCGGAGCAGCTGGGCCGACGTCAGGTAGGCGACATCCGGGATCGGCTTGCCGTCGTCACCGAGGATCGCCATCGCCTCGAGGGTGCCGAAGTCGACGTCGGCGAGCTCCTGCCAGCTGTCCGGGCCGAGCTCGTACCCGCGCGGTCCGCTCCAGCGGTAGAACAGGCCGTTCGGGCCGGAGGCGTCCTCGGACAGGTAGATGTGGGTCCGGTCCTCGTCGACGGCCAGGGCCTCGTGGGCGTACCGGCCGAGCGCCTTCAGCGGGACCGGGTGCGCGGTCTTGCCGTCGCCCCAGACCTCGAACACGTAACCGTGGTCCTTGAGCCGGGTGGTGCCGTTCGCCTTGGACTCGGTCTCCTCGCAGGTCAGCCAGGTGCCCCACGGGGTGTGGCCGCCGGCGCAGTTCGTGAGGGTGCCGGAGATGCCGACCCACTCGCCGAGGTTGGTGCCGTCGCGGTCGACCGAGATGACCGTGCAACCGCCGGCCGCGCCGACGCCCGCGTCGTACACGGTGCCGGCGAGCGGCGGTACGCCGAGGGCGTTGGCGCTGCCGATCTCGTGGTTCTGGATCAGCAGGTGCCGGCCGCGGTCGTCGCGGAAAACCGCGGTGCCGTCGTGCGCGCCAGGGGTCGGCTGGCCGGTCTTGAGCTTGGTCTCGCCGGCCTTGGTGACGATCTTGTACCGGAAGCCGGGCGGCAGCGCGAGGACGCCGGCCGGGTCGTCCAGCAGCGGCGGGAACGGGCGGTGCGTCGGGTACGGCGAGTGCTTCGGTCCGGGCGTGGCCTCGGCGAGCGACGGTACGGTTCCGACGGTGGCGAAACCGACCCCGGCGGCGCCGGCGGCGGCTCCCCGGAGGACGGAACGGCGGTCAACGGACATGACTGGTTGCTCCTCGGTGCGTAGGCGGGCGGGCGGCCCCAGGCGATCCTGCCCGCGCCCGGCTGCCGCGGGGCAAACAACAAAAGAACAAACACCCGCTCCGCTCGCCGGGCGGTGGAGGCGTGGCTGCAACGATCTGCCCCCGTCGGTCGTCCATAGTGGGAGGTGATGTCGATGCGAAGGTTCAGTGTGCTGGCGGCCGCGGTCGCGGTGACGGTGCTACTGGTTGCGTGTGGCAACGAATCTGGGACGGAAGGACAACCGATGCCCTCGACGGGGAGCAGCAGCACACCGGCGCCCGACCCGAGTACGCCGCCGCCGCCGGCGGGCGGACCGGCCGAGCTGGCCAAGGCGGATCTGGTCAAGCGGCTCGGCGTCGAGCCCGGCCAGGTGACCGTGGTCAGCACCGAAGAGGTCACCTGGCAGGACGGCAGCCTCGGCTGCCCGGAGCCCGGGATGCGCTACACCCAGGCCCTCGTCAACGGGTCCCGCGTCGTCCTCGAGGCCGGCGGGAAGCAGTACCACTACCACTCCGGCGGCGCGCGCCCGCCGTTCCTCTGCGAGAACCCGTCACGCTGAGCGCGACTCCAGCACCGGTACGTCGGACTCGTTGACGAACGCGTCGCGGGGCCGCTGGACCGAGGCCAGCGAGACGATGTCCCGGCCGTAGAACAGGGCAGCCACCCAGACGGCCAGCACGCGCACCTTCCGGTCCCAGGTCGGCACCGCCAGCACGTGGTACCCGCGGTGCATCAGCCAGGCGAGCAGACCCTTGACGACGATCCGCTTGTACTGGAAAATCCCGCTGCCCAGGCCCAGTGTCGCCACCGCGCCGAGGGTGTGGTGGAGGTACTTCTTCGGCTCGCGCCCGCGCAGCGACCGGAGTAGGTTCTTCGCCAGCAGCTTCCCCTGCCGTACGGCGTTCTGCGCGTTCGGCACCGTGAACATCCCGGGCGCCGCCGCGAGGTCGGGGATCGCCGCGTCGTCACCGGCCGCCCAGGCGTCCGGCACGAACTCGTCCTCGGTGCCGATCCGGAGGTCGGCGCGGGTCTGGATCAGGCCGCGCTCGGTGACCGGGAGGTCGGTGTGACTGCGGATCAGCCGGGTCGCGGCGTTGCCGGTCGTCCAGACGATCAGGTCCGAGTCGAACGCCGTACCGTCGGACAGCAGGACGCGGCCGTTCAGCGCGGACACCAGCGTGGTCTCCAGGTGGACCCGCGCGCCCTGGCGCTCGAGCCGGTCCCGGACCCACTGCGCCTGGCGGTCGCCGACCTCCGGCAGGATCCGCCTCGTCGCCTCGACGAGGTGGAAGTGCAGGTCGTCGCGGGTGAGCTCGGGGTAGGACTTGAGCAGCCCGTTGGCCAGCGACACCAGCTCGGTGAAGCCTTCGACACCGGCGAAGCCGCCGCCGACGAAGGTGACGGTCAGCAGCCGCTCGCGGTCCGGGCCGGGCGGCAGCACCGAGGCCTCGTCGAAGGCGGTGAGCAGGCGGTCGCGGATCGCCACGGCCTCCTCGACGTGCTTCATCCCGATCGCGTGCTCGGCCACACCGGGCAGCGCGAACGTCCGGGTCACCGCGCCGGCGGTCACCGCGATGATGTCGTACGGCATCTCGAAGTCGGCGCCCTGGACCGGGTGGATGGTGACCGTCCGCCGGGCGTGCTCGATCCTCGTGACCGAGCCGGCCACGACCCTGCTGCGGCGCAGGTTCCGCCGCAGCGAGATCGCCGCGTGCCGCGCCTCGATCGACCCGGCCAGCACCTCCGGGAGGAACGGCTGGTAGGTCATGTACGGCCGTGGATCGACGACGACGATCTCGGCCTCACCCTTGCGAAGTTTCTTCTCCAGCCTCCACGCCGTGTAGAAACCGGCGTACCCACCGCCGACCACAAGGATCCTGCGCACTTTTCGGACCTCCGATTGGTTCTGTCTCTCTACAGATAAGACAGTTGAGACCCCCGATTTGTGACCTAGGGCGTGGCTCCCAACTCCGCGCCTACTGCGCGGCACTCGGCACGGCACCTCGCCGCACTGGCCCGGAGGCCACGATGCTCCGCATCGAGACCTCCGCTCCAGCACGCCGATGCACCGCACCGAGCACCTGCTCGCGACGGCGCGGAGTTGGGAGCCACGCCCTACCCAAGGATCGGGCCGAGCTGGCGACGGGAGGTGATGCCGAGCTTGGTGAAGACCTTGCGCAGGTGCCACTCGATGGTGTGCTGGCTGAGGAACATCTGGGCGCCGATCTGCGCGTTCGTCAGTCCGGAACCGGCCAGCTCGGCGATGTGCGCCTCCTGCACGGTGAGCACGTCCACCGCACGGCCGGCTCGCTCGTCGACGGCCTCGCCGGCCGCCGCGAGCTCGTGGCGGGCGCGCTCAGCGAAGGCCGCCGCACCGGCCGCGGTGAGCATCTCGTACGCCGTGCGTAGCCGAGCACGCGCGTCCTGTCGCCGACCGGCCCGCCGCAGCCATTCGCCGTACAGCAGGTGGGACCGGGCCAGGTCCATCCGGACCCGCGTGCGGCCGATTCGCTCAATGGCAGCTTGGTAGCCGGCCTCAGCTTCCGGGCCGGGCGTCAGCAGGGCGACCGAACGGTCGAGGAGGCCGAGCGCCCAGTCCGTCCCGGTGGCCTGCGCCAGCTCGGTCATCCGGTCGAGCGCCTCGGTCGCCAGCTCCCGCTGCCCGGCGCGGACGGCGGCCTCCACGAGCTCCGGCAGCGACCAGCTGGCGACTCCGAGATCCTTCGGATCCGAGGCCGCCGCCTGCGCCGAGGCGAGCGCTTCCGGATACCGGCCGACGCTGTTCATCAGTACGGCGTTCGCCCACCGGGTGTACGACATCCCGGCGCCTTCGCCCCTGGTCGTGACCTCCTCCAGGGTGGATGCGATCAGCGGAGTCGCCTCGTCCACCCGGCCGCGCATGACCGACAGCCCGATGGCGCCGTACGGAGCAAGGCCGATACCTGTGGCGTCGGCGATCGTCCGGATCTCTGCGAGGAGGGCAGCGGCGGCTGGGATCTCGCCGGCGAACAGATGCAGGTGCAGCCGGGAGTTGAGGACGAGCGGCAGCTCGGTGAGGTCGCCCACCTCGCGGGCCAGCTGGACGTGGCGCGCGGTGAGGACGTCCCAGTGCTCGAAGTCCCAGAGGTCGACGGAGGTGCGCGACGCCAGCCAGAGCCAGCGCATGTCGCCCGGGTCTGCCCGGCTCTCGTCGGCGAAGGCGGCGATGGCCTCCCGGGCCATCGGCACCGCCGCCGGGTAGCCGTCGGTGAACGAGACGGCCAGGGTGTCGAGCACGAGATCCTGCTTGCGCGGGTTCTTCGGCTGCGGGGCGGCACGGGCGGCCTGGGCGACCTCGGTCTGCGGCGAGCCGTCGGCGAGGACCCCGGCGAACATCGCCGCCATCATCGCGTCGAGGTAGGTGTCGCGGGCGAGCGCGAGGTCGAGTGATTCGAGGCGGCGGGCCGACTCCAGGAGGAGCTGCGCGGCCGCGGCGCCGTGACCGGAGGCGAAGGCGATCTGGGCCCGGAGCAGGTTCACCGTGGCCTGGTGCAGTTCGCCGGGCGACCACTCGTCGGCGGTGACGAGCAGCTTCAGCGCCGGCTCGAAGGCGCCCGCCCGCATCGTGGCCTGGGCCGCGGCCACCGCCCGGTTCGCGCGGGTGGTCGGGTCCGGGGTCAGCTCGGTGGCCCGCTGCAGGAACGCAGCGGTGGCCGCAAGACCGCCGCGGCGTTGGGCCCGGTCGGCGGAGGCGATCAGCTCGGCGGCGACCGCCTCGTCGGGCTGGTCGGCCGCCTGGGCGCGGTGCCAGGCCCGGCGATCGGGATCGGTCGTGGGGTCGATCGCGTCGGCGAGCGCTTGATGCACAGCGCGCCGGTCGGCCGAGACGGCGGCCCGGTACGTCGCCGACCGGACCAGCGGATGCCGGAAGCGGACCCGTGCGCCCAACTCGATCAGACCGGCTGCCTCGGCAGGCCCGGCCGCACTGGCCGGGATGTTCAGCGACTGAATTGCCCGGAGCAGCAGCGGTACGTCGCCGACCGGCTCAGCGGCCGCGGTCAGCAACAACCGCTGAGTCTCAGGTGGCAGCAACTGCACCCGTTGCGCGAAGTTCTGCTCGATCTGGCTCGCCAACGGCCGCGCATCCGGCCGCTCGAACCCACCGGCGAGCTCGGCCGCCGTCAGCCCGCGCGGCAGCTCCAGCAGGGCCAGCGGGTTGCCCCGGGTCTCGGACACGATCCGGTCCCGGATGTGCTCGTCCAGCCGCCCGGGTACGACGGAGTCGAGCAGTGCCCGCGCATCGTTGTCCGCGAGTCCGCCGACCACGAGCTCGGGAAAGCCCCGCCACTCCGGCGCGGTCGCCGGATCCCGCACCCCGAACACGACGCCGATGCGGTCGGCGAACAACCGCCGGCCGACGAAGGTCAGCGCCTGGGCCGAGGCCTGGTCGAGCCACTGTGCATCGTCGATCACGCAGAGCAGCGGCTCCCGGTCGGCCACCTCCGCGAGCAGGCTCAGCACCGCCGCGCCGACCAGGAACCGGTCCGGCGGCCCGCCGAACTCCAGGCCGAAGGCAACGGCCAGGGCAGCGCGCTGCGGCGGCGGCAGGTGCTCGGCGAGGTCGAGCATCGGAGCGCACAACTGGTGCAGGCCGGCGAACGGGAGCTCCATCTCGGACTCGACCCCGGACGCGTGCGCGACCCGGCATCCGCCGGCGTTGCCGGCCACGTACTCGAGCAGTGCCGACTTCCCGATCCCGGCCTCACCGCGGACGACGAGGACCTGGCCCTGGCCGGCCCGGACGTTCGCCACCAGGCGATCGAGGGACTCACCCTCCGAGCGCCGACCGCGAAGCACCGTCATGGCTCCCTATTCTCTCACTGAGAGGCTGGAGCCAGGAGTGGATCAGGCGAGCTGTCTCACGCAGCCTGTTCGGTCAGGCCGGCGGTCAGGAACTCCTCCAGGTCGGCCAGGTCGCCGGCCCGGGACGCGGAGACCAGCGCCCGGACGAGCTGGCTGTGGGCATCCGGGGTGAACGGCCGGCGGCGGTCCGAGGCGAGCCGGTCGCGGGCCCGCTTCACCAGCTGCCGGGCGTTCGGCGCACCGATCCGCAGCTTCTCCGCGATCCGCTGGTACGGGTACTGGAAGCCCTCCCGCAGGACGTAGGAGGCCCGCTCGGCCGGCGAGAGCCGCTCGAGCAGCACGCGGGCGGCGAGGTCGATGGACTCGTTGCGCTCGGCCTGGGTGTGCGGGTCGGCGCCGTCGGCGGCGGCGTTCTCCTCCGGCAGCCAGGTCGCGACGTACGTCTCGTGCCGGCGCCGCGCGCACTTGACCAGGTTGATCGCGAGCCGGGTCGTGGTGGTGGCGAGGAAGGCGGCCGGGTCGATCACGGCCGACCGGTCGGTGCGCTGCCAGCGCAGCCAGACCTCCTGCACGACGTCCTCCGCCTCGGGCGCGTTCCCGACGATCCGGTAGGCGATGCCGAACAGCCGGGGACGGACCACGACGAAGACCGATGCCGCCTGGTCCAGGGTGGTTGCACTCATGTTCCGGCTCCTCTCATCGGTCCCCGAGGTGACGGATCCACCGTCACCCCTGGACCGTGGTGGCCGCGCCCTGGAAGTCCGTGGTCGGGTCCGTGGTCACCCCGGGGACCGCGTGTCACAGGTGCCAGGGCTACGTGGTCAAAGGTGCGTGAGTCCGGGACACAGCTGCGGAGGGAAGAGATGAAGCCGAGTATCGAGACCGAGCGACTGGTGATCCGGCCGTGGCGCGACACCGACGCGTCGGACGCGCTGGGCATCTACGGCGACGAGCACGTGACCCGCTGGCTCACCCCGGCGATGACCTGGGTGCCGAGCGTGCTGGCGATGCGCGACGTCCTGCACCGCTGGATGGCCGAGGACGTGCCGCCGGTGCGGCACTGGGCCATCGAGCTCCGTGACACCGGCCGGGTGGTCGGCGGGGCGGCGGTGCTCCGGCTAGCGCCCTGGGAGGACCTGGAGATCGGCTGGCAGCTCGCCCGGACGGCGTGGGGCAACGGGTACGCCGCGGAGGCCGGAGCCGCGGTCGCGGACTGGACGATGCACCACACCGACGTGGACGAGCTGTTCGCCCTGGTCGGCCCGACGAACGCCCGCGCGGCCGGGACCGCGAAGCGGATCGGGATGGAGCTGATCGGCGAGACGGACCAGTACCACGGCCAGCAGCTCAATCTCTACCGGCTCCGGCACTACGACCTCGCGTACCACGCCGACGCCGGCGAGCAGGCGAGTGAGACGTGACAGACAGCCGGGCTGTGACCGGAGTGACAGTCACAGACCGCCTTACTGGGCTGTCCTAGTTGTGACACCCGAAACCGAGTCAAAGGAGATTCGATGAAGACCACCGAACAGCAGATCGCCACCTCAGTCCTGGTGATCGGAACCGGTGGTGGGGGGTTGCGCGCCGCGATCGAGCTGGCCGAGCAGGGTGTCGAGGTGCTTGCCCTGGGCAAACGCCCGCGCTCGGACGCGCACACGTCACTCGCCGCCGGCGGGATCAACGCGGCCCTGGCCACGATGGACCCGGAGGACAGCTGGCAGCAGCACGCGGCCGACACGCTCCAGGAGAGCTACCTGCTGGCGAACCCGGAGACGGTGCAGATCGTCACCGAGGGCGCGGCCCGGGGCATCGAGGACCTGGAGCGCTACGGCATGCCGTTCGCCCGGGAGGCCGACGGCCGGATCTCGCAGCGGTTCTTCGGCGCCCACACGTACCGGCGGACGGCGTTCGCGGGGGACTACACCGGACTTGAGATCCAGCGCACGCTGATCAACCGGGCCGTCCAGCTGGGCGTGCCGATCCTGGACACCGTGTACGTGACCCGGATCCTGGTGCGCGACAACAAGGTGTTCGGCGCGTACGGGTTCGACCTGACCACCGGTCGGCGGTACGTCATCCACGCCGACGCGGTGATCCTGGCCGCGGGCGGTCACACCCGCATCTGGCGCCGTACGTCGTCCCGTCGTGACGAGAACACCGGTGATTCGTTCCGGCTGGCGGTGCTGGCCGGCGGCAAGATCCGGGACCCCGAGCTGGTCCAGTTCCACCCGTCCGGCCTGATCGAGCCCGAGAACGCAGCCGGGACCCTGGTGTCCGAGGCGGCCCGCGGCGAGGGCGGCCAGCTGCGGAACGCACTCGGCGAGCGGTTCATGGCCCGGTACGACGCGGAGCGGATGGAGCTCTCGACCCGGGACCGGGTCGCGCTGGCGGCGTACACGGAGATCATGGAAGGCCGCGGCACGCCGAACGGCGGGGTCTGGCTGGACGTGTCGCACCTCCCGCGGGAGACGATCATGCGCCGGCTGCCGCGGGTCTACCAGACGCTGCTCGAGCTGCAGATGCTCGACATCACCAAGCAGCCGATCGAGATCGCCCCGACCGCGCACTACTCGATGGGCGGCGTCTGGGTGCGACCCGAGGACCACGGCACCGGGGTCGACGGGCTGTACGCGATCGGCGAGGCGGCCAGTGGGCTGCACGGCGCGAACCGGCTCGGCGGCAACTCGCTGATCGAGCTGCTCGTGTTCGGCCGGATCGTCGCCGAGGAGGCGGCCAAGTACTCGATCGGACGGCAGTCGCAGGAGCGGTCCGCGGACGCGGTCGCCGAGGCCCGTGCCGAGGTCGACAAGCTGCTGGCGAGCGACGGCGAGGAGAACGTCCGGGCGCTGCAGCGAGCGCTGCGCGACACGATGACGAACCGGGCCGGCGTCGTCCGCGACGAGGCCGGGCTGCTGGCCGGCGTGTCCGAGCTGGTCGAGATCGAGGAGCGGATGACGAAGATGGGCGTCCACCCCGACATCGCCGGCTTCCAGGACCTGGCCCACGCGTTCGACCTGAAGTCGTCCGCGCTGGCCGCCCGCGCCACCCTCGACGCGGCGCTGGAACGCCGCGAGACCCGGGGCTGCCACAACCGCTCCGACTACCCGGAGATGGACGAGTCCCTGCAGGTGAACATGGTCTGGTCCGGGCCGGGCGCGGTGGAGCGCGAGGCAATCCCGCCGATCCCCGACGAGCTCCGCGCGCTGATGCGCGACGACATCACCACCGAGGGAAAGCTGGTCGAGTGATCTGACCGGTACTGGTCACCGGCGTTGACTCTCCGCAAGGTCCCGGGTTGGGGTGGTTGAACCGAGACTTGCGGAGGTCGGGACCTGTGCCGACGGTGGACGACGTACGACGGCAGTTCGCGGAACCGCCGCCCGACGGGCGGCCGATGATGCGCTGGTGGTGGTTCGGTCCGGCCGTCGACCAGCGCGAGCTGCGCCGCCAGCTGGAGGCGATGGCGGCGGCCGGGCTCGGTGGTGTCGAGGTCGCGTTCGTCTACCCGATGAGCTCGGTGGACGCGCCGTTCGGGTCTGACAAGTTCCTGCAGGACGTGGGGTTCGCGGCGCGGACCGCGCGCGAGCTGGGGCTGCGGTTCGACCTCACCCTGGGCAGCGGCTGGTCCTTCGGCGGCGGCCACATCGGCCCGGCGCTGGCCGCGCGCCGGCTGACCTGGGACCGCCGCGAGATCGGCGGCGAGGCGTACGACGTCCCGGTGGTCGCGGGCTGGCCCGGTGACGAGGTGGTCGCGGCGTTCGTCGGGGCCGGGTCGGCCGGGCTGCCCACGTCGTACGACGAAGTTGCTGTGAGCAACGGGATGATCCGGGTGCCGGCCGGGAACGGACCGCGGGAGGTGCTGATCGCGACCTCGCGGCTGACCGGGCAGAACGTCAAGCGGGCCGCGGCCGGCGCCGAAGGCCCGGTGCTCGACCACTACTCGCGGGCCGCGGCCGAGGAGCACATCAGGTCGGTGGCCGAGCCGCTGCTGGCGGCAGCCACGCCGGAGTTGGTCGGGTCGGTCTTCTGCGACAGCCTGGAGGTCTACCAGGCCGACTGGACGCCGTCGATCTTCGAAGAGTTCGCCCGTCGGCGCGGGTACGAGTTGCGGCCGCGGCTGTGGGAGCTGCGGACGGAGTCCCAGGTCCGCATCGACTTCTATCGCACGCTGTCGGAGCTGTACGAGGACAACTTCGTCACCGTCTTCCAGCGCTGGGCGGCAGCGCACGACGTGCCGTTCCGGATCCAGTCGTACGGCGAACCGCCCGCGACGATGAGCAGCTACCGCCATGCCGATCTGTTCGAGGGCGAGGGCTGGGGATGGACCCGGCTGCCCGAGACGCGGTGGGCCTCCTCGGCGGCAAGCATCTACGGCCGTTCGGTTGTCTCGGCCGAGGCGTGGACGTGGGTTCACTCACCGTCGTTCCGGGCGACTCCGCTCGACCTGAAGGGCGAGGCGCACGAGCACTTCCTGTCCGGCGTCAACCAGCTGATCGGCCACGGCTGGCCGTACTCGCCGTCCGGTGAGCCCGGCCTCGGCTGGATCTTCTACGCCGCGGGCGCCCTCGACGACCGCAACCCCTGGTGGCCGGTCGCTCCGGACCTCTTCGGCTATCTGCACCGGCTGTCCTGGCTCCTGCAGCAAGGCACGCCGGTCCGGCCGGTCAAGGTGTACGTCCCGGCCGCCGACGCCTACGCCACCGGGTCCTTGAACCTCTATCGCACCGTACGGCGCCTGATCGGCACCGACATCCCGCGGACGATCCGCGAGTCCGGGCTGGACTTCGATCTGATCGACGACGACGCGATCGGCGTGATCGACCCGGCCGGCGTTTCGCTGGTCGTCGTACCTCCGTCGGCGACCGTGCCGGCGGACACCAGGCGGTGGCTGGATGCGGTGGTCGCGGCCGGGGGAGTGGTGGTCGATGACGTCGCCGAGCTTCCGGATCAGCTGCCCGAGCGGTTGCCGGACGACGTCGGTGTGGTGCATCGGCGGCTCGACGACGGGGATGTCTACTTCGTCGCGAACACGGGCAACCAGATGCGGACCTTCAGTTGTGATGCCGGGGTGGTGGAACTGTGGGACACCGCGACCGGAGCGACCAGGGTGTCGTCGGGCTCGGTGACATTGCATCCGTATCAGGCGGTTGTCCTCGTGCCGGTCGGCGATGGTGAGGAGCGGTTGGTGGCCGACGTGCCGTTGCGGACGGTCGAGGGTTCGTGGCAGGTCGATCCAGCTCGGTTGGCCGCGACAGGCTCGGCGTCGTACGAGGTCGAGCTCGAGCTTCCGGCCGTCGACGACCGGATCGTGCTGGACTTCGGTGACGGGGCGCCGGCCGAGCGGGACAGCTATCTGCCGGAGCACTCCTACCAGGCGTTGATCTCGTCGCCGGTCGGTGTCGCGGCCGAGGTCTGGGTCAATGGGACCCGGTGCGGGACGCTCTGGGCGCCGCCGTACCGGATCGACATCACCGATGCCGCGAGGGCGGGATCCAACTCGCTGCTGATCGTGGTCTACAGCACTGCCACGAGCGCCTTGGCTGCGGACCAGCACCTGCCGGAGTTGGTCGAGTCCGTCACCGCTCGCTTCGGCCGGCGGTTCGATCTGCAGGACGTCGACCACGCGGCCGACTTCGAGGACTCCGGACGGATCGAGCCACCGGCCATCGTGCTGCGTCAGCTCGGGAAGCGCGGCTCGTAGCTCCGCGAGACCTCGTGCACCTTGCGGAGGCCGACGTACGCGAGGAGGGCCACGACCACGACGGCCGTGCCGGCGGCGACCAGGGTACGCACGGTGTGTCCGGCGCCGGCCGCCTCGCAGATCACCGCCGCCAGCACACCGGTGACCACCGAGTTGATGACGCCGACGACCACCGGTGACCCGGACAGCCAGTGCGTCACCCCGATCCGGCGGCGGAAGCTGTAGGTCGTCCAGATCCCCGGTGGGTCGTCGTGGTGGCTCGCGATGAAGTATGGCTCGAGCTCCGGTGCGAGCTCGACGTACGCGTGCCGCAACCGGTTCATGCCGATGATCAGCCAGGTGTCCTCGATGTCCGCCTCGATCAGCCGGAAGTACGTCCCGAACCCGACCAGCAGCACCACCGGCAGCACCAGCAGCGCGAACGTCGTGAACCCGGAGCCGAACCCGGTCGCGTTCGCCACCAGCGACAACGCCACCACGGCCGCCGACAGCACGGTCAGGTACGTCCCGGTCCGGCTGAAGATCTCCTGCCACGTCATCCCACGCGTCGCCAGCAAACTCCAGTGCTCGGTCGCCAAAAACTGCGCATGCGTCTTCCCGGCATCAACATCCCTGAGCTCTCCCATTCCCCGAGTGTGACTGCCGCCACAGCGTTCCGGCCACGGCGTGAGCGGGGCACGCGATCGAGAGTCGTTGGTTGGGTGTTGACAGTCGATAGGTGAGCATCGATTATCGATAGGTGATCAGTATCCGGGGATTGACCAAGCGGTACGGCGACGTGCTGGCGGTGGACGAGTTGAGCTTCGAGGTGCCGGCCGGGCAGGTGACCGGGTTCCTCGGGCCGAACGGGGCGGGGAAGTCGACCACGATGCGGATCGTGATGGGCCTCGACCGGCCGACGGCGGGGACGGCGCTGGTGAACGGGCAGCGGTTCGTCGAGCTCACCGAGCCGCTCAACCAGGTGGGGGCGCTGCTCGACGCGGGCGCGATGCATCCGGGCCGGACCGGGCGCGGGCATCTGCGGATCGGTGCCCGGAGCAACGGGATTCCGCTGCGGCGGGTCGAGGAGGTCATCGAGCAGGTCGGGCTCGGGTCCGCGGCGCGGCGGCGGATCAAGGGGTACTCGCTGGGAATGCGGCAACGGCTGGGGATCGCGGCCGCGTTGCTGGGCGACCCGCAGGTGCTGCTGTTCGACGAGCCGGTGAACGGGCTCGACCTCGACGGGGTCCGGTGGATCCGGGCGCTGCTGCGCGGGTTCGCCGACGAGGGCCGGACCGTGCTGGTGTCCAGCCACCTGATGAGCGAGATGCAGCTGATCGCCGACCGCATCGTCATCATCGGCCGCGGCCGGCTGATCGCCGAGGCGCCGGTCGACGAGATCCTGCGCGGCCTGGGTGGTCAGCGGGTCCGCATCCGCACACCGCAGATCGACGTACTGCAAGAGGCCTTGGCCGATCGGGCCGCCGTGGAGCGGACCGCGGCGGACGAGCTGGAGGTGACCGGTCTGACCGCCAAGGAGCTCGGCGATCTCGCCTACTCGCTGGGCCTGCCCGTGCATCACCTGGCCGGGCTCGAGCAGTCGCTCGAACACGCCTACCTCGCGTTGACCGAGGAGAGCGTCGACTACCACGGCAGTGCGCCGGCGTACGCGGACGGAGCGAACAAATGAGCACCCCGACTGTCCTCGCCCGTACCGGCAACGGCGAGTGGAGCCGGCTGTGGAGCGTCCGCTCGACCTGGATCTTCGCGATCGCGACCGCCATCGTCGTCCTCGGCTTCGCCACGATCATGGGGTACGACGTCTCCGACGACCCGACCGGTCCCGGTCCGGACGCGACTGCGTGGGACGGCGGCCGCTTCACGGCGATGTTCGCGCTGTTCGGCGTACTCGCGTTGTCCGTCGTCACCAGCACCGCCGACCACGGCACCGGCGGCATCGTGCCGACCTTGCAGTGGACGCCACGCAGAGGCGTGCTGCTCGCCGCCCGGACCACAGTCATCGCGGCCACGATGACGTTGCTGGGTGTCGTGCTCGTGGCTGCGGCCAGCGTTGTCGTCTGGTCGTTCCGGCCGTCGCTCGGGCTGCCGCTCGGCGAAGGAATCAAGTCACTCGCCGAACTCGCCTTCGTGTGGGCCGCCGGTGCGCTGCTCGGGATCGGGTTGGGCTTGCTGACGCGCAGTACGGCGGCCGCGCTGGTCAGCGTGATCGCGCTCATGTTCGTGCTACCGCTGATCCTGGCGCAGCTCCCGTACGACTGGACCGTCACGATGTCCGCCCGCATGCCCGGCTCCAGCGCGCTCTTCCTGATCTTCGGCGAGGGGCCGCGCGACGACATGACGACGATCTCGGCCAGGCTCACGCTCGGGCTGTGGGCCATCGCGCTCGTCGTTGCCGGCGGGTTGCGGCTGATCCGGACCGACGCCGACCGATGAGCACCAGCGACGTACTGGTGGTGGGAGCCGGGCTGGCCGGGCTTCACACGGCCACGTTGCTGGCTCAGCACGGGCATGACGTCCTGCTGGTGGAACGCCGTACCAGCTTGACCACTGCGATTCGGACCACGGGCATCTTCGTGCGGAAGACGCTCGATGATTTTGCGTTGCCTGCCGAGTGCCTCGGGCCGCCGATCCGTCGGGTGGTGCTCTACCCGCCGGATCTGCGGCGGCCGGTGGCGTTGGTCAGCAAGCGCGACGAGTACCGGGTGGGCGACATGGGGCCTCTCTACCTGGCGGCGGCCGAGCGAGCGGTGGCGGCAGGCGTACGGATCGCGCTGGGCACGCGGTATGCGGGCTGGCGCAGTGGCGCCTTTCATCTGGTCGATCGTGACGGGCCGACTCAGGTGCGGGCCCGGTACGTCGTCGGAGCGGACGGAGCGCGGTCCCGGGTGGCGCGGGATCTCGGCCTGGATCGCAACAGCCACCTGCTCGTCGGGGCCGAGGAGGTCTTCTCGATCCCGTCGAGCGCGGAGCCGCGACGTTCCACTGTGTGCTCGACCCGTCGATTGCTCCTGGCTATCTCGCGTGGGTGGTCAACGACGGGCAGCATGCGCATGTCGGTGTCGCGGGCTACTCCGATCGCTATCCGGACGGCATGCGCAAAGCCCTGCAACGGTTCAGCAAGGAGGCGCCGGGATTGGCCGGCGTCAACCGGCCGGTCGACGTGGAGCGGCGTGGCGGGCCGATCCCGGTCGGCGGTCTGTTGCGGCGAATCGGCTGTGCCGACGGCTTGCTCGTCGGCGACGCGGCCGGGGCAGTCTCACCGCTCACCGCAGGCGGTCTCGATCCCTGTCTACGCTTGTCCTCGCTTGCGGCCGAGGTCCTCGACAGCGCGCTCCGAGGCGGCGCGGCTGCATTGCCCGCGTACGACGGTGCCGCCTTGCGTGCGCACTTCCGCGGGCGGCTGATGTTGCGCCGAGGCTTGGCCCAGGTGCGCACACCGGCTGCGGCATCCCTCGCGTTCACCTTGCTCCGCACCCGTCCGGGACAGCTGGCCGCTCGCCGCATCTTGTTCGGCGACAGGTCCTTCCCCACCCGGACGGAGGCATGGTCGCGGTGATTTAGGGTGGGACGGTGGAGAGTGAGCCGAGTTGGCGCGAGAAGCGACGTGAGGCGTCTGCCGCCCACGCGGCCGCGCTCGAGCAGCGCAAGGCGGCTGAGACCGCTCAGGCCCGTGCCCTGCTGACAGACTTCGTCCAGCAACTGCGGGCCAGAGGTGTCGAGCCCCAGGCGCTCCGTGCACCCGTGACGGGCTCGAGCGCCAGCTACCGGACCGACATCACCGGCTGGTACCTCCGCCGCAACCACTCACTCGCCGTCGACACCGACGCCAACTTCTACATCCTCGGCACCGCCGCCAGCGTGAAGTCCCGCGTCCTGGGCGTCCGGATCCTGCCCTCCGACCCACCTCTCACCGTCGGCCTCGGCGCCCGCGACGGCGAATCCATGCCGTTGCAGCAGTTGCTGGCCCTCCGCCTCGAAGAGGTCGACAGCCGGCCGTCAGATACCGGTACGAGTTGAGACAGCGATCAGTTCGCGGACAGCAGGTCGCCGCACCTCCTCGAGAGTGGTGAGTTTGAGGCTCCGCATGCTGAGCGTGCCGCCGACCTGACGGCCGCCTGCGGTAGGCAGGAGGCCGTCAGGGTCGGGGAGCTCACCGCCGCGGTAGAAGCCGAGGGTGACGTGGTTCTTGAACGGCATCAGGTAGGCAAACTGCTCGGTGTACTTCTTCGGCCCGACACCCCAACCGACCGAGCCCTGCTTCTTCCAGACCACCTCGACGGTCCCGGGCAGGACGTCGTACACCAGGTCGCGTACGGCGCGGGCGAGCGACTGGACGTGGTCGCCCGACTCGGCGATGACCGACTCGAAGTCCGCGTCGTTGTCGCGGCCCTCCTGGTTCACGACGCCTGCTGCTTCCGCCATGGCTGCAGTTTGTCAGAGCGGCACGCCCCAGGCGGCGAAGGCGGTTGGGGCGGAGTCGTAGTACTGGCCGGGGTTCTCGAAGAGCCAGCGGATGTTGGTGGCGCTGATCGGGGTGTCGAACAGGCGGAGGTCGTCGACGTCGGCCACGGACGAGTCGGGATCGTCGCCGCCGACGTGGAGCTCGGTCGGTTGGAGGAGCGCGCCGACCGAGTAGGACTCGACCGAGAAGACCTTGCCGTCGAGGTAGAAGTGGATCGTCTTCTGGTCGCACGACGCGGCCACGTGGGTCCAAGTCTCGGCGGCGATCGGCCCTCGGGACGAGCTGATGATGCCGGTGGTGCCGCCCGTGCCGAACAGCCGGACCCAGAACAGCCCGTCGAGCCGGCCCGCGTGCGCCACCTCGTCCTCGGCGTTCCGCAGCACCAGGAAGCGAGCGCCGCTGCTGCTCGAGCGGCACTTCACCCACGCCGAGAACGCCCACCCGGGCGGCGAGGCCGGCCAGGTGAGGGAGGTCCGCCACGCGCCCGGACCGGTGCCGCTGGCTCCGAGCGCCGTACCTTCGATGCCGGTCACCCACGACCCGGCCGCCGTGAGCGTGAGGTCGTTGGCGGACGGCGACTTGTCGTCGACCACGCTCCCGGTGCTCTCGTTGAAGTGATAGACACCCCGGGCGACATTCGCCGGCCGGTACGGCGTGACGACGGGAGCGCCGGCCCAGTAGCCCGACGAAACCTCGGCGAGGAAGTTCTTGGTGAACGTCAGGTAGTCGTACGCCACCTGACCACCGGCCGTCGCGTCGCCACCGACGTACAACTGGTCCAGGCCGTCGATGGTCGGGGACACGTGCGGGACGCCGTCGCCGATGTTCACCGTCGCCTGGTCGGTGTCGAGCCGGACCTGCACGTACGTCGGGTTGATCGCGAACTGGAACCGGGTCCACTGGCCGACGGTCAGGGCCGCCGTACTGGTCACCGGCACGGTCCCGTCGTCGATGGTCGTCCAGGTGGCGGTGACGGTCCGGTTGGTGTTCACCACGACGCGGACCCGCGCGTTGCCCAGCGCGTCGTTGATCGCGAGGATCGGCGCGGCCGAGCCAACCGGCGCGGCGTCAAGTCGGAGCCAGCCGCAGATGGCGAGCCGGTCGCAGTCGGGGAAGTCGATCGCCCCGGATGCACCGGCCGCGGCCGTCCCGGAGACCAGCGCACCGCCGTAGAGGCCGGTCGTGAAACTGGCCGACCCGGCGACCGTCAGGTCGTGACCGTAGCTGCCGAAGTCCTCGGCGGTCTCGTGGTCGAACGGGTAGATCGCCAGCTGATGGTCGATCTGCTCCGCCGCGACCAGGGTCGGCCAGTACGCCGCCTCGACCGGGTCGTTCCACCAGCGCAGGTCGTCGATGATCCCGTCGAGCGCCTCGGAGCTGGTCAACGCGTTCCGCCCGGCCTCGACGGTCGCCTCGGTGCCGGAGTAGGCGATCGTCGCGGTCGCGTTGACGGACAACACCTGGACGCCGTCCACGGCGATCTTCACGGTGTCGGTGGCCGGCGTCGCGTCGTACGTGACGAGCACGTGGTGCTCCTGACCGTCACGGATGCTCGTGGTCGTGCTGTACGTCGCTCCGGCGATCTTCGCCTCCACATTGCCGGAGGCGTTGGAGGCGTACACGGCCCAGTTGAGCGTCCCGCCGCTGGTCGCGGACGCGATGCACCGCGCCGCGGCCGTCGAGTTGTTCAACTGCACCCAGGCCGCGACCGACAGTCCACCGTCGGTGTTGAGCGGATAGAAGTCGTCCCCGGGCTTCGGCGGCCGGACGACGACCCGCATCGCACCCCCGGTGCAGTTCAGCCCATTGCCGTACCGCCCCGCCACCACCGCGGCCGACCCAACAATCGTGCCGTGCAGGAAGTACCCCGCCACATCCCGAACCGTCGTCCCGTTCACCGTCTCCGCATTGAACGTATACCCCGCTGACTGCGCCACGGCCGGGCCTCAGCTAGTGCGCCGTACGCGGACGGTCACGGTCAGGTCGGCGCCTGCGGTCGTGGAGCCGACCTGGTCTACGTCGACGGTCAGGTAGTCGCCGGCGGCGAGGGTGGTGACGGCTGGGTCGTTGCCGGTGGCGGTGTTGGTGCCGGCGGCGATGGTCGGGCGCTTCGACTGGTCGGTGTAGATCGTCGTGCCGTTCCTGTTCAGGTCGATGATCAGGGCGGCGCCGGTCGGGGCCGTGTTGACGGCGGCTCGGACGGTCTCGACGGCGTACGCCTCCTCGAGGTAGATCCGTGACTTGCCGGTGGCTACCGCGACGGTCCCGGTGACGGCGAACGTGTGGGCTTCGATCGGGACGACGAGTACGCCGTCGATGGTCAAGGTCCCCTGGATCTGCATCTGTGTGTTCCCCCCTGTGCCCTTCTACTTGATCCGGGTCAGGCGGCCGTTGGCGGTGACCCGGATGGTGGTCTTGCGTTTCCCGACGGTCAGGTCGACGAAGAACATATCGCCGGTGGTTCTGGTGCTGAAGGCAACGGTCTCGCCGCGGTTCGCCGGCACCAGCGCGGACAGGATGGTGGCGGTCGGGCCGCTGCGGTTGAACTTCACCACCGGCGCCGGCTGCCGGTCGAAGATGGTCGGGAAGTACCAGCCCTGCACAGGGTCCGCGGAGCCTTGCACGACCGTGATCGCGTTGGCCGGCAGCGCCTGCTGGTAAGGGATCTGCAGCAGGTGGGTCTTGACCTTGTCGCCGGGCTTGGCCGCGACCGCGGTGGTGGGGGAGGTGACCGTGACCTTCTGGTCGGCCGGCAGGTGCCATAACGTCTCGTAGTGCTGCTCGGTGCCCGACCGCCCGCGGTCCAGCGTGATGACGAGGTCGGGATCCTTCAGCACCAGGACGTCGCGGGTCCGCTCCACTCCTTCGGCCGGGGTGTCGGCGAGCGTGTAGTACTCCGAGGTGTCCGCGATCGCCGCGCTGACCAGCCGCGTCTCGGCCCCGGTGCCCTTGGCCGTCGGGACGTACATCACGTTGTGCGCCGAGTGGTGCTTCGTCCAGGCCTGCCACTTGTCGTCCTCGTAACCGGAGTGGCCCGGGTCGATCAGGATGTCCCGCCCGTGCGAGGTGTAGGTGATCGACGTGTGGTCGTTGTGACCGTGGTACCGGCGTCCCGGCCCGAACCTGATCGTGTACGTCGACTCCTCGGTGAACGCCCGCGTCTCACCCCACCCGGTCCGCCCGAAGATGTAGCCGGCGTCGAACACACCCGTTCGCTGGCTCGGCCGGTTCCCCTTCTTGCCGAGCGTGGCGGCGTACTCCAGGGAGGTCCCGGGTACGGCGTCCGGCTTCTGGCGGATCGCGTCGCCGACCTGGGGGAGTTGCCCGGTCGAGGTGGTCGCGAGCGCGAGCCACTCCGCGAGAGCACGGCGCCTCTGGTCGATGACGGGACTCGGATCCGCGCCGCACCGGTGCAGCACGGTGCTCGCCCGGCCCCACAGGTTGTAGTTGAACATGGCGTACCCGATCGACTGCTCGTTCGTCGATCCCTGCACGTCGATCGCGGTCGTGATCGCCTCGGTCAGCCGTTCGACGGCGAGCGTCTTCAGCTCGGGCCGGCCGAGCGTGCAGCCGACGCCGAACATCGCGATGCTCTCGTCCGTGCCGTGGTTCGACGGCCCGCTCCAGACCTCCGTCATGAACCTGGCGTGGTCGAGCAGCGCCTGATCGAGCCAGGCGTACTGCGGCGGGAGTTGCCGGACCTTCAGACCCGACAGCACCGCCTGGCGCGCACAGATCAGCACGTTGGTCCGATGCATGGTCGACTCCCACGCGCCGACGTCGCCCTTCCACGAGTACGGGTTGTCCCGCACCCAGTCCTGGATGATCGCCATGACGTGCGTCAGTGCCTGTCGGTCACCTTTCCCGCCGGCGGTGATGCCCTGCCCGAGCCACCGCAGCGAGTGCAACCACATGTACCAGCTCGGCTTGCTGTACGGATCCGACCGCCACCGGACGTCGCCGTTCCCGTCACCCACCTGGTACGGCGGATCGTCGCCCCAGGCAAACGTGTCCCGCAGCAGCATCGGCAGCGGCACCTTCGCTTCGATCCCGCTGAAACCGGCGCACTGATAGGTCCCGGTCCGCGCAACGGGCGTCGACCCGGAGGAGGACGGCGACTTGGACGGCGACGGCGCTGGGCTGCTGACTGGTGGCTCACTGGGGCTGGGCGACCCCGGAGCCGTGGCCGCCACACTCCGCTCTCGCTGCTTCGGCATCAGCACCGTCACCGCGCCCGCAAACGCGACAGCGCACACGACCAGGCACACCACAGCCAGCCCGACCGTGCTCCCCGCCCGCCGCGACGACACCCCAGTCACCCCCACCCGCCCCACCGGTCTAACGGTGTATACCAGAACCGTCCCAGCCGATCCAGTACCAGTAAAGACGCAGTGGACCCCACCAAAGGCTGCACCGCCGCCCGAACTCAGTCGTACTGCGCTTGCACGATGTCGAGAAGGAGCTCGTCGTAGCCCCGGTAGCCGACCCCGAGCAGCCACTCACTGCGGACCCGACCAGCCCGATCACGGTACTGGCCGGGGATCCACCGACGTGGCCGATCAGCTCCTGAACCCGTTCGACGAACACCAGCCGGTCCAGCCGGTCCGAGCCCAACGACTCGATCGGCTCGTCGACCCACCAGTTCCCCTCCCCACCCCACATGCCAGAGCATGCCCCACCACGAGCACTTCGTCAGTCCCGGTCCTCATTGATCTTCACGGCGAGGACCGGGATGGGGGATTCGAGCAGGAGGCGTTGGCTGATGCTGCCGAGGAGAGCCTTGCCGACCGGGGACCGGCGCTTGACCCCGATCACCAGCCGGCGCGCGCCGTACTCCTGGATGTCGGCAAGCACCGCGTCGGCCGGGTCCCGGTCGGACCTGCCGTGCCGCTCCAGGACGGTGACCTTGGTGGTCGAGGGGATGGACGACGTGTCCAGGGGTTTGAGCGCGAGGTTGACGGCGACCAGATCGGTGCCGAGCAGGTCGGCTTCGGCGGCCGCGGCGGCAAGGGCGGCGACGCCTTCGGGGCTGTCGGGTACGGCGACCATCACAGTCATCGGGGTACGACCTTTCTACGTGTGCGCGGCCTTGAACGAGTCCTCGAACTGTTCGAGGGTGACGCCCCGGGTTTCGGGGACTGAGGTGGCGATGAAGATCAGGGCGAAGACGCCGAGACCGGCGAAGATGAAGAAGGTGGGGGCGATGCCGACCGAGGACACCACCGGGGGGAAGCCGAAGGCGACGCCGGCGTTGGCGATCCAGAGGCAGAAGACGCAGACGCCCATCGCGAAGCTGCGGATCTTCAACGGGAACATCTCGGCCAGCAGCAGCCACACCAGGGGGCCGATGGTGCCCTGCATCGAGAACACGAACAGGACCGCGAACACCAGCAGCACGTACGGTTTTGCCGCGTTGTCCGGCATCAGCAGCGCGGTCAGCCCGACCAGCAGGTGGAAGCTCGTGGTGAGAGCGAAGCCACCGAGCAGCATCGTCCGGCGGTTGATCTTGTTCATCACCAGGATGCCGACCGAGATACCGAGCACGCTGGCCAGACCGAACAAGGTGTTCCCGAGGATCGCGGCCTCCGCCGAGAAGCCGGCATCCTCGAGCAGTTGACTGCCGTAGTACATGATCGAGTTGATCCCGGTGAATTGCTGGAACACCCCGAGCCCGATCCCGATCAGCAGCAACCGCCGGATCCACGGCACCGCCAGGTCCGCCCAGCCGCCGGTCTGCGCCGCCTTCTCCTCCTCAGCGAGCGCCCGTACTTCGGCCAGCTCAGCCTCGGCCCGCTCGGGCGAGCGCACCTGCTTCAGCACGGCCAGCGCCTGCGGGTCCCGGTCCTGTGACGACAACCACCGCGGGCTCTCCGGCATCCGCAGCATGCCGAGGAACAGCAGGATGGCCGGCAGTACAGCGACCAGCAGCATGAACCGCCAGACCGAGTCGTGCTCACCCCAGAGCTGGAAGATGATCGCGTTGACCACGAAGGCCGCGAACTGACCGGACACGATCATCACCTCGTTGCGGGTGACCAGGCTGCCGCGTCGTTCGTACGGCGACACTTCGGCCAGGTACACCGGGACGGTCGCGGAGGCGCCGCCGACCGCCAGCCCGAGGATGAACCGGAAGATCGCCAGCACCTGCCAGGTCGGCGCGAGCACGCAGCCGAGCGTGCCGAGGGCGAAGATCGTGGCCAGCATGAGGATGTTGTGCCGGCGGCCGTACCGGTCGGACAGCCGGCCGCCGATCAGCGCGCCGAACGCGGCGCCGAAGATCAGGATGCTGACCACGAAGCCCTCGGTGAACGCGGTCAGGCCGAGGTCTTCCTTCATCGGGGCCAGCGCGCCGTTGATGACCCCGGTGTCGTACCCGAACAGCAGGCCACCGAAGGTGGCGACCACGGCGATCAGTCCCAGCCGGCGTGAGTGCGGGCCTGGGACGTCGGCGGGCAAGGTTGGATGGTGCTCCCCGGAAGTGCTGGTGGACTGTGTCATGGCGTACCTTCCGTTCCGCTACTAGCACGTGCTAGGCGTGATGTGGTCCGAGACACTAGGGCGGGGTCCGGAGTGCGTCAATAGCTCGTGCTGCCGTGGATTAGCACGTGTTAGTAGCTGAGGTCTTGACAGGACTAGCACGTGCTAGTTCTGATGAGGTGTGACCAAACTTTCCAAGCTCCGGCTCGGTACGGCGCCCGACTCCTGGGGTGTGTGGTTCGCCGACGATCCACACCAGGTGACCTGGGACGTCTACCTCGACGAGATCGCCGCGGTCGGCTACGTCCACACCGAGCTCGGTCCGCAGGGCTTCCTGCCGCAGGACCCCGAACAGTTGAAGGACGAGCTGGCCAGGCGCGGCCTGTCGGTCTGCGGCGGCACGGTCTTCGCCGCGCTGCACCAGGGCGCCGACGCGTTGCAGAAGGCGAAGGCCGACTTCGGCCGGGAGGCCAAGTTGCTCGCGGCCCTCGGCGCCGAGTACCTCGTGCATGTCCCGGAGCAGTACACCGACATGCACACCGGCGCGGCAACCCAGGATGCCGAGATCGACCCGGACCAATGGAAGAACCTGGTCACCGGCACCGACGAGTTGGCCCGCTACCTCTACGAGTCGTACGGCGTGAAGCTCGTCTTCCACCCGCACGTCGACACGCACGTCGACACCCAGCAGCGCATCGAACGCTTCTTGGCCGACACCGACCCCGAGTTGGTGAACCTCTGCCTGGACACCGGCCACATCGCGTACTGCGAGGGCGACAACCTCGAGATCGTCGAGCGCTTCCCGGAGCGGATCACCTACGTCCACCTCAAGTCGGTTGACCCGGCGGTCCGGGCCCGCGCCCTGGCCGAGAACCTGCCGCTGTCCGAGGCAGTCAAGCTCGGCGTGATGTGCGAGCCGCCGTACGGCGAACCCGACATGCCACCGCTGCTGGAGGCACTCGGCGGCCTGGACCGCGAGATCTTCTGCGTCATCGAGCAGGACCTCTACCCGGTCGAGCCGCACATCCCACTCCCGATCGGGGCACGCACCGCCGGGTACTACGCCGGCTGCGGCCTCGGTCCAATCCGCCGCTGGCCCTACGCGCCGGAGCAGTCATGACAGTCGCCATCGGAGTCATCGGCACCGGCATGATCGGTACGTCGCACATCCGTCGGATCACCGGCTCACTCTCGGGAGCCCGGATCAGCGCCGTCACCGACGCGGATCTCGCAGTGGCGAAGCAGGTGGCCGAGGATCTGCCGGACGCCGAGGTGTTCGACACCGGCCAGGCGCTGATCGGGTCCGGCCGCGTCGACGCCGTACTCGTCACCTCGTGGGGACCGACGCACGAGGAGTTCGTGCTCGCGGCGATCGCGGCCGGCAAGCCGGTGTTCTGCGAGAAGCCGCTCGCCACCACCGCCGACGCGTGCCGGCGCATCATCGCCGCCGAGGTCGCGGCCGATCGTCGGCTCGTCCAGGTCGGATTCATGCGCCGCTACGACGCGGCGTACCGGCGGCTCAAGGCCGAGATCGAGTCGGGCGCACTCGGTGCACCGCTCATCTACTACTCGGCACACCGCAACCCGGCCGTGCCGAGCACCTACACCCGTGAGATGGCGATCGTCGACACCGCCGTGCACGACTTCGACATCGCTCGCTGGCTGCTCGGCGAGGAGCTTGTCGCGATCCGCGTCGTACCGGCGAAGCCGAACAGTCTCGGCAACGGTCTCCAGGATCCGCTGCTGATGATCGTGGAGACCGAGAGCGGCGCCCTGGTGAACGTCGAGACGAGCGTCAACATCCGCTACGGCTACGACATCCGCGGCGAGGCCGTGGGGGAGAAGGGGACCGCCACGCTCGCGGGTCCGGCCCGGGTGCCGGCCGACTGGCGGGAGCGGTTCACTCCCGCCTTCGACACCGAACTGCAGGAGTGGATCGACGCGATCGCCTCCGGCGCGGAGCCGGCCGGGCCGTCGTCCTGGGACGGTTACGCGGCCACGGTGGTCTGCGACGCAGGCGTGAAGTCCCTGGACACCCTCGACCGGGTGCCCGTCGTCCTCGGCGCCAAGCCGGCGCTCTACGAAAGGTCCGTGCGATGAAGATTGCCCTCGACCCGTACATGTTCCGTACGACGCCGTTGCTCGAGCTGCCCGGTCTCGTCGCCGACCTGGGCTACGAGTACATCGAGCTGTCCCCGCGGGACGACTTCACCCCGTTCTTCCTGCGCCCGCGCGCCAACGACGCAACCGTCAGCGCGTTCAAGAAGGCCCTCGACGCGGCCGGCGTCCAGGTCGCCTGCCACTTGCCGCTCTACAGGTGGTCCGGCCCGGACGAGGACGAGCGCCAGGCCGCCGTCCGGTACTGGAAGCGGGCGATCCAGCTGACCGTCGAGTTGGACTGCCGGGTGATGAACTCGGAGTTCAACGGCCGCCCCGAACAGGCGAGTCGCAGCGAAGGCATGTTCTGGAAGTCGCTCGAGGAACTCCTCCCGGTCTTCGAACGCGAGGGAGTCGAGCTCAGGCTGGAGCCGCACCCGGACGACTTCGTCGAGAACGGCCTGGTCGCCATCGACATGATCCGCGGCATCAACTCCCCGCTGGTCAGCTTCCTGTACTGCGCCCCGCACACCTTCCACATGGGCGGCAACATGGTCGAGATCCTGACCTACGCCGGCCCACTCCTGACGCACCTGCATCTGGCCGACTCGTTCGACCACACCGCGTCGTCCGGACTGCGCTACATCGTCAACCCACCCGGCTCGACCGCCCGCGTCCACCAGCACCTCGACATCGGGCAAGGCGAGGTCGACTGGGACACCTTCTTCACCACCCTCGGCCAGCTCGGCTTCGGCGACCGCGACGACACGATCATGACCTCGTGCGTGTTCGCCTGGGAGGACCGCGCCCGCGACTCGGCGACGTTCATGCGCGAGACCATCGCGAAATACGTCAGCGCCTGGTGATCGCAGGTTAGCCTTCCCCGATGAGCGAAGGAGATCCGATGGAGGCGCGCCGCCCGCCTACCATGGCCGACATCGCGGCCCACGTCGGCGTCTCCCGGCAGCTCGTCTCGCTGGTGCTGCGCGATGCGCCAGGTGCGAGTGACGAGACGCGGCGACGGGTTCGCGATGCGGCGAAGGAGCTCGGGTTCAGTCCGCACGTGGGCGCGCGGTCGCTCCGGCGCGCCCGCAGCAAGGACCTCGGCGTTGTCTTCGCGCCCGCTCACTCGACCGAGCCGGAGATCGTCGAGGCGATCTACCCGGCGGCCGCCGCGCGCGGGTACGACGTGATCCTCAGCGCGCAGACCTCGACGCACAGCACGGACCAAGCCGTCGACGAGCTGCTCGGCCACCGCTGCGCCGCGCTGATCGTGATCGGCTCGGACCTCGACCACTCCGGCCTCCGGTCACTCGCCGAGCGGAGCCTCGTGCCCGTGGTCGACGTCGGCCAGGGCAAGCGCAACCAGTACTACGACATCGTCCGATCCTCGGGAGACAAGGGAATCGAGGAACTGGTCGACCACCTGGCCGAGCTGGGCCACCGCGTTGTCACCTACGTGGACCCATCCGCCATGCCGGCGGGCGCGCTGCGCCGCCGCGGGTACGAGCGCGCGATGAAACGCCACGGCCTGCCCACCGACATCCTGTCCATGCCGGGCGACTACACAGCAGGCAACTACTTCGAGGAAGCCGGCTCGACCGCCGCACACCAACTCCTGCGGCGACGCAAGCTTCCGACGGCCGTGGTCGCTCCGAACGACGACACCGCCGTCGGCCTTCTCCACACCCTCGTCCGCAACGGCGTCCGCGTCCCCGACGACGTGTCCGTGGCCGGCTTCGACGACGCCCCCATCGCCCGCCTCACCTCGGTGGACCTGACCAGCGTGCGCCAGGACCCTGGCCTGATGGGCGTGTCCGCAGTCGAGGCCGCCGTACGGCGAGTCGAGCAGGGCGGCGTACGGCCGCGGGAGACCGTCGTCGAGACATCGCTCGTCATCCGGAGCAGCACCGCGGCACCCCGCCGCCGATGACCTCTAGAGCACGTACGACAGCAGCGTGATGCTGTGCGGCGGGAAGTCGTAACCGTCGACCGGGACCTTGACCGTTCCGCGGTCGCGGAGTGCGACCCGATCGGGGGCGCTCAGGCTGTTCGAGGCCAGTACGTCGTCGACGTCCACGCCGAGGTCCTTGATCGACACCTCCGGCGGAAGCGCGTTGGCCCGGCCGTCCAACGCGATTGTGGCCCGCACCGTTGAGCTCCGATGCCGGTTGATCACCGCCAGCCGGACCGACCTGCCGTCGGCGGTCTCCGTAGCGGTCACGTCGAGGTCGGGGATGGTCGCCGTACGGGTCTGGAAGCCGCCGGTGTGGTCCCGCTCATCACCCTGCCGTACGGCGGCCAGCCGGCTGGGCGACCGTACGTCGGCAGCGAGCGCAACCGGACCGAGGTGGTTCTGGTACAGGTCCCACACGTGGTACGTCGCCGCGCGGACAGCCCCACCTGGTCGAGCCACGACGACGCCGTTCGCGTTGAGCAGGTTGACCGTGTTGGCCATCGTCACCGGCACTTCCAGCCCGCTGGCCCGGTGCAACGCGTGGAACACGCCGGCGTAGAACAGCGCATCCGCCAGCGTCCGCGGGCTCCAGCGGTTGACGCGGTGCGGGCCGTCCGTCGCCAGGCCATGCAGGTCGCGGTCGGCGGTCCCGCCGTCGTCCGACGGCTGTGGCGCGGGCCAGGCCGAGGGCTCGACGTGCCGGATGTTCCACTCGTCCAGCGCCAGGCCGAGCGGTCGTTGCGTCCCGTTGCGGGCGGCCAGGTCGGTGACGAGTGCCGAGTAGTTCTGGATCTCCTGCTCGAAGTACTGCGACTGGGCAACGATCGCGTCGTACTCGTCCGCGCCGTCGATCAGTTGCGTGGTGGCGCCGTAGAGGTGGAACGAGAGGTAGTCCACCTGGTCGCCGACCGCCTCGAGCACAGCGCTCGTCCAGCCCTGCCGGTCGTCGGTCAGCCCGACCGCGATGAACTTCAGCGACGGGTCGACCGCACGCATGAATCGAGCGTGCTCCCGAGCATCCGCGGCGTACCGGCTCGCGGTCCGGTGACCCATCTGCCAGCGCCCGTAGACCTCGTTGCCCAGGCCCCAGTACTTCACGCCGTACGGCGAGGGATGGCCGTTCGCGGCGCGTTGCCGGGTGAACGACGTGTCGCCGGCATAGGTGGTGTACTCGACCCAGCGGACTGCCTCGTCGACATCCCGGCAGCTGTGTGCGAGGTACGGCTCGGTGCCCACCTCAGCGCACCAGGCGAGGAACTCGTCGGTCCCGAAGTGGTTCGACTCCTCCTCACCCCACGCCAGCTCCAGCCGGCGCGGCCGGGAGTCCCGCGGACCGATGCCGTCCTGCCAGTGGTAGGCCGACGTGAAGTTCCCGCCCGGCCAGCGGACGACCGGCAGTCCGAGCTCACGGCACAGCTCCACCACGTCACGGCGCAGCCCGTTGCGTACGTCGGGGTCGTCGTACGACAGCGGCGAGCCCTCGTCGAAGACGCCGCCCTCGATGTTGCCGAAGAACGCCGACTCGAGGAAATGCCCGTAGATGAAGGGATCGATGCGGCTACGGCTGCCGCGGCGGATGTCGATGGTGGCGTCTGCGTTCACTGGTCACCCCGGTTCGTGTACGTCGCTTCGTCGAGCCCGCTCAGCGTCGGGTCGTAGGCCACCTCGCCGACGTCGTACATCGACGTCATCCAGTGGTAGAAGTTGTCTCCCCGGTCACGCAGGACGGCGTACAGGCGATGCATCATCTGAGTGCGGATCTCCTGCTGCTCCGGGTGCTCGTAGACGTTCAGCAGCTCGTCCGGGTCGACCTCGAGGTCGTACAGCTCGTTGACCGAGTCCGGGTTGACGACGAGCTTGTAGCGGTCGGTCCGCAGCATCCGCTGCGGGTACGGGAAGTGGTGCCCGTGGAACTCGCAGACAATGTCCTGGTCCCACTCGACCTCCGCGTCGCCGGCCAGCGGCAGCAGGCTGCGCGAGTCGACGGCGAGCTTCGGGTCGAGGCCGGCCAGGTCGAGGATGGTCGCCGTACAGTCCAGCAGGCTGACGAACTCGTCGCGGACCACGCCCGGCTGCTGACCCGGCACGCGGAGCAGACCGGGTGTCCGGTAGATGTCCTCGTACATCGCCGGGCCCTTGTCATGCAGCCGGTGCGAGCCGGTGAACTCGCCGTGGTCGCAGGTGAAGAACACCGCGGTGTCGTCGACCAGGCCGAGCCGCTCCAGCGCGTCCATCACCCGGCCCAGCTGCTGGTCGATCAGCGCGACGTACCCCTGGTAGACCGCGATCAGCTTGCGGGTGGTCTCGATCGGCATCGTGTCGAAGGTCCAGTGCGCGCTGTAGTTGCGCTGCACGGGCGGCTTGCCCTCGAAGGTCTCGGCCACCGACCGCGGCAGCTCGACGTCGGTCGGGTCGAACAGGTCGAAGTACTCGTCGGGCAGGATGTAGGGCAGGTGCGGGCCGAAGAAGTGCAGGGCCAGGAAGAACGGCTGCCCCTGGTTCTCGACGTCGGCGGCGTACCGCTCCAGGGTTTCGATCGTCCGGGTGGCGAGGTAGTACTCGAACGTCGCCTCGACCGGCTGGTGCAGGCGCGCGGCGAGCAGGTTGCCGGGCCCGCCGTTCGGCAGCGTCCCGCGGACCCGGTCCGAGATCCGGTACGGCGGCAGGTCGTGCTCGGCGAGGTAGTCCAGGTAGTCGGGGTGGTCGACCGGGTTGTGCCAGCCGGGCAGGTCGGGTCCGTCGAAGCCGAAGTCGCCTGCAGTCTTGTTGGTGCCGACGTGCCACTTGCCGATCAGGCCGCAGTTGTAGCCCTTCTCGCGCAGCGCGTGCGAGAAGGCGAACTGGCCGTCGGCGAGGTCCTCGATGTAGCCGACGTTGCGCTCGTGGTTGGCGAGCAGCTTGTGCCGAAACGGGGCCTGCCCAGTGAGCAGGCTGGCCCGCGCCGGTGTGCAGATCGCGGTCGGCGTGTACCACCGGTCGAAGCGGGTGCCGGTCCGGGCCAGCTCGTCGAGCACCGGCGTCATCGCCCGCTGGTTGCCGTAGGCCCCAAGCGTGTCGACCCGGTGCTGATCGGTCATCAGAAACAGGATGTTCGTCACTTGGCGGCCGCCCGGAAGTCGTCGAGCAGGGAGTAGCCCTGCCCGGTGAGACCGTTGCGGCCGGGCTGCACGGTGTACGGCGCGAACACGCTGTTCAGCAGCCATGGGGTGGACGCCGCGGTGAAGTCCCGCACCATGAGCGTGTCCTGCCGGAAGCCGTACGACGCGAACGCGAGCCGGCCGGTGTCGCGGAACCGCTGCACCTGCTCCTGCACGAAGTCCTTGTGGCTCTCGTACCACGGGCTGGCCGACAGGAAGTCGTTCCACTGCTCCTGCGAGAACGGCTGCTGGGTCGCCGCCCGGATGACCTCCCAGACCTGGGTCTCGGGCGCGTACCCGTAGCGCTGCGCGAAGCCCGCCGGGATCGTGTCGGTCAGATGCGCCTTCCACAGCCAGACCAGGGAGAACTCGGTGACGAGGAACTTCTGGTCCGGTCGCATCCGGGGCAGGATGTAGTCGAGGAACGGCTCGATGGCCGCCACGCTGGGCACGTGCGGGTGGATGTCCACCCCTTCCAGCTCGGGCGTCTCCCGCACGAACGTCATCCAGCGCTCCGCGGCCGGCGTCTGCCGGTCCGGCAGGTCGAGCCGGTTGAGAGCGCCCATGTAGAGCCTGGTCCGGCACCGCTCGCCGCAGTGCGTACGACGGTAGTCGATCACGTAGTCGGCGACCGCCTCGTAGAAGGCGTTCAGTCGGTCGTCGCGCTCGTCCGGCCGGCTCTCGATGAACGGCTCGTTGCCGATAGCAAGAATATCGACGCGGCCGACGACCAGCGGCAGGATCTTGTCCAGCCGGGCCAGCTCGGTGGCCAGCTCCGGGCTGCCGGCGGCGGGGAACGCGCGGTCCGCGAACGGGAACTTCAGGCTCAGTACCGTGCCGTAGCCGCGTTGGCCGGCGTCGTGGACGGCCCGGATCGCGAAGTGGTTCGCCGGATCCGGCTCGTCGGCCCACGGCATCGCGAAGAAGCCGCGGATCCAGCCGGCGTCCGCGGCCCGGAGCTCGCGGTAGTCCACGCTGTCGAGGTTCTGGTTGTAGTTCGCCCCGAGGGCGCCGTCGGCGGCGCGCGGACCGGGGCTCGTCTCGGGGGTCGTCTGGGGGGCCGCGGTGGGGGCCGACGCGACGGCCGGGGACACGGCGGTGAGTGCGAGCGTGGCGCCGAGCGCCGTGAGCGTCATCAGACGAAGCATCGCCATTCCTTTGATCGGCTGACGGGAGTGCCCGGGGCGGAGCTGCGTCGCCTCGGCGGGCTCGGTCAAGTTAGCGCTAACATGGATGTCGGTCAAGGTTTCGGGCAATCCGGGGCCTACGATCAGGCGGTGGCCGCGCCGGCAGGTGCGGCCGAGACGACAGGAGGGGGTTGCCGATGCCGCGTCGAGCCGGCGAGCGCCGTCGCCTGGTCCAGCAGCCCTCGATGGCCGATGTCGCCGCGCAGGCCGGCGTGTCCGCGGTGACGGTGTCCCGTGTGGTCAACGGCCACGCGTCGGTCACCCCCGAGACCCGCGAACGCGTCGAGCAGGCGATGCGAGCCCTGGGCTACCGGGCGAACACGGCAGCGCAGGCCTTGGCCACCGGGCGGTTCGGCACCATCGGCGTGGTCTCCTTCGACCTCACCGCGACCGGCAACCTGTACATCGTCGACGCGGTGATCCGCGAGGCCCAGCAAGCCGGGTACGGCGTCAACCTGGCGACTCTGGACGCCGCCATCGACGCCCGGCTCCAGGCCGCCGTACGACGGCTCACCAGCCTGGCCATCGACGGCCTGGTCGTGGTGGAGGCGCGGATCCTGGACGCGCCGAGCCTGCGACTGCCGGACAACGTGCCCGTCGTCGTCGCCGAAGGCGCCTCCGACGTGGGGTATCCGGCGGTAGGCGCGGACCATGGCGCCGGTGCGACCGCGGCGGTCGAGCATCTGCTGAACCTGGGGCACCAAACCGTGCACCACGTGACCGGGCTGGCGGACTCCTACCCGGCCGTCCGCCGGAAGGAGGCGTGGCAACGGGCGTTGCGGCGCCGCGGGTGTGGCATCCCGGAGCCGGTGACGGGCGACTGGACCGCCGCGTCCGGGTACGCGGCCGGGCTCGAGCTGCTCCGCGATCCCGGGGTGACCGCGATCTTCGCCGCCAACGACCAGATGGCGGCGGGTGTGCTGCGCGCAGCCGCGGAGCTCGGCCGGCGCGTGCCGGACGACCTCAGCGTGGTCGGGTACGACGACGCCGAGGTGGCCGGCTTCCTGAATCCACCGCTGACCACGGTGCGCCAGGACCTGGCCGGCGTCGGCAAGCACTGCGTGAACGTGCTGCTCACGGCCATGCGTGGCGAGAAGCTCGACTGGTCGACCCGGTTGCTCGCACCCGAGCTGGTGATCCGCTCCAGCACGGCGCCGCCGGCCTGACTTCGCCGTTCCCACCCTCTTGACGGGCTCTGGGGTGCTGCCTATGTTAGCGCTACCAAGAGCCCAAGGGAGTCGGCATGACAGACCAGAGAATCTCCCGCCGCCGGTTGCTCGGCCTGTCGGGCGCACTCGGAGCCTCCGCGCTCCTTCCCGCCTGCACCGGCGGTGGGCAGTCGAGTGAGGCCTCGCAGGCCGCGACTGCCGCAGCCTCCGGACCGGTCTCCGGCGCGGTCACCTGGTGGGACCAGTACCGGCCGCTGACGAAGCTGTTCACCGAGGACGTCTTCGCCGGCTACATGAAGCAGCACACCGCCGTGAAGGTGACCCGGCGGGAGATGCCCGCCCCCGATCTCGCCCAGGCCCTGCAGATCGGGCGACGCAGCAAGCAACTTCCGGACGTGCACTCGATCGCCGGACTGGAAGCCGCCCCGGCCGCGCTGGTGAGCGAGGGCTGGTTCAGTCCGATCGGCGACCTCGTCGACGTCGAGAACAGCCCGGTCGGCCCCTACCTGTACGACGGCATCCACCGCTTCGACGGGAAGGTCTACACGTTCCCGGTCTTCACCGGCCGCTGGCACGACGCGATCCCGTGGACGAACACCGCGCTGCTGAAGTCGGCCGGCGTCGACCCCGCGACGTCACCCGCCACCTGGGACGAGTTCCGGGCGACCGCGCGCACCTTGACCGAGAAGACGCCTGACGACGTCTTCGGACTCGTTGTGCCGGGCAAGGAAGCGCCGTACCTGGACGCCCTGGTGAACCGGTTGGCGATGACCGCCGGGGGATCGGGTGGCGTCGACTGGAAGACCGGTGAGTACGCCTACGGGTCCCAGCCGTACCTGGATGCCTTCGAGTACCTGGTGTCCCTGAAGACGGACAAGGTGGTTCACCCCGCCTCGCCCTCGATGGGACCGCGGGACGCGCGGGCCAGGTGGGCGGCGGGCCAGGCAGTCGTCTACATGTGGGGCCCGTGGTTCATCGGCGGGCTGAACGTCGAGGAGCCCGAGGCGGTCCAGCGAGGTGTCGGCGTTTGGCATGTGCCGACGCCGGAGACGACGCGCAACCTCGTCTACAGCTCGCCGGCCTCGGGACCGTTCTGGGTCTCCAGCGCGTCGAAGAACCCCAAGACCGCGGCGGACCTGATGCTCCGGCTGGCCACCGAGGAGGTGCAGTCCAAGCTCGCTTCGACGATGGACGTGCCGCCGGTGCTGCTGGACCGGGTCAAGGGGTCGAAGGCGCATCCGACGTACCAGCAGAACGTCGCGTTCATGGAGCAGGACGTCCGGATCGCGCCGGTCCCCGAGGTCGGCACCCCGGGCGTGGCGAAGGTGCTGGCGACCATGCGCGACATCCACCCGAACGTCGGCGAGATCGCGCAGTCCGTGCTCAGCGGGTCCGACGTCGACTACAAGAGTGCCTTGAGCAACTACGCCGGCAAGGTGACCGCCGAGCGGGAGCGGGCCCTGAAGGCGGCGAGCAAGGGCGGCGCCGAGGTGGACGTGAACGCCTGGGTGTTCGCCAACTGGGACCCGAAGCAGGACTACACACAGAAGTCGTACGACGGCCGATGACGACCCTGCTCGATCGGAAGACCGCCCCGCCGCGCGATGTCCCGGCGCGCGGCGGGCGGGCCGCGCGGCGGCGCCGTACCTGGTGGATGTATCTGTTCCTGTTGCCGACCGTGCTCGGCTACGGCGCCTACACCGTGTACCCGCTGGTCGCCTCGTGGTGGTACGCCCTGCTCGACTGGCCCGGGTTCGCCGAGACCGGCACCTTCATCGGGCTGGAGAACTTCCGGCGGCTGTTCGAGGACGACCTGTTCTGGAACGCCTTCGGCAACTCGCTGGTCTTCCTCGTCGTCGCGGTTCCGCTGCGCGTGGGGCTGGCGCTGGCGCTCGCGCTGGTGCTCAACTCCCGGCGGACGCCGTTCCGCGGCTTCTTCCGCACGCTGTTCTTCCTGCCGGTGGTGACGACCGGCGCGATCGTCGGGATCGTGTTCACGCTGCTGCTCGACGCGAGCGGGCCGATCAGCCTCGCCATGGTGAAGTCCGGCCTGCTCGACAACCCGGCCAACTTCGCCGCCAACGCCGGCACCTCCCTGTACGCCGGCATCGCCGTCTGGGTGTGGAAGTGGCTGGGCATCACGCTGATCTACTGGCTGGCGGCGCTGCAGACGATCCCGCAGGACATCCACGAGGCGGCGCTGGTCGACGGGGCCGGCGCGTGGCGGGAGTTCCGGCACGTGACCCTGCCGTTGATGGTGCCGTTCCTGGTCATCATCACGCTCATCGACACCGTTGCCGCACTCAACGTCTTCGACCTGATGCAGACGCTGACCGCGGGCGGCCCGTCCTTCTCCTCCGAGGTGATCGAGATCTACATCTTCCGGACCGCGTTCCAGGCGACCGTGCCCGAGCTCGGCTACGCGTCCGCGGCCGCGGTGCTCTTCGGTGTGCTGACGATCGCACTGGCCATCGGGCAAGCGGTGGGCGTGCGGTGGGCCCGGCGGCGGATGGGGACGTCGTGACGAGCAAGCGACGCAGCTGGCTGACCGGTGTCGGCCTCGCTGTGGTGGCCGTGGTGTGGATCTACCCGTTCGTGTGGCTGGTCTCGGCCTCGCTCAAGTCGTCCAGCGAGGTGTTCGGCAAAGGACTCGATCTGGTCCCCAGCGAGGTGCGGTGGGAGAACTACGCCCGCGCATGGACCGACGTCGGGTTCGCGTCGTACATGATCAACACCGTCCTCATCACGCTCGGTACGGTGTTCCTGGTGATCGTGCGCAGTGCGCTCGCCGGGTACGTGCTGGGGCGTCACGACTTCGCGGGGAAGAAGGTGCTGATCGGGGTCTTCCTGCTGACGTTCTTCATCCCCGAGGGGTACACGATCATCCCGATCACCCAGCTGACCGACCAGCTGCACCTGCTCAACACCCACGTCGGCGTCATCCTCGGCCTGGGCGCCGGCGGGCACGTCGCGGCCACGCTGCTGTACGCCGGGTACTTCCGCAAGCTCCCGAAGGAGCTCGAGGAGTGCGCCGAGCTGGACGGCGCCGGACCGATCACGATCTTCTTCCGGGTGATGCTCCCACTCGCCTGGCCGATCACCGCGACCGTCTTCATCCTGACCTTCCTGTTCGCCTGGAACGTCTACCTGCTCCCGCTGGTGTTCACGTTGAGCGATCCGGACCTGCGCACCCTCGCGGTCGGCATGACCGTCTTCGTCGGCGAGCAAAGCACCGACTGGTCGGGCCTCGCCGCGGCCGCGGTCATCTCGCTGATTCCGGCGATCGCCGTCTTCGCCGTCCTCCAGCGCCGCTTCGTCGACAGCATCGCCGGCGCGGTGAAGCAGTGAGCGAGGAGTACCCGCGTCCGCTGCTGAAGCGTGACCACTGGCAGGACCTCTGTGGGCCGTGGGACTTCGCGACCGGCGACGGATCGCCGTACATGCGAACCATCCAGGTCCCTTATCCGCCGGAGAGCACGCTGTCCGGGATCGACGACCAGTCCCCACATCCGGTGGTGCGGTACCGCCGGACGGTGCGCCTCGACCGACAACCGTTGCCGGGCGAACGCGTCCTGCTGCACGCCGGCGCCGTGGACTACCGAGCGGACGTGTGGGTCAACGACGTCCACGTCGGCGGTCACGAGGGTGGGCACACCCCGTTCACTCTCGACGTCACTGCAGCACTGGCCGGCCACGACGATCACGTGATCGTGGTCCGCGCCGAGGATCCACTCGACGACGGCACCCAGCCGCGTGGCAAGCAGGACTGGCGCGAGCGCCCGCACGGGGTGTGGTACCACCGCACCACCGGCATCTGGCAGCCCATCTGGCTGGAGATCGTTCCCGCACTGCACGTACGCCGCCTGCACTGGACGCCCGACGTGGTCTGCGGGTCGGTCACCGCCGAGGTGGAACTGTCGCACCCACCGGCACCTGGTGCCCGCGTGCGCATTGTGCTGTCCCACCAAGACCGGGTTCTCGCCGACCAGACCGCGCTCGCGCAGGGACAACGCCAGCGCTGGGATGTCGCGATAGAGGCGGCCCGGCACCAGCTCGACCAGCGTCTGCTGCTGTGGAGTCCGGATCAGCCGACGCTGCTCGACGCCCGGGTCGAGGTCATCGAGGGAGACCGGGTCGTCGACAGCGTCACGTCGTACGTCGGCCTGCGCAGCGTCGGCGTGCGGGACGGGCGGTTCCTGCTGAACGGGCAGCCGATGTTCCTGCGGCTGGTGCTCGCGCAGAACTACTGGCCCGAGTCCCGGCTGGCCGCTCCGAGCGCGGCCGCGCTGCGCCGCGAGGTGGAGTTGATCAAGGAGTTGGGGTTCGACGGCGTGCGCGTCCACCAGAAGGTCGAGGATCCACGGTTCCTCGCCTGCTGCGACCGGCTCGGGCTGGTGGTCTGGGACGAGATGCCGAGCGCGTACGAGTACGCGCCGCGTACGGTCGAGCGGCTGACCAAGGAGTGGCTCGAGGTGGTCGAGCGGGACCGGAGCCATCCGTGCGTGGTGACCTGGGTGCCGTTCAACGAGAGTTGGGGCGTTTGGCACGCGACCGAGTCGGCGCAGCAGCGACATGCGACGACCGCCCTCTACCACCTGACCCATGCGCTCGACGGCACCCGGCCGGTGATCTCGAACGACGGTTGGGAGCACACCGAGAGCGACATCTGGGGCTTGCACGACTACGCGCCCACAGCCGAATCGCTGCGAGCCCGCTACGCGGATCGGGCGGCGGTCGAGCGGGTGTTCGGTGACCGGCCGCCGGCGCGTCGTACGGCGTTGCTCGGCGACCCGGTCCGCCGGGGACAGCCGCTGATGCTCACCGAGATCGGCGGGCTGAGCCTGCGTCCGCCGGAGGGGGAGGAGTGGCACGGGTACGCCGCTGTGGATTCGGTCGCCGAGTTCACGAAGACGTTCCAGGACATGGTCGACGCGATGCTCGACAGCCCGGAGATCGCCGGGTTCTGCTGGACGCAGCTGACCGACACCGACCAGGAGACCAACGGACTGCTGACTGCCGGCCGGGAGCCGAAGCTGCCGGTCGAGGTGGTCCGGGCGATCCTCGGGCGGCCCGCCCGTTCCACCCCGGCCGAGGCGATCGACGCCGCCCGCCGGGAGGCCCGTCGTACCGCTCGATGAGAGGAGACCTGTGAACCGGCCGAACATCCTGGTGCTCTGCACCGACCAGCAGCGGTTCGACGCGTTGGGTGCCGCGGGCAACCCGCACATCCGCACCCCGCATCTCGACCGGCTCGCCGCCGAGGGGGCGAGGTTCACGAACTGCTACGTGCAGGCGCCGGTGTGCGGTCCGTCCAGGGCCAGCCTGATGACGAGCCGGTACCTGCACAACCACGGGCTCTGGGCGAACGGTGTCGACATCTCGCCGGCCGAGCGGGTGTTCACCCGAGACCTGGCCGACGCCGGGTACGACTGCGGCCTGGTCGGGAAGTTCCACCTCGGAGCCGCTGCCGGAGGCCGGGTGGAACCGCGGATCGACGACGGCTTCCGGGTCTTCCGGTGGGCGCACGATCCGTACCTGCCCTGCGACGAGAACCACTACCACGGCTGGCTCGACACCAACTTCCCCGGCCTGCTGGAGAAGACCCTTGCCGAAGGCAACGGGGCGTTCGACCGGCTGCCGACCGAGTCGCACTACAGCCACTGGATCGGCGACGAGACCATCGACTTCCTGCGCGCCGCCGGGCGTGCGGACACGCCGTTCTGCTTCGTCGCCAACTTCTTCGACCCGCACCACGGCTTCGGCGCGCCGGCAGAGTACCGCGAGCTCTACGACCCGGACAGCCTGCCCGCGCCGATCGGCGACGAGCAGGAGCTGGCCGGCAAACCGCCGATCTACACCGAGGCGTCGATCAAGTCGTACGCCGGCCACAGCCCCGGGTTCCGCGACTTCACCGCCGCCGAGATCCAGGAGATCAAGGCCCAGTACTACGCGATGGTCACGCTCGTCGACGACGAGGTCGGCCGGATCCTCGCCGCGCTCGACGACGAAGGCCTGTCCGGCAACACGCTGGTGGTCTTCACCAGCGACCACGGCGAGCTCCTCGGCGACCATCAGCTGCTGCTGAAGGGCCCGATGATGTTCGACTGCTCGGTCCGGGTCCCCTTGCTCGTGCGATGGCCAGGGCGGGTGGAGCCAGGACTGGTGCGCGACGAGCTGGTCGAGTGGATCGACCTCGCCCCAACGCTCCTGGCCGCAGCCGGTGTCGACGGGCTGCCAGGCGCGCAGGGCCGCTCGCTACTGCCGCTGGTCACCGCGCAGGAGCAGGACTGGGTACGGCGGGACTGGGTCCTGAGCGAGTACCGGAACAGCGGCTCGCCCTACGATCCGCCGGTCCACACGACAATGCTGCGCCACGACCGCCACAAGATCGTGGTCCACCACGGCGACCCTGCATCGAGCCGGCCCCGTGACGGCGAGCTGTACGACCTCGAGGCCGACCCTCTCGAACTGGTCAACCTGTGGCACGACCCTGCCTGCGCTGCCCTCCGCACGACCCTGCAGGAAATGCTCCTCGACGTGCTGGTCGCAACCGAGGACCGCTCCAGCCCCCGCGTCAGCAACTTCTAGCGGGAGGTCTCGGTTTCGTCGGCGAAGACCGTCGCCCAGTCGTTCTTGATGCTGACCACCGTCCAGTCCTGGCTGCGGGCCCGCTCGAGTGACGTCTCGGCTCCGGCGGTGTAGCTGAACTCGCGTTCCCCGTCGTCGTGCAGGACCAGCAGCCGAAGCCCGGGGCGCGCGGGCAGTCCGGCGTACTGAAGCATCGGGATGTCGCCGTTCGAGTTCCCGCCGGCGACGACCGGCCGCCGGCCGAGCCTGCTCCAGATGCGCACGGGCTTCATGGGGCCGTCGTCGAAGGTGTCCATCTCCGCCTGGTAGACGAGCGACCCTCCGGTGTCGTCGTCCTGGTACCGGAGCGCGGCCGAGCTGCCGATGACCCGCTCGGAAGGAATGCCGTAGATCTCCTCGGTGATCGGCCGCATGAAGTCGCGGTCGCCCCCGGAGGCGATGAAGGTGCTGAACCCGTTGGCCTCCAGGTAGCGCAACAGCTGGACCATCGGGAGGTAGGCGCAGTCTCGCAGCGGCCGGCCGAGGGTCGGGTGGCGCGTGGTCCGGAGGTAGCTGCCGGCCAGCTCGGCGTAGCTGTCGACACTCATCGCTGCGAACGCATGGAGGACGCCGCCGAGGAGCACCTTCACGTCGTGGTCGTCGCCGTGGTAGTGCTTGGTGATCGCGGCCCCGAGCCAGGCATAGTCCCGGTCGTGAGCGGCCTGCCACGGCTGCCGGTCCCGGAGGCTCGGGTCCTGTTCGGCCATCTCGGCGAGCCGCTGCAGGATGAAGCCGAGCTCGACCGGCATGGGCTTTTCGCACCAGAGCGTGCCGTCGTTGTCGAAGACGGCGATGCGCTCGGCCGGTGGAACGTAGTACGGCCCGTCCTCCTCGAGGGCGCGTTCAACGTAGTCCACCAACGCCTGCCGGGTCGCGTTGTCGTTCCAGGCCGACAGCAGGTCACTCGGCCGCAGCGTGCTGTCGTGATCGGTTGTCATCGCAGGACCTCCTCGCGGTAGGCGGCGAAGGCGGCGTCGAGGGTTGGGAAGATGGCGTCTTCGCCGATCGCGTCGAGCGTGCCGTACGTGCGCAGCGTCGACAGCAGTTGGGTGTCCGGCCGGACGAGAACGAAGCGGGCGCCGTGCGCCCGGGCGTAGTTGACCAGGTTGGACAGCGTCACCCCGGCCGAGTAGTCGATGTCGTCGATCGAGCCGCAGTCCAGCGCCACCCAGCGGACAGGGTCGGGCGCGGCGGAGATCACCGACTCGAGATGGTCGGCGAAGCGGTTGGCATTGGCGTAGAACAGGTCCGCGTCGTACCGGAAGACCACGAGCCCTGGCAGGCTCTGCGCGCCCGGCACCGCCGGCAGGTACGTCGGCTCGCCGGCCTGGTCCTGGCCGATGACGTAGTCGCCCGGCCGGTACTGCCGCCGGACGAGGTCGAGCAGCGACAGCACGACGGCCAGGATGATGCCCTGCTCGACGCCTATGGCGAAGACCGTCACGGTGGTGATCAGAGCCACGACGAACTCGTCCCGGCGTCGCCGCCACAGCCGCTGCAGGCCGGGCACGTCGATCAGGCTGACGCCGATGAGGAAGACGATCCCGGCGAGCACCGCCTTCGGCATGTCTGCGAGTAGCCCGGTGAAGAACAACGTGAACAGCAGCACGACTGCCGCCATCGTCAGGTTGGCGAGCTGGGTGCGCCCCTTCTGCTCGTCGAGGATCTGCGTCTTGGTCGGGCTGCCGTTCACCACGAACGCGCCGCTGAGGCCGGCGGCGATGCTGGCGCCGCTGAGCCCCACGATGTCGCGGTTGATGTCGACCGAGTCTCCGTGCTTGAACGCGAAGCTCCGGGAGGTGGCGGCACTCTGGGCGACGATGAGCACGAAGCACGACAAGGCGGTCGGCAGCACCTTGCCCACGTCCGACCAGGAGATGCCCGGGGGCAGGCCGATCGGTGGGAATCCGCCCTGGACGGCGCCCACCACGTCGACACCGTGTGCCTGCGCGTCGGCCAGGGCGGAGATCGCGGTCAGCAGCACGACCGCGACGATGGCGCCCGGGACGACCGGGAGGAAACGCTTGAAGAGCTGGATGATCACGATCGTGCTCAGCCCGAACGCGAACGTGCCGAGGCTGATCGAGGACAGCGAGCTGATCCAGTGCCACTGCTGCTCGAACCATCCGCCGTCGCCTTTGGGGATCCCCAGCAGGTCCGGGATCTGCCCGGACAGGACCTGGATGCCGACACCGGTGAGGAAGCCGATCAGCACCGACGCGCTCAGGAAGTCCCCGATGAAGCCCAGCCGCAGCAGTCGCGCCACGATCAGCAGCCCACCGCAGACCAGCGCGGTCAGGCCGGCCATGGCCAGCCAGTCGGGCGACCCGGGCGTGACTCCCGCGATGCCGAGACCGGTCAGCCCCGCGGCGAGGACCGCGGCGGTGGCCGAGTCTGCGCCCACGACCAGCAGCCGCGACGAGCCGAGCAGGGCGAAGACGAGGGTGGGGAAGATGACGGTGTAGAGCCCGGTCACGATCGGCGTGCCGGCGATGGAGGTGTAGCCCATCACCTCGGGGATCGCGACCGCCGACAGGGTCAGACCGGCGATGATGTCGCGCGCCAGCCAGGCTCGTTGGTAGCCGCGCAGCGGCTCGGGGACCAGGTTCATGTCGCCCCGTGCGACTTGGCTGCTGGGGCGGGGTCGTGGGCGGCCGGTTGCGGACCTGGCGTCGGCAGCATGTTGGTGACGACGAACGACACTGCTACGGCGACCACGACCTGCGGCGTCACCACCACACCGTCCGTACCGAGCAGCAAGGTGGCCAGCAGCGTCGAGGTCAGGGGCAGTCGCAGCATCGCGGCGCACATGGCTCCGATGCCCATGCCGATGGCCGGCGCGAGACTCATGCCGGGCAACTCGTTCGCGGCGATGCCCAGCACCGCGCCGATGAACATCGCGGGAAAGACCGGTCCGCCCCGGAACGCGCTCAGCGACAGCCCGTAGGCGAGCGTCTTGCAGGCTGCGAGCAGTATCAGTACGCCGAGCGAGTAGTCCGCGGCGTGTTCGACCAGCTCGGGCAGGGCGTCCTGGCCGGAGTACAGGACCTGGTTGAAGCTGTTGCCGGAGATCAGCTGGTAGGCCATCGCGGTCAGGCCGATGACCAGGCCGAGCCCCGCTGTGACCAGTAGTCGGGACGCATGCACGACTGGACGTAGCGACAGCCCGATCCAGCGGATCAGCCAGCCCAGCAGCGCCCCGGCAGCACCCATCGCCAGGGCCCAGGACATCGTCGCCACTGTCGGCTCCACCGCCGGCGGCACCGAGGGGAGGGCCAGCGAGAAGGTGCCGAGTCCCGTCCAGTTGTCCAGGCCGATGAAGACCAGAGCGCCGACGCCGGAGGCCAGCAGCCCGGGCAGCGCCACCAGGCTCAGCGTCGCACCCCCGATACCGGCGGCCTCCATGATCAGGAACGCGCCGAGGACGGGAGAGCCGAGCAGCGTGCTGATCGCCGCGAAGCTGCCGGCCGACGCCATGATCGTCAGCGCCATCGGGGGCGCGTCCTTCCGGATCAGATGCACGGTCAGCGCGGCGAGGCCACCACCGATGGCGATCAGGGGAGCTTCGGGCCCGAGGACCGCGCCGAGACTGAGCGTGGCCAAGGCGGCCAGGATGATGCCGGGGAGCTCGCGGTCAGGCGTCGGACCCCCGCCGGCCTTGAACCCGAAGGCCGGTGAGTGACCGCAGTTGCCGGGCAGGTACCGGATGGTCGCCCCGGTCAGCAGCCCACAGAGCACCAACCAGGGCACCGGCCACCACGCCGGGACACCCCCGGTGAAGATCGCCTGCGGAAGATCGTCGAACAAGGCCTCCTGGATCGCGCTGACCAGCGCCAGGAAGCCGTACGCGACAGCCGATATCGGAATACCGAGGATCGCGGCGAGCACCAACGCCATCAGGTACGGCTTCGAACGGATGACTGCGGCCGGGTCCCGCACCGCGGGCGCAGCAGCACGTTGCGAGTCGCTCATCGGACGCGGGCACTGATCGGCACGACTGTCTCCTCTCGGACGCCCCCACCATCATGGTCCGGGCCGCCCGCCCACATCGTCCGGGCCGGATGATCGACCGGCTGCACCCGGGAATGATCCCGGCGGAGTTCGTGTTGACATGTCAACCTAGACTAGTGCGGGTGACAGGACAGGAGATGGGTTCATGACGGACGTCGTGTTCGGCCTCGACACCTTCGGTGACATTCCGGAGGACGACGCCGGCGTGCCGGTGTCGGATGCGGCCGCGATCCGGCAGGTGGTCGAGGAGGCCGTGCTGGCCGACGAGCTCGGCGTGGACGCGATCGCGCTCGGCGAGCACCACCGCCCGGAGTACTCGATCTCCACACCGGAGACCGTGCTGGCCGGGATCGCGTCCCGGACCTCGCGGATCAAGCTCGGGTCGGGCGTGACCGTGCTCAGCTCGGACGACCCGGTGCGGGTGTACCAGCGGTTCGCGACCGTGGACGCGCTGTCGAACGGGCGCGCCGAGGTCATCCTGGGCCGCGGTTCGTTCACCGAGTCCTTCCCGTTGTTCGGCTACGACCTCAAGGACTACGACGTCCTGTTCGAGGAGAAGCTGCAGCTGTTCGTCGAGCTGCTCGACGAGAAGCCGGTGACCTGGAGCGGGACCACCCGGGCCGCCCTGGACAACGCGGACGTCTACCCCAAGACCGAGTCCGGCCGGCTGACCACGTGGGTCGGCGTCGGCGGGTCACCGCAGTCCGTCGTGCGTACGGCGTACTACGGTCTGCCGCTCATGCTGGCGATCATCGGGGGAGCTCCGGACCGCTTCGCGCCGTACCTGGACCTGTACCGGCGGGCTGCCGAGCAGTACGGCACGGTCGCGCACCCGGTCGGGATGCACTCGCCCGGCTTCATCGCCGACACCGACGAGGAGGCCAAGGAGCTGTTCTGGCCCCGGTACAAGGTGATGCGGGACCGGATCGGCGCGCTGCGCGGCTGGCCGCCGGTCAAGCGGCAGGAGTTCGACTACGAGGTCGCGCACGGCTCGATGTACGTCGGTTCGCCGCAGACCGTGGCCCGCCGGATCGCCGGCGCCATCCAGCGGCTCGGCGTCGGGCGCTTCGACCTGATCTACACCGCCGGCCAGCTGCCGGTCAGCGCACGGCTGAAGGCAGTCGAGCTGTACGGCGAGAAGGTCGTCCCACTGGTTCGCGACATCCTGGCCGGGTGACCCGATGCCGACCATTGCCATCCTCGGCGCCGGGAAGCTCGGCACCGTGCTCGCCCGGCTCGCGGTCGCGGCCGGGTACCGGGTGCTGATCGCCGGCTCCGGTGACGTCTCGAAGATCGCGCTGATCGTCGAGATCGTCACGCCCGGCGCGGTCGCCACCACCTCCGCCGAGGCGGTCGCGCAGGCCGATGTCGTCGTTCTGGCTCTGCCGCTGGGCAAGTACCGCACGATCCCGGCCGAAGCGTTGCGCGGCAAGCTCGTGATCGACGCGATGAACTACTGGTGGGAGATCGACGGGGTCCGTGACGACCTGACCGATCCGCGGACCTCGTCGAGCGAGACCGTGCAGGAGTTCCTGCCCGAGTCACGCGTGGTGAAGGCGTTCAACCACATGGGTTACCACGATCTCGAGGACGGCGCCCGGCCGGCCGGATCCGCGGACCGCAAGGCGATCGCGATCGCCGGGGAACCCGCCGACGCCGCTGCGGTGGCAGAGATCGTCGACGCGCTCGGCTTCGACCCGGTGCTGGCCGGACCGCTGGCCGAGGGCATGCGCCTCGAACCCGGCACCGAGCTGTTCGGTGCGAACGTCGACGCGGCCGAGGTCCGGGCGATGCTCGATCGGTTCCCGGGTACGGCGCGTGGTCGGCTGGTCGCCGAGGCCCGCACGGACGCCGCCTAGGTGCCCAGCACGGACCAGGATTTCCGTGCGCTGCACGGATGTGGGGCGGGCGGCGAGACCGGACGCTGAAGGCAAGAGTCCTTCAGGGAGATGGTCGAAATGATGATGTCGGGCGATATCGCCGCCGCCGTGGCCGCCGAGCGCCGTACCGCACTGCTGGCCGAGGCCGAACAACACCGCCGGGCGCGGGAAGCGCGCCCACCGCGCCGGAGGGTCGCCGCCGCGGTCATCCGGCAACTTGCACGAGTCGCAGTACCTGCAGCGCGCCCACGCGTGAGCCCTCGGAGTGCGCGGTGACGAACGCCGCCTCGCCGAGGGCGTCGAGCAGGGAGGTCCGCAGCTCTTCGTCGGGTGGCTCGTCGTGGAGCATCGGGCCACCGGCCGACTGCCGGGCGTCGGCCGCCGTACCGAGAACCATCGCCGCCTGCCGTGCGTGACCTTGGGCTGCGAGTACGGCGGCCAGCGCGTCGAGCGCCCGCACGAGGATGACCGACTGACCCGCCTGCGCGACCGCCTCGACACTGCCGGCCAACTGCTTCGCGGCCGTTGCGAGATCGTGTTGCTCGAAAGACCACTCGCCGAGCAGGAACAACGCCCGGCCGGCACATCGCCGGTCGCCTAGTCGGCGGAGGGTCGGGAGGCATCCGTCCATCAGCTCGGCCCCACCTTCGTGGTCACCGCGCAGCCACGCGAGCTGGCCGAACGCGACGCTTGCGTGCGCCCGGTCCTCGTCACTGTCGACAGTCTCCGCGAGCTGTCGGCTCTCGGTCAGCCACTCGTCCACCTCGCTGGTCGTGACGCCGGCGAACATCGCGCGCTGCGCCATCAGGTACAGCCCGTTCGCGGCGAAGCTCAGGTCACCGACCTCGCGGAACAGCGCCACGCTCCGGTGGCCCCAGCGCACCGTTTCGGACAGCTCGGTGTGAGCCTGTCCGATCCCCTGCATGACGAGGGCCTGCTCCCACGGATGATCGTCGTCCAGGAGTTCGAGTGCTTTCTCGAGGCTGGGCAGCATCAGCTCGGGCCGGACCCACATCGCGCCGAGACCCAGCTCGCGCGCGGCGACCGCCCGGGTCAGGTTGTCGAGTCCGGCGGCCAGCTGGACCGCCTGCTGGGCCAGGGCGAACGAGCCTTGCGCGTCCGCCGAGTGCTGCAGTGCGCTCGCGGCCGCGAGTCCGGCAACGGCCCTCGGCGTGGCGGGCGGATCGCCCAGCCCCTGTGCTTTGCGAATCCAGTTCTGAGCTTCGACGTGCTGTCCGGTGATGTCCCAGAAGCGTTGCAACGTCGCCACCCAGTGCCACGCGGTCTCGACGTCGTCGCAGGTCGCCATCGCGGTGCGCAGGTTGGCTTGCTCGGCCGTCAGGCGGTCGGCCCAGGCGCGCTGGTCGGTTGTCCGCAGCTTCGGCGCGGCCTGCTCGGCAAGGGAAAGGTAGTGGGATGCGTGCTTCGCTTTGGCATCGTCATCGGCTGCCAGGCGCTCGACGGCGTACGCACGAATGGTCTCGAGCAGCCGGTAGCGGCCACGGCCGACCGTCGACACGAGTGACTTGTCGACGAGCCGGGGGAGCAAGGTGATGGCATCCGCGCCGCACACCGCCCGGACGGCGTCGAAGTCGAAGTCGGCCGGGAACACCCCGAGCCGGTCGAACATCCGGCGCTCGTCTTCGTCCAGGAGTTGGTAGCTCCAGTCGATCGCACCACGCAGGGTCTGCTGACGCGCCGGGGCGGTCCGGGCACCTGCGGAGAGAAGCTCGAACCGTTCGTCCACATGAATCAGCAGCTCGGCCGGCTCGAAACTGCGGATCCGCGACGCCGCCAACTCGATCGCCAACGGCAGCCCGTCGAGCCGACGGCAGAGCGCCGCGACTGCAGGCGCAGTGTCAGCGGTGAGCGTGAAGCCCGGGGCGGCCGCGGCCGCGCGATCCACGAACAGCCGTACGGCGGCGTACGTCCCGGCCTCGGCATCCGCCGGCGGGACGGGCAACGTCGGCACCTGATAGCTGACTTCGCCCGGTACGCCGAGCGGCTCGCGACTCGTGGCGAGCACCCGCAGACCGCTCCCCGCGGCGAGCAGGTCATCGACCAGCCCCGCAGTCTCCGCGATCACGTGCTCGCAGTTGTCCACCACCAGCAGGCCTTGCATGTCTCCGACGACGTCACGCAGCACCCAACCCGGCTGCGGTACGACGCCCAGCGCGCGAGCCAACGTGTCGCCGACGAGGTCCGCGCCGACCGGAGCCAGGTCGGCGAACCGCGCGTGGTCGGCGACCAGCAAAGCCAGCCTGGTCTTGCCAACCCCGCCGGGCCCGGTCAGCGTGACCAGGCGATGTGCGTCGAGCAGTTGCCGGAGTTCACCGGCCTCGTGGTCCCGGCCGACCAGGCTGGTCAGTGGTGTCGGAAGGGGAGAGCCTGGGTCTCGCCGTACCTGGTTCCCCAGCTCGACCAGTGCGGCGCGGCCGGTGACGCCGAGCTTGCGCATGAGGGCCGCAATGTGGCTCTCGACGGTCCGCACCGAGACGTGCAGGTGCTCGGCGATCTCGCGGTTGCGAAGCCGATCGGCGATCGCCGAAAGAACCTCCGCCTCCCGCTCGGTGACGCCGTACCGGCCCAGCCCACCCTGCAGGCCCCCCATTCCTGCATTGTGACCTACGCGGCTGGGACGAACCTCAGTTGGTTGCCGTCCGGGTCCTGCACGTCTCCGCCTGGCTCAGTCACTTCGAGGCCGAGGTGGCTGACCGGAGTGCCGGCGGTCGGCAGCAGCTTCACGGCGTCGGCGCCGAGCCGGAAGTAGACCGCTCCGTCCGGCTGATTGGGCGTCCAGCGCTCCATGCCGAGGTGGTCGCCGTAGAACTCGATCGCCGCGTCGAGATCGGGTGCGGACAGGGCGACGTACGACAACCGCCGTACCGGACCGGAGGTGATCGGCGGCACCCGGAACTCCTCCGAACGCTGGAGAAGCTCGATGCGGACGCCGTTCGGGTCGGAGAGGAACGCGAGCCGGCCCTGCCCGCTGCCTGCGACTCGCGGCGCGGACAACTCGCCGTGCCCGGCGTCGATCAGCCGCGCGTAGTCGCTGTCCAGGTCGTCGGTCATGAAGCCGACGTGGTTCAGCCCGTACGTCGCGCCTGGGTCGTCGTCCCGGTTGTGCAGGAGCTCCACCAGGCCGGTCGCGATCTGGATGTGCACCCGGTCGACGTTCGCGCTCGCCATGAACAGCCGGTCCACCACCTCCGCCCCGACCGTCTCGCCGTAGAACGCCAGACTCGCGTCCAGGTTCCGGATCCGCCCACCGACATGGTTCAGCTCGTAGATCACCCGCCGATCATGGCAAACGCTTGCCGGGAGCTGTCAAGGATTGGCCGGGGGTACTGGGAGAGTGTTCGTCCAGCAGCGGGCGGTTCAACGACCGGCATCCCGGAGGCGACCGTGATCACGGTTGGCGGCGTAGACACCTATTACGACTACAACGAACAGTGCTGGAAGTACCGCCGCCTGGGCGGCGGCCCGATTCGTCCACAGCCCACCTCAGCCGGTACCAAGCACCGTCCGGAGGACGCTCACGGCGCCGAGCAGCAAGCCAGCGGCTCCGATGAGGTCAGCGACCGCAAGCGCAGAAACCACCGCTGAACCCGCGGCCGCGACTGGTGCCAGAACGCTCGCCACAACCGCACGTGATTCCTGAGACGAGGTGGCCGCTCGCGTTGACGTCGTGCTCCTACGCCCATGAGCCAGGACGAAGGCCGTTGCCATGACGAGCAGCCCCACGGCGGCAGCACGCCGAGTCCCGGCCAATGGTGGTGCGGCGAGCCCTGGCCTGCGTCACGGTGGGGAGTGGCCGGCGTCGTGGTGGGCGTGGTCGGGGTGGTGGTCGGGTTGGGGTGGTCGTGTGGTGGCGTTGGCCGGGGTGGCCGTGTGGCCGTGTGGTGGCGTTGACCGGGGTGGGGGTGGCCCGGGGCGTGGTGCGGCGAGGGCGGGTGAGGTGTCGATGCGGCGAGCGGCGATACGGCCGACGCACGTGGACGGCGCCCACGGAACGGAGGCGAACGAGGTCCCGACGCGAGAGCACCCGAGAGTTTCGACGCGAGAGCACCCGAGGAACCGGCGGCGCGGACGTGCTGGCCCGGAGGTGCTGCAGGTAAAGCGTCGCCGGAGCTCAGCCCGCTGACGTCGCCCCGCGTTGGCGACGATCGCGAGGCCGCCCGGATAGGCCGGAGGCGGGGATCGCGGCAGCATCCAGGACGATGTGCAGCAGATCCCGGCGCGGCGCTCCTGTCGATAGGTGGCCGTCAGCCAACGTCGACGGCCCGGGGGCGGCGAGCGCGCAGTACCCGGCGATCGGTACGGCGCGAGCAGCCAGGCAGCGCTGTGGTATGCCGGGCGACCCCCGCCGCACTGGAGCAAGCCCCGCGACGATTGCCCGGCGACATTCCTGGACCGCCCGTGCCCAAGATCGCGTGACTGCTTGGGCCCAGGATTGCGAACCTGCTCAGCTCAGGATCGCGAAGGTGGCGGCCTCGTTGCGTGCCTGTTCGTCCGCGACCCAGCGACTTGGCCGTGAGGATGGATCGCCGGTCGCGGGTTCGGGGCGCGGCGGGTCGGGATCGGTAGGTGCTGGTGGGCGCGATCGCTCGCCGGGTGGCTGGTGGGTTGGGCGCGGTGGTGGCGGGTCTGCCCAGGTTGGGCGGATGACGTGGACGGTGCCGTTGGTGATGGTGATGTGCCAGTGGCCGTCGTGGAGGTCGCGGTGGTCGCGGCGGCAGAGCAGGGCGAGATTGTTGATGGCGGTGGGGCCGCCGTCGATCCAGCTCCGCACATGGTGGGCGTCGCACTGGATCGGTGGGGCGCCACAGACGACGCAGCCTCGATCGCGGGCGTTGAGGGCGCGGCGCATCGCTCGGGTGACAAGGCGTTCGGCGCGGCCGACGTCGAGTGGTTCGGAGTTCGAGCCAAGCACCAGCGGGATGATCTTCGCGTCGCAGGCGAGGCGGCGGATCGCGGTCGCGGACAGGTCGTCGCCGTACACGAGTTTGCCGGTCGCGTCGGCGGTGGCGGCCTTCAGGTCGGCCAGGTCGATGGTGACGGTGATGTTCGCCTTGGCCCCGAACCCGGGCACCAAGCCGTCGGCCGGGCGGGTCGTGGTGTGGGGCGTGCGGCCCGTGTCGGTGGCTGCGGCGGCGGTCGTCAGGGCACTGGTGAGGGCGTCGGCCTGGCGCTTGTCACGGGGGCGCGGATCTGCTTGGCCGTCGAGGGTCTTGTGTGGCCGCGCACCGGCGTGGATCAGTGCGCGGAACAGTTCGGCGTTCTCGTTGGCCAGGTAGCCGCGGAACGTGACGCCGTGGTCGGCGGTGCTCAGGGTGAGGGATTCACGGGCGTAGGCCTTGCGTTCGTCGGGTTCTGGGCCGTCGGTGTCCAGGAGATCGCGGATCTGCTGGGCTGCGTGGCGAAGCTCGGCCGGGGACAGGTGGCGGGCGAGGTTGACCAGTTGCTGCTCGGCGACCTCGAGGTCCTCGGAGGGCACGGTCGACGGGACGCGCTCGAGGGCCGACACGATCGCCTCGGCCTGCGCCGGCCGCAGCAGCCACCGGCCCTCACCGCCGCCACACTCAGACCCACCCACGCCATCGGCAGCTCCGTCGGCGGTGGGGCTCGTTGCCTCGGTGGCCTGCTCGGCGGAACCGGAGTACTGGACGGTCGGGTCGGGGAGCGCCGCGGCTACGTCTTGGTATTTCGGGAGAGCGAGTGCGAGTCGTAGGTCACGGCGGGCGTCGGTGCTGTTGATGCGGTATCGGAAGGCGAGCAGTCGGGCCGTGTCGTGGGCGCCGAGTTCCTCGGCGTAGCCGACGTTCTCCAGGCCGGCGATGAGCTGGAGGCGGTAGGTCTGGAGCCGGGCCAGCTCGGCGTCGAGCGTGTCGAGAGTCGACAGCATCTCGCTGCCACTCATCGACCACACCGGCCGCTCGCCCAGATCTTCCATGCATCAACCCTAGACACTCCCACCGACAGTATTCAAACCGGAATCCCCTTGTTTTCAAGGGATTCCGGCGATGTCCGGTTGTCCACAAGCTGCCGTCCCTGTGGACAACCGGAGGTCTCCTCGCGGGCGAAGACCACGATGGCAGCGATATGGTTGCCGGGTGCAACGTTCGTCAGGTCGCAGCTGCAGGTGGAGCGAGCCCGACCGAGGTCCAGGGTGCCCGGCGCCGGACAGGTCCAGGTAGTCCCAGGCGCTGTCGTCGCCGGTCGGCGCGAATGACGCGACCGGCGAGGCGCTGAGATCTCGATCTGCGGCAAGACGTCGGCCCAAGGGTTCCGGTTTGGCTACTTCCGGGTAAGACTGGTGGGTAGTGTGCGCGCCCCAGCCAGGAGGGATGTGGCATGACCACCCACGTCAGTGAGCGCGAGGCCCGGAAGGTCGCGGAGGCTGCCCGCGAGACCGAGTGGACCCGGCCGAGTTTCGCGAAGAAGTTGTACCTCGGCGACTTCGACCTGTCGCTCGTCCACCCGCACCCACGGCCCGCCGCGGACGACGTCACCCGGGGCGAGGAATTCCTCGGCAAGCTCCGCGCCTACTGCGAGACCCTCGACGGCCTGCTGATCGAACGCGAGGCCAAGGTCCCCGACGAGTACCTGCAGGGGTTCGCCGAGCTCGGCGTGTTCGGCATCAAGATCCCGGCCGAGTACGGCGGCCTCGGCCTGTCGGCGTCGTACTACGGCGAGGCCCTGATGCTGGTCGCGTCCGTGCATCCCAGCCTCGGCGCACTGGTCTCCGCGCACCAGTCGATCGGTGTGCCCGAGCCGGTGAAGATGTTCGGCACCGACGAGCAGAAGCAACGGTTCCTGCCGCGGTGCGCGGCCGGAGCGGTGACGGCGTTCCTGCTCACCGAGCCCGACGTCGGCTCGGACCCGGCGCGGCTGGGCTCGACCGCGACGCTGACCGAGGACGGCGACGCCTATGTGCTGGACGGCGTGAAGCTCTGGACCACGAACGGCGTGATCGCCGAGCTCGTCGTGGTGATGGCGCGCGTGCCGGCGCACGACGGTGGCAAGGGCGGGATCAGCGCGTTCGTGGTCGAGACCGACTCACCGGGGATCACGGTCGAGAACCGCAACGCGTTCATGGGACTGCGCGGGATCGAGAACGGCGTCACCCGCTTCCACCAGGTCCGGGTGCCGGTGGAGAACCGGCTGGGCCGCGAAGGCGCCGGCCTGAAGATCGCCCTCACCACGCTGAACACCGGCCGGCTGTCGATCCCGGCGACCTGTACGGCGGCCGGCAAGTGGTGCCTGAAGATCGCCCGGGAGTGGTCGGCCGAGCGTGTGCAGTGGGGCCGGCCGATCGGCGAGCACGCTGCCGTGGCGGAGAAGATCTCGTTCATCGCCGCGACCACGTTCGCGCTCGAGGCGGTGCTCGACCTGTCGGCGCAGCTGGCCGACGCGGGCAGCAAGGACATCCGGATCGAGGCCGCGCTGGCGAAGCTGTGGTCCAGTGAGATGGCGTGGAAGATCGCCGACGAGCTGGTGCAGATTCGTGGCGGGCGCGGGTACGAGAGCGCTGACTCGCTGGCTGCCCGGGGCGAACGCGCCGTACCGGCGGAGCAGATCCTGCGTGACCTGCGGATCAACCGGATCTTCGAGGGTTCGACCGAGATCATGCACCTGCTGATCGCCCGGGAGGCGGTCGACGCGCACCTGGCCGCGGCCGGCGACCTTGCGTCGGCCGATGCCGATCTGCAGGCCAAGGCGCGCGCTGCGGCGAGTGCGAGCCGGTTCTACGCGAAGTGGCTGCCGCAGCTGGCGGTCGGGAAGGGCGCCGTTCCCACGTCCTACGCGGAGTTCGGTCCGCTCGCCAAGCACTTGCGGTTCGTCGAACGATCGTCGCGGAAGCTTGCGCGGCAGACGTTCTACGGGATGGGGCGGTGGCAGGCGAAGCTCGAGTACCACCAGGGGTTCCTGGCCAGGATCGTGGACATCGGCGCCGAGCTGTTCGCGATGGCCGCGTCCTGCTCGCGGGCCGAGATGCTCCGCACGGACGACCCGTCCCGCGGCGAGGCGGCGTACGAGCTGGCCGAAGCGTTCTGCGAGCAGGCCCGCCTCCGCGTCGACCACCTCTTCGACCAGCTGTGGAGCAACACCGACAGCGCCGACCGCCGCCTGGCCCAACGCGTCCTCGCCGGCGCCCACACCTGGCTCGAAGAAGGCATCCTCGACCAGTCCGAAGGCACCGGCCCCTGGATCGCCCAATGGCAAGCAGGCGAGTCCAAAGCCAACAACACCGCCCGCCGCTACCGCTGACGCACTTCTCTCCGCGCAGCGCCGGGTGCAGGGCGCTGCGCGGATAATCGGTGGCAGGGGTGGTGGGGGTGGTGGTAACTTGCTGGGCTTCTCGGTGGCTTGTGTTGTGAAGGATCGCAACGAACCGGATGGATCCGGGGCGGGACCCTGTTGATCGCCGCCAGTCCGTCGTTCGTCGACCTGCACCCACGAGACGAGGCTTCCCGATGGTCGAATCCGCACTGATCCCGCCCGCTGAGCTCGAGGCCGAGCGCGTCTTCCTGGCCGAGGCGCGGTCCGCGCTGGCCCGCATGCACCGTGACGTGGCCACCCGCGACGTCCCGATGATCGGGGGTGAGGACAACGACGAGCGCTTCACCAACGAGGCCAACACCCGCGCGCACGAGCAGCGCACCCTGGCCCTGGTCGACATGCCGGACGTGCCGCTGTTCTTCGGCCGGCTCGACTACGAGCACGGTGCGATCGAGGAACTGGACCAGTTCTACATCGGCCGCCGGCATGTGCACGACGGCACCGGCGCCCCGCTGGTGATCGACTGGCGAGCGCCGGTCTCGGTGCCGTTCTATCGGGCCACCCGCAGCGACCGCCAGCGCGTCCTGATGCGCCGCCGGTACGGCTTCTCCGACACCGCCGAGCTGACCGGGTTCGAGGACGAGCCGCTGATCGGAGCCGACGAGTCCGATCAGGCCGACGCCTTCCTGCGGGCCGAGATCGAGCGCCCGCGTACCGGGCCGATGCGCGACATCGTGGCCACGATCCAGCCGGAGCAGGACGACCTCGTCCGCGCCCCGCTGCACCCGAGCGTCTGCGTCCAAGGCGCTCCCGGCACCGGAAAGACCGCCGTCGGCCTGCACCGCGTTGCCTACCTGCTCTACACCGAGCGGGAGCGGCTGAGCCGCGGTGGCGTGGTGATCGTCGGACCGAACCGGTCGTTCCTGTCCTACATCCGCAAGGTCCTGCCCGCGCTCGGCGAGGTCGACGTACGCCAGATCACCATCGACGAGCTGATCAACCTGCCGGCCGCCGCGTCCGACGAGCCGGAGGCCGCGCGCGTCAAGGGCGACGCCCGGATGGCCCGCGTGCTGCACCGCGCCCTGTGGTCGTACGTCGGCAAGCCGACCGCCGGAATCCTGTTCAGCAAGGGATCCCAGCGCTACCGCGTGCACGACTACGAGGCCGAGGAGATCGTCGCCGCCCTCCGGGAGTCGACCCGCTACGCACCCGGCCGGGCTGCCCTCGCGCAGCGGATCGCCCACGCCGTGCTGGTGCTGATGGAGCGCCGCGGGGAGTCGCCGGACGACCGGGTGCAGAACGCCGTGGCGCGTTCGAAGCCGGTGAAGGAATTGGTCGACGCAGTGTGGCCCCGCGTCGCGCCCGAGCAGGTGCTACACCGCCTGCTCTCCGACGCCGACGTCCTGGCTGCAGCGGCTGGTGACGAGCTGACGGAGGAGGAGCGCGCGGCTTTGCTGTGGCGTAAGGCTCCGCGGTCCTGGAAGTCGGCGAAGTGGTCGGCAGCCGACACGATCCTGCTCGACGAGCTCGACGACCTGATCGAGCGCCGTACTGGTTCACTCGGTCACCTTGTGCTGGACGAGGCGCAGGATCTCTCGGCGATGCAGTTGCGCGCGCTGGGCCGCCGTTGCCGCACCGGCTCGGCGACCGTGCTCGGCGATCTGGCCCAGGCGACGACTCCGTGGGCCGCGGGTTCCTGGGACCGGGTTCTCGGTCACCTCGAGAAGTCGGACGGCGTCGTGGCCGAGCTCGACCGCGGGTTCCGGGTGCCGGACCAGATCATCGACTTCGCCGCGAAGCTGCTGCCGCAGATCGCGCCCACGCTGGGCATTCCGAGCGGCGTCCGGGCGGTCACCGATGCGCTGAGCATCGTCGAGACCGACGAGGACTCGTTGCCGGAGGCACTGATCGCGTCCTGCCGGCGCGCGCTGGCCGGCGAGGGCTCGGTGGCAGTCATCGCCGCCGACGACCAGGTCGCGGCTCTGCGTGACGCACTGGCCGCCGCCGGTCTCGAGCCGGGGCTGCTCGGCGAGGCCGAGGACACGATGGACACCGCGCGACTGGTCTGCGTCCCGGCCACGCTCGCGAAGGGCCTGGAGTTCGACGCGGTCGTGGTGGCCGAGCCCGCCCGGATCGTCGCCGCCGAACCACGCGGGCTGCACCGCCTGTACGTCGTCCTGACCCGAGCCGTCAGCCGCCTCCAGATCGTCCACGCCGCACCGCTGCCGACGGCCTTGGCGCCGTCCTGAGGACCTCCGCGCGGTTATCCTCCGAACCGGAGTCACCAAGGAGGTGGGCGTGAGCTCAGGGTCGATCGTCGTACTGTTCCTGCTACTGCTTGTCGGGGCAGGAATCGCGGTGGGCATTGTCGCGCTCGTGCGCCGGCAGCAGTACATCAAGTCGCTGCGGGAGCGAGGCTGGACGTTCGTAAACAGCCCCGCGTTCGACTCCATCGCCCGCCTCGGCAATCCGCCGTTCGGGATCGGCTTCAACCGGCGGCCGGACGACCAGATCACCGGCCGGACGAGCTCGGGCCGGCTGTTCCAGGTGATCGAGTACAAGTCCGACCACTGGTCGGGCTGGGTCGGCATGGTCACGCTGTCCAGGCGGCTGCCGGAGCTCTGGATCACCGGGGGCGCGACGCAACCGCGGTTCGGCGTCGAGGCGACCGCGGTCCAGACCCCGCCGCAGCTGGGTCCGGGGTGGCAGGTCGGCGTACTCGATCCGGCGTTTGCCTCGGAAGCGCTGACTCCGCAGGTGTGTGAGCGGCTGACCGGGTTGGCCGCCGGTCAGCCCGGCGTGAACCTCAGCATCGACGCCGACCAGCTGGTTGTCCTGGACCCGCCGCGCAAGGACCCTGAGCTCCTCGCGCCGTGGCTGGACCAGCTCGCCACAGTCGCCGACGCGATCGACGCCGCGCCGCTCGACCGCTGGATCATCCCGGAGCCACCCCAGCGGCTGACCTTCTACCATCACCCGGACTGGCACTGGGTTGGTGAGGACGACAGCCTGCTGCACCTCCCGTCGGTCACTCAGTCCGGTCACGGCCACAGCACCAGTGAGGTGATCCGTGGCCGCGACGGGAACGGGCCGCCGTTCGTCGCCTTCACGCACCACTGGAAGACCACGCGCACCGAGACCTACACGGACTCCGAGGGCCGGTCCCAGACCCGGACCGTGACCGAGAACCACAGCGAGGCGATCCTCGGGTTCCAGCTGCCGCTCGTGATGCCCCCGCTGGAGGTCAGCCGCAAGGGCTGGGGCCGCGGGATCAGCTTCGAGTCCGAGGCGTTCAACGAGAAGTTCGCGGTCAGCGCGCAGGACCTGAAATACGCGTACGACGTGATCCACCCGCGCCAGATGGAGTACCTGATGGCGAACCCGCCGACCCCGTTCCGGATGGCCGACGGCTGGGTCTGGTTCTCACCCGGTCAGCACAGCCACCTGGTGATCGCCCACTGCTCCGCCTTCCTGAACGGCTTCCTCACCCGCATCCCGCGCTTCGTCTACCGCAACCTCGGCCTCCCGGAACACCCCTACCCGGCCCTCGACCCGGTCTCCACGCCGGGTGCGTAGCTGCTGCTGGCAACTACGCACCCATGGTCTGCCCTAGCGACCGGTCTTCTTGGCCGTCTTGCGGACTGTCGCCTTCTTGGCCGGGGCGCGGCGGGTCCGCTTCGCGGTTGAGTCACCGGTCTCGGCGCCGCGGTCGGGCAGCAGGCCGGCGAAGGCTTCTGCGACTCGTGAGGACGGGGCGGCATCGGCAGCCCGGCCTTCCGGGCCGGCTCCGCCACCGGCCAGGGCGGTCAGCCGGTCGACCGCTTCGGTGAGGTGATAGGCGCCGCCGCCGAGGGCGACCCACTTGCCGACCTCCGGGTTCATCGCCAGCGCGGCGTCCCGGTTCTCGGCGTCGTTGGTGGGGTGGTCCACCCACAGCTCGACCTGGCCGGTGGCGCCGACCGGTACGCCCGCGGTCGACCAGGTCACTGCCACGCCGACGAGGTGCCGGCCGGGCCGGTCGAGGGCGAACCCGGCGGTGCTCCAGAACAGCCGGTAGCTCGCTGTCAGTTGGCCACCAGGGGCGAGCGGCGCGAGCCGAACGGCCTCGCATTCGATCACGAACGGCCGGACGGGGCGCTCGCTGCCGCGGTCGTCGGTGACGGTCATGGTGGCGAACAGCCCTTCCAGCCGGACGTCGTTGGGCACGACGAGCTCGGTGTCCGAGGTGTTCGTCAGCGTCCAGGTCACCGTGACCGGTGCACCGAAGGCGGCTCGGGCGGTGTCGACGGTGACCTCGAGCGACAGCTCGGACGCGTCGAACAGTTCACGGTCACCTGCTTGCGGCGCGCCGGAGGGGAACCAGCTGGCGAACGGCCAGCCGCCCGGCCTGATCACCGGGTCCGGCATGTGCGCCAGGTGGTTGCGGACAGTGGTGTTGAACCCGAGGTTGATCTGGTCCGGGAACACGCCGGGCGCACCGGTGGCGGGTCCGCCGAGCACGTCGGCCACGCTCGGCGTCGTGGTCATGATCGAGTTGTCCGCCGAGGTCTCGCTCTCCTGGTGGATCTGGTTGAACGCGTGGGTGACCTCGTGGCTTGCCGACCGCAGGTACGCGCGCGGCACCTCGCGCTGCATCTCGTCCTCGGCGGTCCCGAAGTTGCTGGAATGCGAGGCCGGGTAGCCGTCGTCGGAGAAGCTCGCCGACCCTTCCCGGGGTACGTCGATCTGGTCGTACATCACGCCCCGGGAACACCCCATCGCGGCCGGCACCACGATCAGATGGGTCCGCCACTCGGCGTCCAGGTTCGTCGACGCCCTGCGAACCGTCGCCATCAGGTTGTGCAGGTCGGCACTCGACCAGCAGACGTTCGGGTCGACGCCGCCCGGCACCGGCACATTGACCTGGTCCTCCTCGACGGTGAGCTCCCAGCGGGCGCCGGCGAAGACGGTGTCGAAGTACTCGCTGCCGGTCCCTGACGGGTGCGGGACCGGAGCCGGCGCGACGGCTCCGGTGAGTACGTCGATCTCCAGGACGGCCCGGCGCAGGTACGCCGAGACCCACGTCAGCGTGATCGACCCGCGGTCCACGCCGCCCTGGAACACGCGGCCCTGGAAGCTGGGACCGCCGAAGACCGGGTGCGGGAAGCTCGGGCTGCTTCGATGCAGGACGAAGCGCAGACTGCGGCTGGGGGACGCGGGGAAGGAACCCTCGAAGGATCCGGCGGCCGGATGCGTGTAGTCGAACTGGTCGACGTCGATGGTGACCTGGCATGGACGGTTCCCGAGCGTGAACGCAGGCACCGAGAGCCGGGTGCCGCTCAGGTAGGAGTCATAGCGATGCCTGGGATGGATGGGAATCCTGCGGACCGGCAGTAGCTCGAACGGCAGGCCGCCGCGACTCAGCGATGCGGCGACGGATCCACTCTGCCCGGCCGCGGGGCTCGCTTCGGGCTGGACGACCCACGGCGGTGTCCCCGTGTAGAGGTCGCCGCTCACGATGACGCCGTCCGGCCCGGCGTCGGGGGCGCCGCGGTCCACCCGGAGCGTGCCCACCAGCGGCCGGACCACGCCCTTGGGCTTGAACGTCACGGCGTAGCAGCCGTCCTTGAACCCGAGGTTGCACGGCTTGACCGGTGGCAGCTCCGGCGGACCGGACGGCGGGAACGGACCAGGATCCGGCCCCGGAATCGGCGGTGCGTCCGAGCCGGGTTGCTCGGACTCGAACGCGATCGGCACAGCGAGCGGGACGCCCGGCAGCTCGACAGCGGCGGTGCCGGACAGTTCGTGACCAGTGGACATCTTGCTCCCCCTTGGAAATGGACCCGTGCCTACGGAGGGGGAGATGTCACGCGCTCGTACACGACCTCACACCCATCCGGGTCGGTGAATGTGAAGCGCTGCGGCGTGAGCTCGACGGCGTACTCGACCAGTTCGTCGGTCGCCGTGCTCAGGACCAGGGTCCGGTCATCGGCGAGGCGATAAGTCCCCGCATCCCACCAGATCATTCCCTGATCGGGACCACGGACGCCGCGATACGTCGCGGCGACGAAGGTGAGCTCGGCCGGATACCGCCCGGCGCACTCAGCAGTGGACAGCCGTCGCCACTGGCCTTGTAAATAAGGCAGTCCAGACGCCCCCGGCATGATTCCCCCTCGGCATTCTCATGCTCCCCCAACGATCGACGTCCAGCGTGACCTCGTCAAGGCGGTGCGTCGGGTCAATCGAGCCAGCTGAGGCTCGAGGTGGTGTCGGTGGTGGGTTTGTACTCGCAGGCGACCAGGCCCTGGTAGCCGGCGGACTTGAGGGCGTCGAGGGTCTGGGTGAGCGGGAGGGCGCCGGAGCCGGGTTCGCCGCGGCCGGGGGCGTCGGCCAGTTGGACGTGCGCGAGGCCGGCGCCCAGGACGGTGGCGGTTTCGACGAGGTCCACGCCGTTGCTGCCGAGGTGGAAGGTGTCGAAGAGCAGCGAGAGGTTGCCGACGTCCTTCAGCGGTCCGTCGAGGATCGCGAGTACGTCGTCGGCGGTCAGCAGGGGATAGCTGCCGTTCAAGCCTTTCGTGAGCGGCTCGATCAGGATGGTTCCGCCGAAGTGGCTGACGGCTGCCGCGGCTGAGCGGATGGCCTCGACCGCCGTGTCGGCCTGCAGCGCCGGTGACCAGCGGTCGTCGAGCTGGCCGTAGAGCAGGTTGAAGAGCCGGCACCCGGTGCGCTCGGCGATGGCGACCACGGCCTGCGTGTTGGCGGCCAACTGGTCCTGCCGGTCGGGATGGGAGGCCACGCCGCGCTCGCCGGCCGGGATGTCGCCGCCGTAGAAGTTCAACGCGCTCAGCGACACCCCCGCCGCCTCGACCGACTGCACGAACGCATCGATCTCGGCCGCCGGCGGATCCGGTACGGCGAACGGCCACCACGACTCGACCGTCGTGAAACCGGCCTGCGCGGCCGCCGCGAACCGCTCCGGATAGGGCAGCTCGGTGAACAGCATCGAGACGTTCGCACTCAGCCGATGTCCGCGGTACTCCACGTGAGAAGCCTAACACCGGCTCTTGCCAGGCGTGCAATCTTGTCTGACAATCGACGAACCCGGCGATGGAGGTGCAATGCACACAGAGTCCGACCGTCAGGCGACCAGGACGACGGGGGAGCGCAGTCCGGACTGGCCGTCGGAGGCGACCCGATGGGCGCAGATCACGCTGGCCGAGGACGATCCGCTGCACTTCGACGCCGACTTCTGGCTGGACCTGATGCGCAGCAGCCGGTCCAACGCGACCTGCATCAGCGCGGGCGGCTACATCGCCTACTACCCGACGCAGCTCGAGTACCATTACCGCAGCAAGTACCTCGCCGACACCGACCCGTTCGGGACCCTGGTCGAAGGCGCCCGCAGTCTAGGGATGAGCGTGATGGCCCGCGTCGACCCGCACGCGGTCCATGCGGACGCGGCGGCCGCCCATCCCGAGTGGCTGGCCCGCGACCTGGACGGCAACCCGCTCGAGCACTGGGCGCATCCGGACATCTGGCTGACGTGCGCGTTCACGTCGTACCACCGGGAGTTCGTCACCGAGGTGGCGCGCGAGATCGTCCGCGAGTACGACGTGGACGCGATCTTCGCGAACCGCTGGGAGGGGTACTACGGCATCTCCTACAGCGAGGCCGCCCGCCGGTCGTTCCGGGACGACACCGGTCTGGACCTTCCGGTCGCCGAGCAGGCCGAGGGCTGGCACGAGTACGTCGGCTGGCGGCGCCGCCGGCTGAGTGAGCTGGTCGGGATCTGGGACCAGGCGGTCCGCGACATCCGCCCGCACGCGCGGTTCATCCCGAACCTCGGCGCGCTGGCCGCCCGCGATCTCGACCGCGGGCTGGCCGCACGGCTCTACCCGATCTTCATCATCGACAAGCAGGGCCGGTCCGGGATCGAGGCGCCGTGGGGCGCCGGCCGCAACGGCAAGCGCAACCGCGGCGTCTTCCCCGACCGCCCGGTCCGCCTGATCACCTCGGTCGGTCCGGAACACCACCAGTACCGCTGGAAGGACTCGGTCGCACCGGGCGAGGAGGTGAAGACGTGGATCGTCGACGGCTTCGCCCAGGGTGCGTTGCCGTGGTTCACCAAGTTCAACGCCAGCGTGCCGGACCGGCGCTGGGTCGAGCCGATCGTCGAGGCGTTCAACCTGCACGCGACAGTCGAGCCGGTGCTGAAGGATCTGCGGATCACGGCCGAGGTCGCGCTGCTCGACCCGACCCGCGCCGGCCAGCTCCGCAACGACCACCGCGGTGACCACGAGGACGGCTTCTACCAGGCGCTCGTCGAGGCCCGGGTCCCGTTCGAGTTCATCTCCGACCAGGTGCTGTCCGCCGAGCGGCTCCGCCCGTTCAAGGTCGTCGTCCTGGCGAACGCCGAAGAACTCAGCGACGACCAGTGCGCCGTACTCCAGGAGTACGTCGGCGCCGGCGGCTCACTCGTGGCGGCGTACGAGACCTCCTTGTACGACGAGCGCGGCCGGGCGCGCGACGACTTCGGCCTCGGTGCGGCGCTCGGGATCCGGCTGACCGAGTCGAGCCGGGCGGTGAAGAACAACTACATCGCGCTGATGGACGCGCACCCGCTGAACGAGGGGTTCGAGGGCGCGAGCCGGATCATCGGCGGCACCCGCATCCTCGGCGTCGAGGCTGATGAGCGCGCGGTCGTGCCGTTCCGGTTCATCCCCGACTTCCCGGATCTGCCGATGGAGGAGGTCTACCAGCGCGAGGCGCCCGACCGGCCGGCGGTGATCTGCACCGAGAACGCGAACGGCGGCCGGACCGTCTACTTCCCGTTCAACCTCGGCGCGATCTTCTGGGAGGCGCTGCAGGCCGATCACGGCCAGTTGATCGCGAACGCGGTCGGCTGGGCGCTCGGCAAGAAGCCCGAGGTGACCGTCGACGGCGCCGGCCTGCTCGATGTCGCCGTACACCGAGGTGAGACGAGCGTGGCCGTTGCCTTGGTCAACCTCACGAACCCGATGGCGATGCGCGGCCCGATCCGCGAGACGCTCCCGCTGCCTCCGCAGACGGTGTCGATCGCCGTACCCACGGACAAGGTGAAGGCGCGGCTGCTGGTCGCCGGTGTGGATGTCGAGCCGGCGGTCGTGGACGGCCGGGCCGAGGTGGTCATTCCGACCGCGGGGCTGCTGGAGATCGTGTACGTCGATTGGAGCGCCTGATGAAGATCGGTTTCGTCGGACTCGGTGTGATGGGCCGGCCGATGGCCGAGCACTTGCTTGCCGCCGGCCACGAGCTCTCCGTCTACCGCGGCCGGACCGACCTCGAGGCGCACGTGTGCGGGTCGGCCGAAGAGGCGGCGGAGCGGTCCGAGGTCGTGATCCTGATGGTCCCGGACACTCCGGATGTCGAGGACGCATTGTTCGGATCCCAGGGTGTCGCCGAAGGTTTGCAACCCGGGTCGCTGGTGATCGACATGAGCTCGATCTCGCCGACCGCGACCCAGGGGTTCGCGCTGCGAATCGAGAAGCAGGGGTGCGACTACCTGGACGCGCCGGTGTCCGGCGGCGAGGTCGGCGCCCGGGACGCAACGCTGACGATCATGGTCGGCGGGCGGCCGGAGGTCTTCGAGCGGGCCCGGCCGCTCTTCGAGACGCTCGGCAGGAACATCACGCTGATCGGCGGGACGGGCGCCGGCCAGACCGCCAAGGTCGCGAACCAGATCGTCGTCGGGCTCACGATCGAGGCCGTCGCCGAGGCGCTGCTGTTCGCGAAGACGGCCGGCGCAGATCCGGGCGTCGTCCGCGAAGCCCTGATGGGTGGGTTCGCGAGCTCGCGCATCCTCGAGCTGCACGGCGAGCGGATGGTCCGGGAGACGTTCGATCCCGGCTTCCGGATTCGCCTGCACCGCAAGGATCTCGGCCTCGCCGTCCAGGCCGCGGCCGACCTCGACCTCGCCCTGCCGAACACCGCCGCGACCCAGCAGCTGATGAACGCGGCGATCGCCGACGGCGACGGCGACCTCGACCACTCGGCGCTCTACAAGACGCTGCGGAGGGACGCCCATGAGGCTGTGGTGGCACGAGCCGTTCCGGATGTTCCAGACCAACCTGCGCGAGATCGACGCCGGCCTGGACGTCGAGAAGGTGCTGGACTACCTGGTGGAGTTCGGCGCCGACACCTGGCTGCTGAGCGTCGGCGGGATCCTGTCGAACTACCCGACCGACCTCGACTTCCAGACCCGCAACCCGTACCTCGCCGAGCGTCCGTCCGGCGACCTGGTCGGCGACGCGGTGAAGGCGGCGGCCCGGCGCGGGATCCGGGTGATGGGCCGGATGGACTTCTCCAAGATCGACCGTCGCCGCGCCGAGGCCCATCCCGACTGGTGCTTCGTCGCGCCCACCGGGGAACACCAGGTCTACAACGGGCTGACGAGTGTGTGCCCGAGTGGTGACTACTACCAGGTGAAGTTGTTCGAGGTGCTCGACGAGGTGCTGGATCGGTATCCGCTGGACGGCTTCTTCTGCAACTGGATGTCGTTCAACGAGGTCGACTACAGCCGCCGGTACTGGGGTGTCTGCCATTGCGTCGCGTGTGCTGAGGCGTACGGGAAGCCGTTGCCGGAGAGCCGAGATGGCGACTGGCAGCGTTTCTCGAAGGGTGTGCTGGCCGACCTGACCCAGCGGATCCGGGACCATCTCGCCGCCCGGCGACCCGAGGCGCCCCTCGTGCTCGGCGACCAGGCCGACATCGTCTTCCACGAGGCGAACAACGCGGTCGGCCGGCCGCTGTGGCACCACCTCACGAGCGAGAGCGTGAGCGCCGCGAAGACCTACCGCCCGAGTGTGCCGGTGCTGACCAACTCGGTCGGGTTCGTCGACATGCCGTACCGGATGGCGAGCGAGGACCCGAACCACTTCGCGCAGTACTTGCTCCAGGCAATCGCCCGCGGCGCGAACCCGTCGACGTACATCATGGGCACGCCGTCGGACAATCCGTACGCGTGCCTGCAGGTCGCCGGGGAGCTGACCCGGTTCCACCGGGACCACGCCGAGGTCTACACCGACCTCGTCCCGGCGGCCGAGACCCTGCTGGTCCGGGACGACTCCGCGGAGTTCCAGGGGTTGTACCTGTCGTTGCTGCAACGGCACGTGCCGTTCGACGTACTGCCGCGGGATCGGCTGCTCGAAGCCGACCTCGGTCGCTACCGGGTGGTCGTGCTGCCGGATCTCGGGGCGGTCGATCTCGGTGGCTACGGTGGCGGAATCGTTGCCACCGGCGGCACGGAGGTGGCGGGGGTACGACGGATCGCCAGCTACGACGACGAGGAGTCGACGCGGTCGCTGCACCTGGAGGGCGGGATCCCGGTGTTCGGCGCCTTCCACGTGGTCGAGACGTCGGGTGAGGTCGGCCTGCGGGCCTTGTCGAGAGCGCCGTACGGGCCGCCGGAGAAGTGTCACGGGCACGTACAGCTGGAGCATCCCGGGGTCGTGCGGCAGGGCAACGTGGTACTGCTGCCGTGGACCGTCGGGCGGTCGTACCGCGAGGTCGGGCTGAGTGTGCACCGCGACCTCTTCGTCGACGAGGTGGTGAGAGCCGGTGGTCCGCAGGTGGAGACGGACCTGCCGGAGCAGGTGGAGATCGTGCTCGGCCGGTCCGCGGCCGGGTTCGTCGTACACCTGCTGAACAGATCGGGGGACACCGACCAGCGATTCGCACCGCCCGTGCGGATCGGTCCGGCCGAGCTCCGGCTCCCGGACGCCGTACACGAAGTACAAGCCCTGCGGTCGGGTGCGCGGCTGCCGATAGCCGACGGGCGAGTCCGCCTGCCGGAACTCGACTTGTTCGAACTACTGATCTGTGTGTGAGGAGAGCGTCATGGATCGACGAGGGTTTCTCAAGCTTGTGGTGGTGTCGGGCGCCGCGGGTGGGCTGGTCGGCTGTAGTGGGAGCGGCGGTGGGCCGGCGGGTGGTGGGGACAGCGTCACGCTGCGGTATGCGTGGTGGGGGAACAGCATTCGGCAGCAGAACTACACCAAGGCGCTGAAGCAGTTCAGCACAGCGAACCCTTCGATCACGATCGAGCCGGAGTTCGCCGACTACACCGCCTTCCAGGAGCGGATGACGACGCAGATCGCGGCTCGCGACGTGCCGGACATCTTCTGGATCGCGTCACCGCAGGTGATGACGTACCACAAGAGCAAGCTGTACCGGAAGCTGGACGACCTCCCGACGTTCAAGTGGGACGACTACAGCAAGGAAGACCTCGAGACGTTCAAACTCGCCGGTGAGCTGAACACGTTGCCGTTCGGCATCTTCACACCAGTGATCCGCTACAACGAGACGGTCGCGCAGGCCGACGGCGTGACGATTCCGGCCGAAGGTCCCGGCTGGACCTGGGACAGCCTCGCCGACCTGCTGGTTGCCTACAGCAAGAACAACCCGGGCAAGCGGAAGGGTGTGCCCTACGCACCCGACCACGACCTGACCTTCGAGGCGTGGCTTCGGCAGCGGGGTGAGCAGTTGTGGACCGAGGACGGGCAGGTCGGGTTCACCGTGGACGGACTGGGCAGCTGGCTCGACTGGTGGGAGAAGCTGCGCAAGGCCGGCGCCGCGTTGTCGCTCAGCGAGCAGGAGGGGATGGGGCCGGACTGGGCCCAGGTCGGCAAGAAGGTGCTGGTCAACTTCGGCAACTCCAACCACATCATCGACGACGCGAAGATGTTCCCGAAGGAGCGGTTCCGGCTGCGCCCCGCCCCGGTCGCGCCGACCGCGGTGGACGGGCACAAGTACCTGTACTTCCCGCGGATGGCGATCTACCAGCGGATCGACGACGCCAACCTCGAGGCGGCCGGCAAGGTGCTCGACTACAGCGTCAACAACCCGGAGATGCTGAAGACGGTCCGGCTGACGATGGGCGCGCCGACCAACCCGAAGGTCGCCGAGCAGGCCCAGGAATTCGCCAGCCAGGACGAGAAGGAGATGCTCGCCCTGGTCGCGAAGGAGCGCGCCGCGCAGCGCAAGCCGCGCTACGAGGCGCCGCCCGGGTCGAGCACCTGGCGTACGGCGACCAGCCGCATCTGCGAGGAGATCGCGCTGAGCAAGACCACTGTGCCGGACGGCGCGAAGAAGCTCGTGGACGAGATCGCGGCCGGTATCAAGCGAGCTCAGTGATGAGCCGGAGGCCAACCTTCCACCTGAATCGGCAGGGCCGGGCTGCGCACGTGTTCCTGATCCCGTGGCAGCTCGGTTTCCTGCTGATCACCGCCGTACCCCTGTTCGCGTCGTTGTACCTGGCGTTCACCGACTACGACATCCTGAACCCGCCGGAGTGGTCCGGGCTGGAGAACTTCCAGCGGATGGTGCACGACGAGCAGTTCTGGGCGTCGGTCCGGGTGACGCTGGTCTACGTCGTGGTGTCCGTCCCGCTGCAACTCGGGTTCGCGCTGCTGCTGGCGTTGATCCTCGACCGCGGGCTGCGCGGCCTGGCGTTCTACCGCAGCGCGTTCTACCTGCCGTCGCTGCTCGGGTCGAGTGTCGCGATCGCGATCCTGTGGCGGGAGATCTTCGGTGACGACGGCCTGATCAACAAGGGCCTGGCGCTGATCGGGATCGAGGGCGAGAGCTGGCTGCAGAACCCGAGTACGGCGCTGGCGACGCTGATCGTGCTGAACGTGTGGACGTTCGGTTCGCCGATGGTGATCTTCCTGGCCGGCCTGCGGCAGATCCCGGACGAGCTGTACGAGGCGGCCCGGGTGGACGGGGCCGGGGTGGTCAAGCAGTTCCGCCACCTCACCGTGCCGCTGCTGACGCCGATCATCTTCTTCAACCTGATCCTGCAGACGATCGGCGCGTTCCAGACCTTCACCCAGGCGCACATCATCAGCGGCGGCACCGGTGGGCCGGCGAACTCGACGCTGTTCTACACGCTGTACGTCTACCAGCAGGGGTTCGTCGCGTTCGACATGGGCTACGCGTCCGCGCTGGCCTGGGTGCTGATGGTCGCGATCGCCGCGGTCACCGCGCTGCACTTCCTGATCTCGAAGTACTGGGTCTTCTACGGTGACAATTAGGGGACAGCTGATGGAGACACGCCCTCTTCTGAAGCACACCGGGTTGCTGGTGTTCGTGGCGCTGATGATCTACCCGCTGGTGTGGATGGTGGTGAGCGCCTTCAAGCCACCGGAGCAGATCCTGACCGAGCCGGGCCTGATTCCGCGTGAGCTCACGTTCGAGAACTTCAAGGAGGGCTGGCACGCGCTGAACCGGCCGTTCTCGGTGTTCTTCGTGAACTCGCTGCTGGTCACCGTCGGGTCGATCGTGGGCAACCTGTTCTCCTGCTCGCTGACCGCCTACGCGCTGGCCCGGCTGCAGTTCCGGATGCGGAACGTGTACTTCGCGATCACGCTGGCCTCGGTGATGCTGCCGTTCCACGTGCTGGTGATCCCGCAGTACATCTTCTTCTCCCAGTTCGGCCTGGTGAACACCTACTGGCCGCTGCTGATCCCGAAGTTCCTGGCCACCGACGCGTTCTTCGTCTTCCTGATGGTGCAGTTCATCCGGACGCTGCCGCGCGAGCTCGACCGGGCCGCCTGGATCGACGGCGCCGGCCCGTTCCTGACCTTCTGGTACGTCGTCCTGCCGCTGATGCGGCCCGCCCTGGTGACGACCACGATCTTCACCTTCATCTGGACCTGGAACGACTTCTTCGTACCGTTGATCTACCTGACCAGGACGCAGGTGTTCACCGTCCCGGTGGCACTGAACTCCATGGTCGACTCCGAGACCCAGAGTGGGGTGGGCATGCTGTTCGCCATGTCGCTGCTGTCACTGATCCCGATCCTGATCTTCTTCGCGCTGGCCCAGAAGCACCTGATCCGCGGTATCGCCACCACGGGGCTGAAATGATCGTCGTCGTGGTCGGCAGGCAGCCGGCCCGGTTCCAGGAGACCGCCCCGGACGTCGACTTCCGGTTCGTCGACACGCTCGACGACGCCGCGGACGTCTTCGGCGAGATGGAAGCCGTCATCGGCCGGGTGCGGCCGGACGTCCTGGCGAAGGCGCCGCGGCTGCGCTGGGTGCACAGCCCGTCGGCAGGTGTCGACGCCGACCTGACGCCCGAGATGAAGGCGTCGCCGGTTGTGCTCACCTCGTCGGCGGGCAACGGCGGGATCTCGCTCGCCGAGCACTCGATCCTGCTGATGCTCATGCTCGACCGCGACGTGCCGCGCTGGATGCGGGCCCAGGCCGACCGCCGTTGGGACCACTACCGGCACGGCGAGCTGGCCGGGAAGACCGTCGGGATCTACGGCCTGGGCAACTCAGGTCTCGACCTGGCCCGCAAGGCGAAGGCCTTCCACATGCGGGTGCTCGGCGTACGGCGCCGGCCCGAGCTGCCCTCGCCCGATGTCGACGAGCTGTGCGATGTCGACCGCCTTCTCGCCGAGTCGGACTTCGTCGTGGTCACGGCCCCGCGGACACCGTCGACGGCAGGGGTCTTCGACCGGGACGCGTTCGCCCGGATGAAGGAGACGGCGTACTTCATCTGCATCTCGCGCGGCGGGATCGCGGACGACGACGCGCTGCTGGAGGCCTTGCAGAGCGGGCAGATCGCGGGCGCCGGACTGGACGCGCACGGCGTGGAGCCGTTGCCGGCCGACAGCCCGTTCTGGTCGTTGCCGAACGTCATCGTGACCCCGCACAACGGCGCGACCAGCCATGGTACGGCGCGCCGCGGAGAGGAGATCGTGCTGGAGAACCTGCGCCGGTTCGTCGCCGGTGAGCCGCTGCACAACGTGGTCGACAAGGCTGCCGGGTACTGAGTGAGTTGACCAGTACACTTGCCAGACATTTCGTGGTAGAGGGGGTGCCATGGGTACCGAAGCCGGCCTGGAGCTCGGTCCGTCCTCGCTGACCGATGCGATGTACGAGTCCGTCCGCAAGCGCATCGTGAACGGCGACATCCCGCAGGGGGAGAAGCTCACCGAGGTCCGCCTCGCCACCGAGTACAAGGTGGCGAGGCCGACCGCGAAGGCGGTGCTCGAGCGACTGACCGCGCTCGGCCTGCTGCGTCGTACGGCGCACAAGACCGCCGTCGTCCCCGTGCTGGACCAGGACGAGATCCGCGACCTGTTCTTCAGCCGGGTGACCATCGAGCGGGCCGCGGTGTCGACACTCGCCGAGACCGGCGAGGTCCCGCCGGCCGCGGCGCGGGCGCAGGTCGCGATCGAGTACGCGGCCCGCGACCACGTGTTCGAGAACCAGGTCGAGGCCGACATCGCGTTCCACACCGCGCTGGTGGCGGCGGTCGGCAGCCGGCGGCTGTCCCGGATGCACGAGCTCATCATCGGCGAGGTCCACCTGACGATGGGCCAGTACCAGGCGCATCGCACCGCGGAACCTTCCACGGTCGCCTCCGAGCACGCAGCCATCCTCAAGGCGATCCAGGACGGCGATCCGGCTGGGGCTGCGGAGCACCTCGCCTACCACTTGGAGCAGGCTCAGGGCCGCCTGCTCGACTCGCTGCCCAAGGACTAGTGCGCCTGGAGCTCGTCTGCGACCAGGGCGACGTGCAGAGACACCCGGATGTCCGGGTCGTCCAGGTCGACGCCGAGCACCTGCCCGGCCTTGGCCAGGCGGTCGTAGAACACCGGCCGGGAGATGTGCAGGCTCGCGGCGGCGTCGGACTTGCTCGTCGGGTGGTTGACGAGGGCGCGAACCGCATCGACCAGGCCGTGCTGCTTGAGCGGGCCGAGCTCGCGCGCGACGAAGAGGCGGAGCCGCTCGTCGTCCCCGAGCAGGGTGATCAGGCCGCGCAGATGGACGTCTTCGAGGCGATGCACCACGCGGTCCGACGCGTCCGCCTGGACCGACTCGACCACCTGCTGAGCCTCTTTGAGCGTGCGGTCCAGCTCGGCTGTCCTGGCGGTTGGACGGCCGGCGCCGATCGCGACCGAGTGACGCCGGGCGACGTTCGCCGCCAGGCTGTCGGCCACGCGGTCGGCGTTCGCGGACGCCGTACAGGAGAGCAGCACGCGGACGTCGCGGTCGATCTCGCAGACGAGGGCCGGGACCTTCAGCTCGTAGGCCGCATGCACCACGGCGGCGAGCACGTCTTGTGCGTCGACTCGGGGGCGCACCGCCAACCCGATGAACTGACGCTTGGTCAGCGGGACGCCGGACAGCTCACACCGGCGCAGTACCTCTGGGTCAGTGGGATCCGCGAGCAAGCCGAGCAGTAGTTCGTGGTGGACGCGCCGGACCAGACTGTCGCGATGCCGGTCGTGCAGCCTATGCATGGCCAGTGCCGCAGCGGCGCGTTCGGTCAGCGCGATCAGCCGTTGCGAAGGGCGCATCGGCGCTTGGACGACGAGGCGACCCCAGCCACGGTCGCGCTTCCCCAGCCGGGTCACGAGCCACCCGGCGCGCTCGTCCCACCCGGTACGGCCGTCGACCTGCACACCCCGCGACCGGGCGGCCCAGTCGGCAAGGAACTCCTCGACGTCTCCGGGCCCTGACCGGTAGTCGAGGATCTGATGCTGCTCGCTCTCCAGTACGACGGCCGACCCGGCGAGCCGCTGGACGGCCTCGAGGATCTCCTGCGGACCGGCCTCCGCGATGCTCAGCTCGGTGAACGTCTCGTGCACCCGATGCGTCTCGCGCAGCTCCTGCAGTTGCTCGTCCACGATCCGTTCGCCGACGGCCTGAATGATCGCGGCGAACCGCACCTCGCTGTGCAGCGCGACCAGCGGCAGCCCGACCGCCTCACAAGCGTCGACCAGCCCGGCGGGGACCTGCTGCCAGCGACGGCCCAGCTCGATCACGAGCCCGGCCGCCTCGCTCTCGCGGAGACTGGCCGCGAAGTCCCGCAGCTCATCGGCGGTGTCGGGCAGTGCGATGCCGGTGCTCAGGAGAAGGTCGCCGCCGCGCAGCAGTGGCGCGATGTCGGCGATCTCGCCCGCGTGGACCCAGCGGACCTCGCGATCGAGCCCGGCGGCACCGGCCAGGACCTCGGGCCGGGCGCCACGCAGTACAGGCATGTCCAGCACCTGCGTGACGGTCAGGATCGCCATTCCTCCACCTCCGACATATCGTCGGGTATTGAGGAAGAATCCTACATTCTGCAGTGCCTGGCGCAGGTCGGTGGCGGTGACCATGAGGGCTCACCCCGAAGGAGCTGCCTCATGACCTCAACCATCACGCACTGGGCCGACGGCGCCGGGTACGACGGCACGTCGCACCTGTGGGCCGATGTCACCAACCCGGCCACCGGCCGTGTCTCCGGTCGCGTCGCCCTCGCGAGCGACCGCGACGCCCGCTTCGTCATCGACTCCGCCAAGAAGGCGGCCGAGTCCTGGGCGTCCACCTCGCTGGCTCGCCGTACCCAGATCTTGTTCGCGTTCCGCGAGCTGCTGAACAGCCGCAAGGACGAGCTGGCGACGCTGATCACGGCGGAGCACGGCAAGGTGCACTCGGATGCGCTGGGTGAGGTCTCGCGTGGTCAGGAGGTCGTGGAGTTCGCCTGCGGGATCGCGCACCTGCTGAAGGGCGCCCAGTCCGGCAACGCGTCGACCGGTGTCGACGTGCACTCCCGGCGCGATCCGCTCGGCGTGGTGGGCATCATCAGCCCGTTCAACTTCCCGGCCATGGTGCCGATGTGGTTCTTCCCGATCGCGATCGCCGCGGGCAACACCGTCGTACTGAAGCCGAGTGAGAAGGACCCGTCGGCCGCGCTGTGGATCGCGAAGCTGTGGAAGGAAGCCGGGCTGCCGGACGGCGTGTTCAACGTGCTGCAGGGTGACAAGGTCGCGGTCGACGCGCTGCTGCAGAGCCCGGACGTCGCGGCGATCAGCTTCGTCGGCTCGACGCCGATCGCGGAGTACGTCTACGAGGAGGCGAGCCGGCACGGCAAGCGGGTGCAGGCGCTCGGTGGCGCCAAGAACCACATGGTCGTCCTGCCGGACGCCGACCTGGACCTGGCCGCGGACGCCGCGGTCAACGCCGGGTACGGGAGCGCGGGGGAGCGGTGCATGGCGATCAGCGTGCTGGTCGCGGTCGAGCCGATCGCCGACGACCTGGTCGCCCGGATCGCCGAGCGGACCCGGACCCTGCGCACCGGCGACGGTACGGGCGACGTCGACATGGGCCCGCTGGTCACCAAGGCGCACCGCGACCGGGTGGCCGGGTTCGTCGAATCCGGTGAGCAGGCCGGCGCCAAGCTCGTGATCGACGGCCGCGAGGTCGAGGCCGAGGGTGAGCGGGACGGTTTCTGGCTCGGCCCGACGCTGTTCGACCACGTGACGCCGGAGATGGACATCTACCGCGAGGAGATCTTCGGCCCGGTGCTGTCGGTCGTCCGGGTCTCGTCGTACGACGAAGCCGTTGCCCTCATCAACGGCAACCAGTACGGCAACGGGACCGCGGTGTTCACCAACGACGGCGGCGCGGCCCGCCGGTTCGAGAACGACGTCCAGGTCGGGATGATCGGCGTGAACGTGCCGATCCCGGTGCCGGTCGCCTACTACTCCTTCGGCGGCTGGAAGCGCTCGCTGTTCGGCGACACCCACGCGCACGGCGCCGAGGGCGTGCACTTCTTCACCCGCGCGAAGGTCGTCACCTCGCGCTGGATCAACCCGGCCGCCCGTCCGGCGGGTGGCCTCGAGCTGGGGTTCCCGCAGAATGTCTGACCGCACCTACGACCTCGACCGCAAGCACGTCTTCCACTCCTGGTCCGCGCAGGCGAACCTCGACCCGATGGTGATCACCAAGGCGGCCGGCTCCTACGTCTGGGACGGGCAGGGCAACCGGCTGCTGGACTTCACCTCGCAGCTCGTCTACACCAACCTCGGCCACCAGCACCCGCGGATCGTCAAGGCGATCCAGGAGCAGGCGGCCACCTTGTGCACGGTGGCTCCGGCGTACGCGAACAGTGCCCGGTCCGAGACCGCCCGGCTGATCGCCTCGCACACCCCGGGCGATCTCGACCGGATCTTCTTCACCAACGGCGGCGCGGACGCCAACGAGCACGCGATCCGGATGGCCCGGCTGCACACCGGCCGGCACAAGGTGCTGTCGACGTACCGGTCGTACCACGGCGGCACCCAGTTGGCCGTCAACGTCACCGGCGACCCACGCCGATGGCCGAACGACAACGGCTCGACCGGCACCGTGCACTTCTTCGGGCCGTTCCTCTACCGCAGTGCGTTCTCGGCCACCACCGAGCAGGAGGAATGCGACCGGGCGCTGGCGCACCTCGAGCAGGTCATCACGCTCGAAGGACCGGCGACGATCGCGGCGATCATGCTCGAGTCGATCCCCGGTACGGCGGGCATCATGATCCCGCCACCTGGTTACCTCCGGGGCGTGCGGGAGCTGTGCGACCGGCACGGCATCATGCTCATCGCCGACGAGGTGATGGCCGGGTTCGGCCGGGCCGGCAAGTGGTTCGCGATCGAGCACGCCGACGTCGTCCCGGACCTGCTGACGTTCGCCAAGGGAGTCAACTCCGGCTACGTGCCGTTGGGCGGTGTCGCGATCAGCGAGCCGATCTACCGGACCTTCGCCGATCGGCCGTATCCGGGCGGTCTGACGTACTCCGGTCATCCGCTCGCGTGTGCGGCCGCGGTCGCCACGATCGAGACGATGGAGGACGACCGGATCGTCGAGCACGCTGCGGCTCTCGGCGACGACGTACTCGGGCCGGGCCTGCGGGAGCTCGCGGCCAAGCACGAGTGGATCGGTGAGGTCCGGGGGACAGGTGTGTTCTGGGCCCTGGAGCTCGTGTCCGACCGCGCGACGCGTGAGCCGTTGGCGCCGTACGGCGGGAGCAGTCCGCAGCTGGCCGCCATCGTCGCCGGCTGTCAGCGGCGAGGCCTGCTGCCGTTCGCGAACTTCAACCGGGTGCACGTCGTCCCGCCGCTGACGATTACGGCTGCGGAGGCCCGGGAGGGACTGGAGATTCTCGACCAGGCTCTCACCGAAGCGCGCGAGAAAGTGCCGGCGGCTGCCTTGGACGACGAAGGCTAGGCGTGGTCGCCGTCCAGGAGTTTGTGGAGATCCGCGACCGCCTTGGCGATGTCCGTGTAGTCGTTCTGGGCGGCGCGTGACTCGGCGCTGATGACACCGCAGCGGTGAACTCGGCGGAAGTCGCCGTACGGGAACTTGTAGTGGCCCTTGGTGTCCTCGTCCATGTCGGTGTCGACGCCGAGGTACCACTGCCCGTACTCCGACCAGCCGTGCTTGTCGACGTACGCGTTCTCCTCATCGGCGCTCGGCGCGTGCTCGCTCCAGTCGTCCCGCTCGTCCATGACTGTCTGCCCCTTCCGGGCCAGCGTCTTCGCATGGTCGAACGCAGCCTTGTTCAGCTTCACAGTCATCGCCACCCGGTGCCCGGACCCCGCGGCCGAAAACCGTGAGGATTAGGGCGGGGGTACCGACAGGCGGTGAGGCGTGTTGGTGAGGGTGGTCGGTACCGGTTGGGGGAGTTGCTCGGGCGCGGTGGGATGGGGGAGGTGTACCGCGCGACCGACGAGGTGATGGGCCGTGAGGTCGCGGTCAAGTTGATGGTTTCCCAGCCGCGGACGCTGGCGGTGTCGGCGCGATTTCTTCGCGAGGCGCGGGCATCGGCTCGGATTCGCAGCCCGCACGTGGTGACGGCCTACGATTTCGGCGCGTACGGCGACGACGGCTTCTACCTCGCGATGGAGTTGGTGAGCGGCCGTTCGGTGGCCGACGAGCTCAAGCGCAACGGGCTGTTCCCGGCGGGGCGGGCGCGGCACGTCGTCCGGCAGGCGGCGGCCGGTTTGGCGGCCGCGCACGCGCAGGGGGTCGTACATCGCGACATCAAGGCGAGCAACCTGCTGCTGGCCGACGACGGGACGGTGAAGATCGCCGACTTCGGCATCGTCAGGTTCCTGCACGAGACCACGACGCTGACGGCGACCGGGCAGATCGTCGGCACGAGCCACTTCCTGGCGCCCGAACGCGCGATGGGCACTCCCGCGGAGCCGCCCTCGGACGTGTACGCGCTCGGCTGTGTTCTCTATCAGCTCGTCACCGGCTATCCGCCGTTCACGGGCGAGTCCCCGGCGGCGATCATGTACCAGCACGTGCAGAACGAGCCGACCCCGCCGAGCGAGCTGCTTCCCGGCCTGGACGATGAGCTCGAGGCGCTGATCCTGTGGATGCTCGCGAAGGACCCGGCATGGCGGCCGACTGCTGCACAGGTGGCCCGCGGCGAGCGGGCGCCGGACCGCCAGACGACCAGCTTGCTCCCGGTACGGCGAACGAGGGCGAAGCCCGTGATCGCCGGGATCGCCGCGGGCATCGCCTTGGTGGCGTCGGCAACCATCGGCATCATCCTCGAGACCAGAGGCGTCGAGCTGCCGGCCACGAACGATCTGCAGCCCGTGACAACACCGGATACGCCGACAGCACCGCAGCCGACCCGCCCAACTCCAACCGCACCAAGCACCCGGCCGACGACAGTGCAGGAGCACGCCGGCCCTGCCAAGGCGAAGGCCGGCCCGAAGCCGAAGACCGGACCGAAGGCGGACGCCAAAGCCGAGCCGAAGGGTGCGCAGAAGGCGAAGCCGGGCGCGCCGAAGACCCGGAAATCAGGGGCCGCAGGCAATTGAATGCGGTGCTGAATTCAAGTGAGCGTTTACTTGAACCGCTGCGTATTGCGTCGGTTTCTTCGCGGAAAGTAGGCGGCTTGATCGTCGTTTTGCGGAATTACGGGTGGGTACCGCGTTCTTATCGCAATTTCGGAACGGGGCGGGTCGTTAGGAGGATTCCATGGGGATCGGTGTATCCGTTTTCCTGCTCGCCGTGGGTGGCGTGCTGGCTTTTGCCGTGTCCGACCGTCTGAGCGGCGTCGACCTGACCGCGGTCGGGTGGGTGCTGATGGGCGCCGGCGCGATCGGTCTCGCGGTCGCGTTGATCTTCGCCAACCAGCGCAGCCGGACGACGCACACGTCCGTCCATGAACGCCGCGACCTGCGCGACTGAGCCGGGACGGAGCGATCATGGCTGACACCCGCAAGCCGCCGGAAGCCCGCGAGCTGCTGCTCGACGCACTGCTCGACAAGGTGTCCGAGGACAGGTTCCCGTCGGTGTCGATGCTCGACCTGATCGAGTCGCTGCTCAGACCGGACGAGGTCCAGATCTACGTCCGCCTGCTGCTGCGCAAGGTCCGTCGTGAGACGTACCCCAGCATTCCGATGCTCCGGCGGATCGCCGCACTGGCGGAGTGATCCGCAGCCACCGTCCAACATTCGTTGCCTAGAGCCACTTGGAGAACCTCCGAGGCGGCACCACCACTGTTGTAGGGAGAATCCATGAATACCAGCGCCAAGGTGGCGGCTGCCGTCGCGAGCGGTTACCTGCTCGGCCGCACCAAGAAGCTGAAGCTGGCGATCACCGTCGGTGGACTGCTGGCCGGCAAGCGCATCGCAACGGATCCACGCGCCATCGTGCAGCAACTGGCGACGGTGGTGGAGCAGAACCCCGAGCTGTCGAAGCTTTCGGACCAGGTCCGCGGCCGGCTCGTGACAGCAGGCCGGGAGGCCGCGGTCGCAGCGGCCAGCAACCGGTTGAACCGGGTCAGCGACTCGATCCGGGACCGGACCGATCGGATGCTGTCCCTCGGCAGTGGCCAGGACAAGCAGGACGAACAGGACGAGGCCGAGGAAGAGGAGCGTCCGCGGCGCCGCAGAAGGCCCAGCGGCAGCAGGCCGAGCGGTAGGCCGAGCAGCGGCACAAGGCCGAGTGGCCGTGGCCCCAGCAGGCGCCGGAGCGAGAGCAGTTCCGAGTCGGACGACAGCGAGTCCGCCGAGCGGTCGTCGGCTGACGAACGCAGTGGCTCGTCGAACGGGAGCTCCGGACGCTCGCGTCGTGCCGCCAAGAAGACCGCCGCCAAGGCGGCGAGCAGCAACTCGACCTCGAGCTCGAACGACAGCTCGAGTTCGGGCGGCGCGCGGAAGGCCACGGCCAAGAAGACGGCGGCCAAGAAGACGGCGGCCAAGAAGACCGCGCCGGCCAAGAAGTCGGCACCGCCGCGGAAGGCCGCGGCGAAGAAGACGGCCGCGAAGAAGACCGCGGCCAAGAAGACCGCGCCGGCCAAGAAGGCCGCCGCGAAGAAGACCGCTGCCAAGAAGACCGCGGCGAGGAAGCGCGGGTGACCGAGATGGCGGAACGATCGCGGACCGAGGAGCACAACGGCTTCAAGTCCATCCTCGACGAGCTTCCGGTCGACCGGTTGAAGGGTGAGCTGCAGGACGCGCTGTCGGTGTACGCCGAGCGCGCGACCGACGCCGCCTCGGACAAGATCTCCGACCTGACCGAGCGGCTGGTCGACGTCGCGGCGCACGGCGGCGTGACCGGCAAGGCGCTCGCCGAGGGCGGCAAGGCCGCGGCCACCGGCGGGTCACCGTTGATGGGCGTACTGAAGGGTGGGGTCATGGGAGCCAAGGACAAGGCGGTCGAAGCCCTGAGCGGCGGTTCCGGTGGTTCGGGTGGCAAGAAGAACGCCACCAAGGCGACCACCATCATCGAGTCCGTCGACGTCGGCGTGCCGATCGAGGTCGCCTACAACCAGTGGACGCAGTTCCAGGACTTCTCCGGCTTCATGAAGAAGGTCGAGCGGGTCGAGCAGAAGTCCGAGGAGAAGCTGGACTTCAAGGCGAAGATCCTGTGGTCGCACCGGACCTGGCAGGCGAGCATCGTCGAGCAGGTGCCGGACGACAAGATCGTCTGGCGCTCGAAGGGCGAGAAGGGGCACGTCGACGGCAGCGTCACGTTCCACAAGCTCGCGGACAACCTGACTCGGGTGATCGTGGTGCTCGAGTACTACCCGCAGGGGCTGTTCGAGAAGGTCGGCAACATCTGGCGGGCCCAGGGCCGCCGTACCCGGGTGGAGCTGAAGCACTACCAGCGGCACGTGATGACGCGGGTCATCCTCAAGCCGGACGAGGTCGAAGGCTGGCGCGGCGAGATCCACAACGGCCGGGTCGAGCGCGGCCCGGACGAGGAAGAGCCGGCCGACGAGTACGAGGACGAGGAGTACGAGGACGAGGGCGAGGAGGAGCAGCCCGAGGACGAGTACGAAGAGGACGAGGAAGAGCCCGCGGACGAGTACGAGGACGAGGAGTACGAGGACGAGGGCGAGGAGGAGCAGCCCGAGGACGAGTACGAAGAGGACGAGGAAGAGCCGGCCGACGAGTACGAGGACGAGGAGTACGAGGACGAGGGCGAGGAGGAGCAGCCCGAGGACGAGTACGAAGAGGACGAGGA
>NZ_JBFAHB010000002.1:287330-338030 GCF_040653975.1 Kribbella sp. NPDC050820
GGAAGAGCCCGCGGACGAGTACGAGGACGAGGACGAGGAAGAGCCGGCCGACGACGAGCCCGCCGACGAGTACGAGGACGACGAGTACGAGGACGAAGAGTACGACGAGGGCGACGAGGACCAGCCCGAGGACGAGTACGACGAGGACGAGTACGAGGACGAGGACGAAGAGTACGAGGAAGAGCCCGACGAGCGGCCGCGGCGCCGCGCCAGCTGAGTCAGTCGACTGGAAGGTAGACCCATGACCATCGCGGCCACAGGCCCACGCCGATCCGGCGGCTATCTGGAGCGGCCCGCACCGAGCAGTCTCGCGGACGTCATCGACAGCATCCTCGACAAGGGGCTCGTGATCGATGCCTACGTCCGGGTCTCGCTGGTCGGCATCGAACTGCTGACCATCGACGCGCGGATCGTGGTGGCGAGTGTCGACACCTACCTGCGCTTCGCCGAGGCCACGAACCGGCTCGACCTGTACGAGAAGGGCAAGGACCTCCCGGACGTCATCGAGGAGATGACCGAGAGCGGTGCTGCGGGGAAGTCCCGGGGCCTGCTGACCGGGGCCAAGGAGGCCCTGCTCGGCCGGGACGAGGACCGCGGTGACGAGGACGAGGAAGAGCCCGAGTACGAGGAAGCCCGTCCGCGCCGCCGGCCGGCCAAGAAGGCCGCGGCTCGCCGCCGGAGGAATGAGGAGTGACGGTGACCACGCCGACCACGCCGGGCGACGTCGGCCTCGGGTGCTACCTGTACGGCATCGTGGCCGCGGACCTGGTCGTGCCGGCGGACCTGAAGGGTGTCGGCGACCAGGCCGTCACCCTGATTCCGTACGGCGAGGTCGCCGCGGTGACCAGTCCGCTGGACACCGAGTACACGCTGGCCGGACGGGCGGACCTGCTGGCCCACAGCCGCGTGCTGGACACGGTCGCGGTCTTGGGGCCGGTGATCCCGGTCCGGTTCGGTTCGCTGCTGCAGAACCAGGACGCGATCCGGGCCGATCTGCTCGAACCCGACCACGATAGGTTCCGGTCGATGCTCGGCGATCTCGCCGGGCACGCGCAGTTCACGATCCGGGCCCGGTACGACGAGCAGCAGATCCTCACCGAGGTCGTCGCGGAGAACCCCGAGATCGCCCGGCTCCGGGCCGCGACCCGCGACCAGCCGGGCGATGCGGCGTACGGCGAACGGGTCCGGCTCGGTGAGTTGGTCGCCCGGGCGCTGGAGGCCAAGAGCGCCGAGGACGGCCGGGCGCTGCTGACCGAGCTCGAGCGACTTGTTGCCGCAATCAACGTTCGGGAGAGCGCCGGGCTGGACCGGCTGCTCGACGCCGCGCTGCTGGTCGCGGACGACCGGCGCGACGAGTTCGAGCAGGCGGTGGAGAAGCTCGCCGAGGCGTACGCCGGGCGCGCCCAGCTCCGGCTGGTCGGGCCGACTGCGCCGTACGACTTCGTCGACGTGGAGGACGGATGGGCCTGATGATGAGCCTTCTGACGCTGCCGCTGGCCCCCGTGCGCGCGACGGTGGCCTTGGCCGAGCAGATCCGGCGGCAGGCCGAGAGCGAGTACTACGATCCGGCGCGGATTCGCCGGCAGCTCGAGCAGATCGACGCACTCCGGGAGAGCGGTGACCTCGATCCGGACGACGCCGCCGCGATGGAGGACGAACTGCTCGCCCGGCTGCTGGCCGCCGACGACCGCCGGCGAGGGGAGGCCTGATCACGATGGCCACACCACGGAAATCCACCCCGGCAAAGAAGACAGCGGCGAAGAAGGCACCGGCGAAGAAGGCGGCGCCGGCCAAGCAGGCTGCGCCGGCGAAGAAGACTGCGGCCAAGCGCAGCACACCGGCCAAGCGCAGCACACCGGCCAAGCGCAGCACGACGGCGAAGCGCAGCAGCACCCGCGCCGCGCAGGACGGACAGCACAAGCCGGAGCCGAAGCCGCTGCGCACGATCGCCGTGTCCGCCGCCCGCGAACTGTCCCAGCTGATCGGCCAGGTCCCGGAAGGGATCGTCGGTGTCGAGAAGAGCGAGCACGGCTGGCGCGTCCTGGTCGAGGTGGTCGAGTCGCACCGGATCCCGGAGACGACCGACATCCTCGCCGTCTACGAGGTCGAGGTGGACAACGACGGCGCCGTGACCGGATACCGCCGGATGGACCGCTACGTCCGCGGGCGGATCCAGGAGTGAGGGAGACCCGATGACCGAGCCGACGATCTCGCCGCGCCGGCCACCGATGGACCGGTACGGCTTCGCCTCCAGCCAGCCGCGGCCGGAAGGCCTCGCCGACATCCTCGAACGCGTGCTGGACAAGGGCATCATCATCGCCGGCGACATCCGGGTGAACCTGCTCGACATCGAGCTGCTGACGGTCAAGATCCGGCTGCTCGTGGTGTCGGTGGACAAGGCGATGGAGATGGGCATCGACTGGTGGACCCGCGACCCGATGCTGTCCGGCGACGCGCAGGAGCTGGCCGACGAGAACCGCAGGCTCCGGGAGCGGGTCGAGGAGCTGGAGAGCGGACGTGACTGACACCGGCACGTACGTCTACGCGGTCGGCCGGCACCTGGACGAGGAGGTGCTCGCCGGGCTCGAGGGCGTTGCCGGCGCACCGGTCCGGACGATTGCGCATCGCGATCTGATCGCCGTCGTGAGCACTGTCGAGCTCGACGAGTTCGGCGAGTCCGCGCTGCGGCAGAACCTCGAGAGCCTCGCCTGGGTGGAGCAGACGGCGCGGCGGCACGACGAGATCGTCCGCCGGGCGGCCGCGATCACGAGCGCGCTCGCGCCGTTCCGGCTGGTCACCATCTACCGGTCCGACGACGCGGCGCGGGACCGGATCGAGGAGTTGTACGACGATCTCGTGCTGGCGCTGGACCGGATCGACCGGCGCAGCGAATGGAGCGTGAAGGTCTTCGCCCGGCCCCGGTCGATGCCCACGGCACCCGTCGAGGCGCCGGCCTCGGGAGTCGCCTACCTGGAGCGCCGCCGCGCGGAGATCCGTGGCCGGCAGGAGGCCGCAGTGGATCAGCAGGCGCTGGCCGACCAGCTGTTCTGGGATCTGGTGCCGGCTGCTGCGGCGACCCGGCGGCTCCCGTTGCAGGACCCACGGCTCACCGGCCGCAGCGACACCATGGCGCTCAACGCGACGTTCCTGGTCGACGACGACCGCAGTACCGACTTCTTCGAGCTGGTCAACGCGCTGCGGTCCAAGTACCCGTCCTTCGACCTCGAGGTGAACGGACCCTGGCCGCCGTACTCGTTCGCCGTCCTGGAGAAGCCATGACGGTCGAGACGGCGGTACGGACCGAGCCCAGCCTGGTGGACCTGCTGGACCGGCTGCTGGGAAAGGGCGTCGTCATCTCCGGCAACGTCGTGATCTCGCTTGCCGAGGTCGATTTGGTGCGGATCCAGCTGTCCGCCGTCATCCAGTCAGTGCGCGAGGAGTTGAGCCCGGATGACTGAGCCGATACTGCCGTTGACCGAGCGGATCGAGGCCAATGCCGACACCGTCGAGCGCGAGCTGCTGAAGCTGGTGCTGACGATCGTCGAGTTGGTCCGGCAGCTGATGGAGCGCCAGGCGATCCGCCGGATGGACCAGGGCGACCTCAGCCCGATTCAGGTCGAGGAGCTGGGGCTGGGCCTGATGCGACTCGACGAGGCGATGACCGCGCTGCGCGAGCAGTTCGGTCTGAGCGCGGCCGACCTGAACATCGATCTCGGCCCGCTCGGTGCGCTCCTCCCGGAATAGGTGGTGGTGATGATGAGAGTTCTTCGAGGGCTGGGCGCTGCGGTCGTGTGGCTGCTCGCGACGGTCGTGATGATCCTGGCCGCGGTGCTGTGCGTGACGCTGGTGCTGCTGCCGCTGGGGATCCCGCTGATGGCACTCGGGCTCCGGCTGTACGGGTACGGCGTACAGCTGATGGTCCCGCGGGCGCCGGAGGTCAAGCGCGGGGTGCGCAAGCGCCTCGGTCTGCGCACCCACGGCTCGGTGGCCGGCGACGTCAAGCGGGCGCGCAAGCGCGGCAAGAAGTCCGGCCGCAAGATGAAGAAGAAGCTGGCCGGCGCGTTCCACAGCTGAACGGAGGGCGATGATGAAGCTGGTGATGAGACTGGTCGTGAACGCGGTCGCTCTCGCCGTCGCCGCCTGGCTGCTCGCCGACATCACGATCAGCGGGGCGAGCACGACCCGCAGGGTCATCACGCTGATCGTGGTGGCGGCGCTCTTCGGCCTGGTCAACGCGTTCGTCAAGCCGCTGGCGACCCTGCTGTCGCTGCCGTTCATCGTGCTGACGCTCGGCCTGCTGATCTTCGTCATCAACGCGCTGATGCTGCTGCTGACGTCCTGGATCAGCGGCCTCCTCGACATCCCGTTCGAGGTGGACGGCTTCGGCACCGCACTGATCGGCGCGCTGATCATCACGGTGGTCAGCTGGCTGATGAACGTCCTGCTCCCGGACAAGCTCGAAACCAACTGACGCGGGGCTCTTTCGAAGGAGTGACCAAGGATGAGCATGGAAAGCCGAACGCTGGGTGAGAAGGCCGGCGACAAGCTCGAGGAAGGCCTCGGACAGGTGAAGGAGCGCGCCACCAAGGCGGGGATCCACGCCCGGAACGCGGCCCGCGCCCGGACCGGCCACGGCCCGACCAAGGACCAGCTCTACGCCGACGCCAAGCGGCTCGGCATCAAGGGCCGTTCCAAGATGACCAAGTCCGAGCTCGAGAAGGCGGTCCGCCAGGCCTGACGACTTCCCGTCACCTGGCGAGTGCGACGGCGACTCGGGCGGCGAGGTCGGCGTTGTTGCGGGCCAGGGCGAGGTTGGCGGGGACGCTCTGGCCGTCGGTCTCCTTCTCGATCCGCCCGAGCACGTACGGCGTGACAGCGGGGCCGGTGATGCCGGCCTCGCTGCTCGCGTCGAGGGCAGCGGTGAGTACGGCGTCGATCCGGGCTGCCGGGATCTCGTCGGCGACCGGGATCGGGACGGTCAGCAGCACCCCGGTGTTCGGCCGGGTGCGGAAGCGCAGCACGTCGCAGACGACCTGCTCGTCCTCGACGCGGTGTGGAACCGGCAGTCCGCTCGACCGCGTGTAGAAGGCCGGGAACCAGTCGTGCTGCCAGCCCAGCACCGGCACACCGATGGTCTCCAGGTACTCCAGGGTGCGCGGCAGGTCGAGGAAGGCCTTCGCACCGGCGCAGACCGTGATGACCGGGTGGTTGCCGATGGCATCGAGATCGGCGGAGACGTCGCCGGTGATCTCGGACCCGCGGTGCACGCCGCCGATCCCGCCGGTGGCGAACACCGAGATGCCGGCCGCATGGGCTAGCGCGACCGTCGCCGAGACGGTGGTGACGCCGACGTCCCAGCCCTGCGCCTGGGCCACGGCCAGATCGCGTTCGGCGATCTTGCGGGTGCCCTGCAGGACGCGCTTCTCCTCGTCCGCGGTGAGGCCGGCATGGGGACGGCCGTCGAGGATCGCGGTCACAGCCGGGGTCGCGCCGTGGGCGAGGATCGCCTGCTTGCAGATCTCGAGCGCCTCGGCGTTGAACGGGACCGGCAGCCCGAGGGTCGAGAAGATGGTCGACTCCAGCGCGACGACGGCACGGCCCTCGGCCAGCGCCCGGGCCACGTCGTCGGACAGGATGATGTCGGTCAAGACTGCTCCTCATGCATCGGTGGGGTCAGGGTGGCGCCAGGTTCGGTGAGTACCCGGCTGGCGAGTCGGTGGCCGGCCTCGACTGCTTCGACGACGTCGGCGTGCTCGAGAACAGCTGACAGGAAACCCGCTGCGAAGGCGTCGCCGGCTCCGGTGGTGTCGCGGACGTCGTCGACCGGTGGCACCTGGACGGTCGTGAAACTGTTGCCATCGGCATGGATCTCGGTCGGGTGCGTGCCGTTCTTGACGACGACCGTCGTACCGTGGAGGTCGCGTAGGCAGCCGGCGTCGGCCTCGACGCCGTTCGCGAAGACGTACGTCGGCCGGAGGCTGCCGAGCAGGTCGCGGAAGGCTCTCGGGCCGACCGCGTCGATGAGAGCGACCGAGGCGGCGTCGACGGTGAGGATCGCGCCCTCGAGGTGCGCGATGTCCGCTGCCTGCCGGAGGACCGGCCAGGACGGGCCGACGACGGAGTAGGCCGAGAGATGGACCGCTGCCGCGCCGGAGATCCACCCGTCCGGTACGTCGCTCAACTCGGCGGCGGCCGCCCGGTCCGGGAACAACGTGCGCTCGCCGCGGTCGTCGACGAGGATGACGATGGTCCCGGTCCGGCCTTGCCGCTGCACCTTGGCGTCGACGCCGGCCCGGGTGAGCTCGCGCACCAGCGCCTCGCCGGCGGCGTCGTCCCCGACCCGTCCGACGAACCGAACCGCCGTACCGAGGCTGCTCGCGAAGACCGCGACGTTCGACGCCGCCCCGCCGCGCGTCCGCCGGACCCGCGCCGGGTTGTCCGTGCCGAACCGGAGTCCGCCGTCGGACCAGACGACGACGTCTTCGACCAGGTCGCCGATGCACACGAGAGTCACGGCAGCACTCTACGAGTCATCCGACCGGCGCCACGCCCTTGTCAGCGGAATCACAGTGATCAATACTGCTCGCTACAACAAGCAACGAGACAAGTTCAGTCACGCCTACCGTCCAAGGAAGTGATCGTTGTGTCGTCTCCGAGCCGTTACACCCCTTCGCGCCGGGATCTGCTGAGATCCGGCGCCGCAGTCGGCGCCGGCGCCGGAATCAGCGCCGCCGTCGGCGAGACCGCGCACGCCGGTGCAGTCGCGGAACCGGCGCGCGACCAGTACGAGAAGCCGATGGTCGACGTACCGTTCGAAGGCTTCGAGAACGTCCGGGTCGGGCTGATCGGCCTGGGCAACCGCGGCGGCGGCCAGGACGTGCGCTTCGGCGCCGTGTCCACCGTCACCGCCGTCTGCGACATCCGCCCCGCCCAGGTCGAGCGCACCATCGGCCGGATCATGGCCCAGGGTTTCCAGGACACCCCGCCGGCCGGCTACTCGAACGGCGACGAGGACTACCTCAACCTGGTCAAGCGCGACGACATCGACCTGGTGTACATCGCGACCCCGTGGGAGTGGCACTACCCGCAGGCCAAGGCCGCGATGGAGCACGGCAAGCACGTCGCCATCGAGCTGCCGATCTCGCCGCACCTGCACGAGATCTGGGACCTGGTGCGGACGTCGGAACGCACCCGGAAGCACTGCATGCTGCTGGAGAACGTGAACTACTTCCGGCCCGAGCTGCAGCTGTTCAACATGGTGAAGGCCGGCCTGTTCGGCGACGTGCAGCACGGGTCCGGCGGTTACATCCACGACCTGCGCTGGCCGTACCTGTTCGGGGGTGCGTACTACCCGGAGTACTGGCGCCGCCGCTGGCAGACCCGGATGAACGCGCTGCACTACCCGATGCACGGCCTCGGACCGGTCTCGGCCGCGATGGGGATCAACCGCGGCGACCGCTTCGACGAGCTGGTCGCGGTGGCCACACCGCCGAAGGCGCTGGCGCTGTTCCGATCCGAGGACTCGCGGGTCGGGCCGGACCACTCGTCCTGGGACGACGCGCCGTACATCTCTGGTGACCGGCACACCGCGTTCGTCACCACGACGTCCGGGCGGTTCATCCGGGTCGAGCACGACGTCAACTCGCCGCATCCGTACACGCGGGAGACGACGCTGACCGGGACCCGCGGGTCCATCGAGCTCGACAACGCCCGGGTGTACCTGGAGTCGCTCGGCCACAACAACCACAGCTGGCGGACCGGGAGCGCGTACAGCAGCATCCTGACCCAGCACGACCACTGGCTGTGGCCCGCGCTGGAACGACTGGCCGAGCAGTACGGCGGCCACGGCGGCGGCGACTTCGTGTCGATCTTCCGCCTGGTCCAGCTGATGCGGCTCGGGATGACGCCGGACATCGACGTCTACGACTCGGCGGCGTGGTGCTCGGTGATCCCGCTCAGCCACGAGTCGATGAAGACCAAGCACCTGCGGCCGGTGAAGGTCCCGGACTTCACCCGCGGCTACTGGAAACAGGCCCGTCCGACCTTCGACCGGGCCCGGCCCGACGACCCGTGGCTCGAGGAGCGCTGACCTGAACGATCAGTGAGTACGGCGCTACGCCCTGCTGGCCGGCCGTCGGGAAATGTGAGTTGTTTCCTGACGGCCGGTAACATTGCCTGCTTCCGAGACGGGGACAGGTTGGTGTGCGGTTGCGGTGGGTACGGGTGTCTGAATGCTGGTAGCGAAGCGGTACCGACTAGGCCCGTCCATCGGCCGAGGCGGGATGGGCGAGGTGTTCCGCGCCACCGACGAACAGCTCGGACGTCCGGTCGCGGTGAAGTTGCTGCTGCCCACCGACCGTGACCCGCGCTCGGCGGAGCGGTTCCATCGCGAGGCCCGCGCCGCCGCGCGGCTGAACGACCCGCACGTGGTGTCCGTGTACGACTTCGGCAACCACGACGACGGGTTCTTCCTGGTGATGGAGCTGGTCGAGGGCGGGACCGTCGGCGACGAGCTCACCGAGCACGGGCCGCTGGCGAAGGACCGGGCGATCGACCTGATCGAGCAGGCCGCCGCCGGTCTGGCCGCCGCGCATCGCGAAGACGTCGTGCACCGGGACGTGAAGCCGGGCAACCTGCTGCTCACGGCCGACGGCATCGTCAAGGTCGCCGACTTCGGGATCGCGCACCTGCCGGGGGAGGGAACCACCACCCTGACCGAGGTCGGCGCGATCATCGGCAGCACGCTCTACCTCGCGCCGGAGCGCGCGATAGGTCGTCAGGCCGGGATGGCGGCGGACGTCTACGCGCTGGGGTGTGTGCTCTACCAGCTGGTCACCGGCCAGCCGCCGTTTACCGCGGAACACCCGACCGCGATCCTCTACCAGCACGTCGACGCGACCCCGGAGCCGCCGAGCCGGACCCGCCCCGAGCTCGCCGGGCCGTTCGAGGCTCTGCTCCTCCGGATGCTCGCCAAGGATCCCGCCGTGCGTCCGACCGCCGCCGAGATCGCGGGCGGCGCCTTGCGTGCCGAGCCGGTCGCAGTCACGCAACCACTGACGCCGCTGTCACAGCGGAAGACACTGCTGGCCGGCGCCATCGCCGTACTCGCGACGACTGCCGCGGTCATGGCCGCTGTGCTGATGAACGGCGACGAGCCCAGCACACCTCCCACGACGGACGTCGGCCCCCAACCCAGCGTCACCTCCAACCCGCCGACCACAGCGCCGACCGGAACCAGCTCCGAGACCACCACCGAACGGACCGAGCCCGGCACCACAACACGCACCACCCCGACGACCTCGCCCTCGCCGTCGCAGACCCCGTCTCAGCAGCCGAGCCCGACCCCGTCACCCACACCGACCCCGTCGGCCTCGCCAACTCCCACCCGAACCACCACCACGTCACCCACACCCACCGAGGAGCCGTCCTCGACCGCTCCCTCGAGCACCCCACCACCTGAGTCCCCGTCGGGCACCCCGGCGACCAGCTCCCCGTCACCCGGCGCCCAAGGCAACGACTAGCTCCGCGGTCAGGCGTCGAGGAGTCGGAGGGCTTCCTGGATGGAGGCGGTGACCGGGGCTCCGGTCGCTTCGAGTGCTGGGCGGGTCATTGCGCCGGTGGTGACCAGGATGCAGTGGGTGCCGGCGGTCTGGGCGGCGGTGGCGTCGTCGACCACGTCACCGATAAGTACGACGTTCGCCGGGTCGAGGGACTGTGCTTCGAGGTGCAGGCGCAGGCTGTCCGCCTTGGAGCCGCCGCCGACGTCGCCGGGCAGTCCGTCGACGCGGGTGAAGTACTTGGTGAGTCCGTAGCTGTCGATGGTCGGTACGAGCCGGGCGTGGAACCACATCGACAGCAGGGACTGGGTCCGCCCGGTCTCGGCCCAGCGACGCAGCTCGGTCGGGACGCCGGACGCGAGCGCGCACGTGTGCAACAGAGCGTCGTACCGGTCGTGGTAGAGCTTGTCGACGCGTGCCCACTCCTCCTCGTCGAGCAGCCGCTGCAGGACCTGCTCGTAGGAGACCCGCATCGGCCGCGCGTACACCGACTGCCAGTCCGCCCAGGTCAAGCCGGCCGCTCCGAAGTCGGCGCACACCGCATTCACCGAGGCCAGTACGGCGTCGTTGTCGTTCAGCAGCGTCCCGTTCCAGTCCCACACAACATGCGAAATCACCGGCCAAGCTTAAGCCACACGAGATTTACAGCGCTGTAGACAGCAGCTTTACAGCGCTGTAAGGTCGCCCGCATGCCACGCCGCCCCAACATCTTGTTGTTGATGACCGACCAGCATCGGGCCGGGTTCACCGCCGGGGCCGGGTTCGGGCTGGACACCATGCCGTGCCTGGACGGGATCGCGGCCGCGGGTGCGACCTTCGACCGTGGGTACACGAGCTACCCAGCCTGTGTGCCCGCCAGGACCAGCCTGCTGACCGGCCGATTCCCCACCGCGCACCGGGTGCGGCAGAACAGTACGGCGCAGCACGCCTACTACTCCGACGATCTACTCGACGTGCTCCGCGGCGCCGGTTACTCACTCCACTTCGCCGGGAAGCCGCACATGCATCGCGGACCCGCTGACTTCGACACCTTCCACGGCCCGTTCATGCACGACCGCGGTCCGGCTGCCTCGGCCACCGAGACCGCGTTCGACGAGTGGCTCCATGGTCTCGACCACGGGGTGTCTGCCGACCCGACGCCGTACCCGCTCGAGGCGCAGTTGCCGCACCGGATCGTGTCGGGCGCGCTCGACGCGATCGGCACGACGTCCGAACAGGATCCGTTCTTCCTGTGGGTGTCGTTTCCCGAGCCGCACAACCCGTACCAGGTGCCGGAGCCGTACTTCAGTCTGTTCGCCGAAGCCGACGTACCCGATCGGCTGGCCGGACCGGAGGCGATCCCCGATCTCGGTTGGCGCTACCGCTGGCTGCACGAGCTCACCACCGCGAAGAGACCTGGGTACGACGATGCCTGGCGAAGGTACCGGGCCAACTACCTCGGTATGTTGCGGCTGATCGACGACCAGATCGCCCGGCTGCTCGTTGGTCTCGGTGATCGCCTCGACGACACCCTCGTGGTGTTCGTCAGTGACCACGGCGACTACGTGGGCGAGTACGGCCTGCAGCGCAAGGGTGCCGGGATGTCCGACGCGCTGATGCGGATCCCGTTCGTGATCAGCGGACCGGGCGTCGAGGCGGGGCATCGCCAGGAGCTGGTGTCGCTGGTGGACCTGCTGCCGACGGTGTGCGAGGTGATCGGCGCCGACCTGCCGGACGGTGTGCAGGGCCGGAGCCTCGCGCCGTTGCTCGCCGGCGAGACCGGACCCGAGGCCGAGTTCGGCAGCCTGTACGCCGAGCTCGGGTACGGCGGTGTGTCGTACGACGAGGACGACCGCCCGGACCTGCATTTCCCGTACGACGGCTCGACGTACGACGAGCTGAACAGCGTCACCCAGAGCGGTGGCGAACGCATGCTGGTCAGCGGCCACCACAAGCTGATCGTGGACGACCGCGGCCACCGAAGGCTGTTCGACCTGCGCGCCGATCCGGCCGAGCTGGTCGACCTGTCCGACGACCCCGCCCACCATGACGTGCTGCACGCGCTCGAAGCCACCTTGCTGCGCTGGCTCATCCGCGTCGCCGACGACCTGCCGGCCGGGGTCTACACACCAAAGACCACCAAGCACAACTGGCGCTGGGCCTGACCCGCGCGGCGCCACGTACCCCGGGAGGCGCACGATGGCAGGAATCACTCGACGGAGCTTGCTCGGGCTCGGGGCGGCGGCTGCGACCGCCGTCGCGCTCGCTGTACTACTCGCTACTACTCGCTCACTGACTACAGCCTGCTCGCGCCGCCGGTCTGGGAGGGTCTGGCGAACTACCAACGGATGCTGTCCGACGACCGGTACCAGCAGTCGCTGGTGGTGACCTTCGCCTACGTGTTGCTGTCGGTGCCGCTGGAGATGGTGTTCGCTCTCGCGGTCGCCGTCGTACTCAACCAAGGACTGAAGGCGGTCGCGTTCTACCGGGCCGTGTACTACGTGCCGAGCCTGCTCGGTGGGAGTGTCGCGATCGCGAAGGCCGCCGAGGTGGACGGAGCCGGCCGGGTCCGGCGGTTCCTGCACGTCACGCTGCCGCTGCTGTCGCCGATCGTGTTCTTCAACCTGGTACTGCAGATCATCGGCGCGTTCCAGGCGTTCACGCCGGCGTTCATCGTGTCCGGCGGCAGCGGCGGTCAGCAGCTCGCTGGAGCCGAACGACCAGATCTTCGGTTCGGGGTCGTTGCTGCCGCACTCGCCGAGCCTGGCGAACTACCGCGACGGCTGGACCGGGCTGGGGTCGCCGTTCAGCCTGTACCTGCTGAACTCGCTGCTGATCTGCGGTCTCACCATCGTCGGCAACGTGCTGTCCTGCTCGCTGGCGGCGTACGCGTTCGCCCGGATGTCGTTCGTCGGCCGGCGGGTGCTGCTCGGGGTGATGCTGGGCACGATCATGCTGCCGCAGCACGTGACGCTGGTCGCGCAGTACTCGATCTTCCGCGACCTCGACTGGGTGGACACCTACCTGCCGCTGGTGGTGCCGAAGTTCCTCGGCACCGAGGCGTTCTTCATCTTCTTGATGGTGCAGTTCCAGATCTACCTGCGGATCGTGCTGCCGCTGCTGCGGCCGGCCCTGGTGACCACGGCGATCTTCTCGTTCATCTGGAGCTACAACGACTTCTTCACCGCGCTGATCTACGTGTCCGACCTGGCCAAACTGACGGTGCCGTTGGCGTTGCGGGCGTTCCTGGACGCGTCCGGTCAGTCGGAGTGGCGGCAGATGTTCGCGATGAGCATCGTCACGATGGTGCCGGTGCTGGCGGCGTTCGTGTTCTTCCAGCGCCGGATCGTCGAAGGGCTCGCCACCTCGGGGCTGAAGTAGTCTGGCGACCGTGACCAGCAGACCGCGGTTGGCCGACGTGGCCGCTCGGGCCGGTGTCTCGATGAAGACCGTCTCGAACGTGATCAACGACTTCCAGCACGTGTCACCGCAGATGCGGGCCCGGGTCCAGGCCGCGATCGAGGAGATCGGCTACCGGCCGAACCTGTCCGCGCGCAACCTCGCCCTCGGCCGGGCCGGGATGATCGCGCTGGTCGTTCCACAGCTGGACATGCCGTACTTCGCCGCGCTGGCCGGCCAGGTGCTGGAAGCTGCAGCGCGCAGCAACTGGGTGGTGCTGATCCAGCAGAGCGGCGGTGATCCGGCCGTCGAGCGGGACGCCCTGGCCGGGCACTTCCCGCAGCGGATGGACGGGCTGATCCTCAGCTCGCAGCGGATCGGCCCGGCCGAACTGCGCGACCGCACCGACCAGACGCCACTCGTGATGCTGGGGGAGCGGAACTACCAGGGCATGGTCCAGCACGTCGCGATCGACAACGTGGCGGCTGCGCGGACCGCCGTACAGCACCTGATCGACCTCGGGCGGGAGCGGATCGCGCTGATCGGCTCGAGTCCCACCGACCGGCGGCATCCACGGCTCCGCGGCTACCGGCAGGCGTTGCGGGCGGCCGGGCTGCCCGAGCGGGACGACTGGATCAAGCCGATCCGGAGCAACCTCGGTGAGGAGGGTGAGCGGCAGATGGCCGAGCTCCTCGCCGAGAACCCCGGCAACCCGCCGGACGCCGTCTTCTGCGTGACCGACTGGGTCGCGCTCGGCGTCATCCGCGCCCTTCAGACGCACGGCCTGCGCGTGCCCGACGACGTCGCCGTCGTCGGTTTCGACGACATTCCGTACGGCCGCGCCGCCACCCCGACCCTGACCACGATCTCTCCGGACCGCACTGCCATAGCCACGATGGCGGTCGCTTCTCTCGAAGACCAGATGGCGGCCTTGGCAGCCGGCACGCCGTACCAGTTCTCCGAGCAGCAAGCGGCCTACCAGTTGATCGTCCGGGAAAGCACAGCCGATCTCAGTCGATGAGGTCCTTGAAGCTGATGCGGCGGTGCACTACCTGGGCGGCCACCGCGGCCAGGGGTTGGTCGGCGGCGTAGGCGCGGGCGCGGAGGATGGCCAGGGCGTCGGCGTGGCTGAGGTCGGCCTGGACGATGACCATGCCGGTCGCCTGGTTCACGGTGGTGCGGTCGTCGCCCAGGTCGCCTGCTGCAACGAGTGCCTCGGCCGGTGCGCGGAGCAGCACGGCGCCGATGGCGTCGACGAGGACCTGTGCGGTAGCGGGGGACTCGGTCGGCTCGCGGTCGGGTGCGACGTACATGCTGATCGCGCCCCAGGGCGGTCCTTCGGGGCGCATCGGGAACGAGAGCGTGGTGAGGCGGCCGACCGCTTCGAAAGCAGCAGCGCTGAAGACGGGCCAGCGGCGATCGTCCGCGAGGGTGAGCCTGATCGGCTCGTTGAGCCGGTAGGCGTCGCGGCAGGGGCCCTCGCCGGTGACTTCCTGAAGGTCCTCGAGACGCGCGGCCACAGCGTCGGTTGCGCAGAGCACGGTACGGCGGGGAGAGGTGTTCTCGATGGTGATCGCGACACCGTCGACGCCGAGGAACTCCTGACAGGCCTGGGCCATCCGCAGTGCAAGACCTTCCGGCTCCGAGTTGGCCGCCGCGAGCGCGGTCAGCCGCGCTACGAGCACCACATCGTCTGTCACGCCAGACCGGTGCCCCTGGCCAAACCGTTGCTCTCGGCGACGACGGTTTGACGGGGGACACCGGAGTTGGGGAAGGGCCTCCGTCGCGCGCGAGATCGAGGTCCCCAGGTCCCGGTCGTTCAGATCAGCAGCGGCCGGGACCGCTCATGAGCAGCGCTGTCAGCCGGCCGCGTGCAGGTCGGTGGGCGCAGACGGCTTGGGTCTGGTGAAACGACGGCCGGCGACGACTTGTTCGGCGACCTGCTGGAGCTTGAGGTCGTTCTCCTCGGCGTAGCGGCGCAGTACGGCGAACGCGCGATCGCTGTCCAGGTCGTGACGCTCCATCAGGATACCCATCGCCTGACCGACCAGCTTGCGGGCGTCGACCTTGGTGGTCATCACCTCGCGCCGCTGGGCGGTGGCCACGGCGATCGCGGCATGCCGGGCCAGCACGTGCGCGATGGCCAGGTCGTCGTCGCTGAATCCGTTGCACGCCTGCTTGAACAGGCTGAGTGCGCCGAGCGTGGTCGTTCCGGTCGTGAGGGCCAGGTGTACGACGCTGCCGACACCGGCAGCGACCGCAGCCCGGCTCCACGCCGGCCACCGGGTCTCCTCGGCCGCATTGGGGATGTACAGCACGACGCCGTACTGGATCGCGGCGATCATCGGGCCGTCGCCGTGCCCGATCTGCAGGGCGTAGAGGTCGCGCGGTACGTCGCTACTCACCGTGCCGATCGTGATCACGCCGCCGGCGTCCTGGAGTGCGATCCCGGCGTGGTCGCAGTCGACCGCGGGAATCGCGTAGCGGACCACTGCGTCAGCGGTCTCCGTCGTGGTGGTTGAGTCGTGCAGCTGCATCGCCAGCTCGGCGAAGGCGTAAGCCTGCCGGTGGACGCGCGCAGTGCCGATGGACTGTGTCATCGGGGCCTCGGTTCAGATCGCGTGTACCGGCCAGCCGATGCCCGCGTCGAGCTACCCCGCCGCGTCTTGACAGGATCAACCAACCCTACCCCGCCCCACCCCGAAACACACGCAGTCAGCCGCCGAGGTCGGCGATGCCCCCGCTCATACCGCCCGTGGTACCCGGGGAGTCAGTGGGGTAAGCGGCGGTTGTCGATGAGTTGCTGGGCGACGTCGCGGAGCTTGGTGTTGGTGTCTTGGGAGTAGCGCTTGAGGATGGCGAAGGCGCGGTCGCCGTCGACGCCGTACCGCTCCATCAGGATGCCCATCGCCTGGCCGACCAGCTTGCGGGCGTCGACTGCCTTGGCGAGGGTCGCCTCGCTGCGGGCGGTCGCGAGGGCGACCGAAGCGTGCCGGGCCAGGATGTGGGCGATTGCTTCGTCGTCGGTGGTGAACGCTGCGGGCTCGGTGCTGTAGAGGCCGAGGACGCCGACGACACCGGCCCCGGTGGTCAGCGGTACGTCGAGGACGCTGCGGACACCGAGTGACAGCACCTTGGTCGCCCAGTCCGGCCAGCGCGGGTCGGTCGCCACGTCCTGGATCAGCAGCGTGCTGTGGTCGCGCATCGACTCCACCAACGGTCCGTAGCCGCCGGCCATCTGCCAGTCGAAGATCTGCGCGACCATCGGGTCGGTGGCCGCCGGAACCTCGGGTTTGCCGTGCACCGCGAGGGCGACACCGGCGTGCGAGCAGTTCAGCGCCTGCAACGCGAACGTCACCACCGCGTCGACGGTCTCCTCGACGCCTTCGGAGTCGTGCAACTCCACCGCCAGGCGCGCGAAGACGTCCGCCGCACTGCTCTCGACCGGATCCAGCGCACGCACAACGGGCTCGTCGGCGCCTCCCGCGCCGTTCACAGCCGGCTGCTCCCCAGCAGGTTCCATGGCACCCATCATGCCCCAGAGACGGTGACGGCCCCGGGTGCGACTGACGGTACTTCGTCAACTACTGGTTCTGCGGGCCGGTAGCTCACGAGTGTCGACAAGCTCGCGGATCAGCAGGGGCTGGGCCTTCCGGATGACGGTGATGAGCGGTCCGGCGGCGGCGTCGATCTGCAGCTGGTACAGCTCGGCCAGCCTCGGATCGGTCAGCGCCATGATCTCCGGGCGCTGCTTGGCGGCGACCAGCACGACCGACGCGTAGTCACAGCCGACCGCCTGCAGCGCGAACTGCACCACCGCATCGGCGGTCTCCTCCAGACCCTCGATGTCGTACAACTCGACAGCCAGCCGGCCGAACGCCTCCGCTGTCCAACGATTCTCGACCACACGCGCCACCTCAGCGGGAGCCTGAGATCATCATCCACTCGGAACTGAAAGCGGACGCGGCGGCCGGAAGCCGGCCGCCGCGTTGTGGGGTTGGTGGGGGTCAGTCGCCGAGCAGGGTGTCGTACTTGGGCGCCCAGCGGAAGTACTGCGGGTCGGAGAAGGTCATGGGGACCTTGCCGAGACCCTTGATGACGGTGTTGCGGCCGTTGGCGTGGCCGACGGCGTACAGGTAGCCGGACTTGGTGTCGCGGTCGATGCCGAGCAGCAGGGTGCCGTTCACGCCGCACTTGGTGGCGATCAGCTGCTCGAAGCCCTGCCAGGTGGCGTCGCGGACCGCGGTGCCCTTCGGGACGCCCAGGTAGCGGGTGGGCCACCGGACCGTCAGCAGCCCGCCGGCGCGGGTGTTGGCGAGGAAGGTCTCGTAGGTGTCGGTGCGGCTGATCAGCGTCATCGACTTCACCGTGCTGAGTCCACCGGCACCGCCGCTGAGGCGCCAACGGGTGCCGTCAGCGATCCACCGCAGCACGGTTCCGTCGGTCTGCTGGCCGTAGAGCGTCGTACGGCTCGGCGAGCCGGCGTCGGCCGGGCGGTGGACGGACTGCTCGACCCAACGGTAGTTGGACCAGCCGCCCCCGATCCGGAGGTTGTTCTTCGGGTAGTGCGGGTCGATCTGGCTCTGGCCGTCGACGACGTACGAGCTGGAGTGCAGGGCGCCGCCGAGCACGGTCAGCCCGGACCGCGACTCGCCGCTCAGCAGCGGCGTGCCCACGAACGTGGTGGTGTGCTGGACCTGGCCCGGCGTGAACACGTTCGCCGTGCCGCGGACCCCGCCGATGGTGATCGGCGCGGTCGCGTTGATCATCCGGCTGGTGTGCGCCCCGTTCGCGGTCACCGAGCCGAGCCGCAGCGCGCAGGCCGCGGAGGTTGCCGACGTGTCCGCCGGCTGGGCCTGGGCCTGGGCCCCGGCCGCGAGGCCCAGCCCGAGCGCGAGCACGCCGGCCGATGCCAGACCCACAGTCTTACGAACCATCTGAGTACTTCCTCCCCTTGGTCGAAGGCTCCCCGGCCTCCGTCACGGGATTGGATTACGGAATCCTCCGAAAAGTTCGGCGGCAGTTTGCGGCGTGCCTCATCCGGAGGGGATGAGGCGGGTGATGCGGCGCCGGACCGACGATCTGGGTGCGGCGGGGGCGGCGGCCGGCGCCGTCCGCGGATGGGGGGAGCGAGCCGTGTATCGATCTGATCGGGGCCGGTTCCTCTGGTGGTGGTGTCTGTGCCTGGCCACCCTGACCGGACTGCTCTGCATGATTGCCAAGTGGGGCCCGGCGGGAGCGTTCGTCTGCGTGCTGCTGGCTGCACTGTCGGCGGTCGTCGTCGCCTCGGCCGTCTGGTCGGGGAACGACAGCCGGCAGGGGGTGAAGGGGATCGGCCGCGCGATGCTCGCGTCGATGGTGCTCGGACCGGCTGCGATCGGTCTGATCGGTGCGTTCGGCTTCGGCGGCGTGCTGATCGTGCTGACGCTCACGGTGACGGCGCCCGCTCTCGTCGAGCTCGTGCGGGCACGATGGTTCACCGCGAAGGATCCGGCTCCGCAGGACCTGCCGGAGGTCGGGTTCCTCAGCGACGAGGAGCTGTGTCTCGCCTGGCGCCGGAGCTTCCTGCTGCTGGAAGCAGCGCGGTCGGCTCAGGCGCGCCTCACCGTCGTCGAGGAACGGCAGCGGTACCTCGACGAGCTGTACCGGCGATCGCCGGACGGTGTCGCGGCCTGGCTCGCCGCCGGTGCGCTCGCCTCAGGCAACCCGCTGCCCTACGTCGGCGACGACGACGACCGCCATACCGACTGAGTTCCGACTGAGTGCAGCCTCAGACGACCGGCGGCACCTGCCGCTCCTCGGCGGCGGTGAGCTGGGCCCCTTCGACGCCTTCCATGCCGCTCCACGGCGCGTCGCCGACACCACCCAGACGGTCTCGTACGTCGGACCAGCGCGCGGTCAGCGAGTACAGCACGATGACGTCGAGCGTGATCATCATGACGGCCCAGACGGGATAGGCGTCGAACCACGCGATCTGGATCACCGCATGCAGGCTGACGAGCACGATCGCGGCGATCCTGCCCCACGTCGTCGCGGTCAGCACGCCGCCGCCCGCGACCGCGAGCAGGATGCCGGAGATGATCAGCGTCCAGCCCCAGGCGGTCACGTCCAGGACGATGAGCTTCTCCGGGGTCAGCACCAGTTCCTCGTCGGCGACCAGGGCGACGAATCCCTGGAAGACATTGACCAGACCGATCACCATGAGCATCGCGCCGGCGAACGCGACGAATCCGGCGAGCACGATCCCACGCCTTTCAGCAGCCATCTCAGCCATCCCCTCTCCGGGCCGCGACAGAACCGCAGCGAGCCGCACCTGGATGCTGCGCTGGTCACCCGCCCGGCGCCTCACCCTGCGTGGATGAGCCGTCGGATCGGTCGGATGACCTCGGGCTTACCGGGCGTGTCCGGTTGCTGAGTGTGAGGTTTCCGATACGTAGGTGAATCCCTGAGCGGATAACATTCCGGTCAAGGACGCGTCGATGCCGGGAGTGGTCGGGGGAGTCGGGGGGAGAACCTGTGCGGTTCTTTGTGCCAGAACGCGACGTACCGGCTCTTTCTCGAGCCTGGTGAGCTCGACGCGGAGACGTTCGAGTCGATGCTCGACGAGGCCGGCGCGTTGACACGAGCCGGGCACCACGATCGCGCCGCCGCGACCATCCGGGAAGCGCCGGGGTTGTGGGAGGGACCGGCGTACGTCGGTCTCGACCACATCCCGGTGTTGCGAGCCGAGGCGGAACGGCTGACCGAACGCCGGCTGGTCGCCTTCGAGGACCTGTGCGCCGCGGAAGTCGCGGCCGATGGCTGCGCCGCCGCGCGAGTTGTTCGGCTGGCTCGCCGAGAAGCCCGTGAAGCCGCGCACGGTCGCCGAGGCGCGCAAGAACGGCTTCGGTACGGCGATCCCCGCGCAACCGGAACAGATCCTACGCACCGACCAGGCGTACTACGCCGCCGTCGACCGCTGCGAGACCGCTGCGCGCGAGGAGCTCGGTGACCCGGCCGAGGTCGGCCACGTCCGGGACCGCTACATGGAACTCGGCAACCGCCTCGGTTACGAGTACGTCGTACGCGTGAAAGCCATCCTGCAAGAGGAAAGCGACAGCCTGGTCTCCTGCCTCGGCACCAAAGCCACCCGCTCCCCAACGGCGCCCGGTACGACGCCACCAAGAACGTCACCCAGTTCGGCATTCGCCTCGGCACCAACACCGAACCGGCCGCCAAGCCCCTCCAAACCCTCCCCGGCGGCGCCAAACTCCGCCCGGCGATCCCCGCCCGCCCCTACCGACCAACCCCGCAAGAGTCAGCCTTCGCAGCCGCCTTTGCCGAGTGCGGCACTACGACAGGCCTCTTCGCCCACCTCGACGCCCGCCTCCCAACCCTCCAACGCGAAACCATCGCCCCCACACCACCGAACTGACCGACCTCAACCCCAAACTCACCGCCATGGCCGCCCGCGCCGACGCCGTACTCAAGTCACGCTGACTTTCGTCAGGTGGTGCGGGGCTCCCAGCGGAAGGTGGTGGTGGCGACGATGGTTGCCGCGACACCCCAAGCCGCGACGACGGCGAGGTCGGCCGGCTCGAACCCCGCGCCGGTGGTGGACGGGTCGAAGACGGTCAGGAAGGCGTCGTACAGCCGCTGCACCGGGAAGACCTCCGCGACGTCGCGGACGCCCTCGGGGATGAGCTCCTGGGGGATGAAGATCCCGGAGATGAAGTACAGCGGGAGCGTGATCGCGTTCGTGATCGGCACCGCCGCGTCCTGCGACGGGATGGCTGACGAGACGGCGAAGGCCAGGGCGGAGAACGTGAAGGTGCCGACCAGGAGCGCGACCAGGCCGGCCGCGATGGTGGTCGTCGGTACGGCGACGCCGTACACGAACCGTCCGATCGCCACGAGGACGACGACGAGCAGGGTCGCGGCGGCCGCGGACGTGACGATGCGACCGGCCATGAACGTCCACGTCGGCAGGGGAGTGGTGCGCAGGCGCTTGAGCAGGCCGCGTTCCCGGGAGGCGGTGAGCGAGACGGCCAGGTTCGTGAAGGTCGCCTGGATCAGGCCCAGCGTGACGATTCCCGGCAGGTAGTAGGTGGAGCCGCGGACCAGCTGTCCGTCGGCGAGCTCCATCCGCTGGTTGCCGAACACGCTGACGAAGATGACCAGGAACATGATCGGCAGCACGAACGCGAAGAAGATCGTGGTCGGGCTGCGCCAGAACGCCTTCCAGTCATAGCGGAACTGGTGTGCCACCACCGTCATGATGCGGCCGTCAGCTCGAGGTAGACGTCTTCGAGGCTGGGGCGCCGGACCTGCAGTTCGGCGAGGTCCACACTGCTCTCGATCGCCCACTCGGTCAGTGCGTGGACGAGGTGCAGCGGTTCGTGCGAGTGGATCTCGACACGGCCGTCGGTCACCGCGACCGGCTCGAACCGGGCCGGCAGCGCGATGCTGTCGGCGAGCCGGAAGGTGATCCGGGTGGCCTGCCCGGCGACGAGTTCCACCGGTGAGCCCTCGGCCTTGATCCGGCCGTCGACGAGGATCGCGACCCGGTCCGCGAGCGCCTGCGCCTCGTCGAGGTAGTGCGTCGTGAGCAGCACCGTCTTGCCGGCGTCCCGCAGTGCGGCGATGATCTGCCACGCCGACCGCCGCGCCGCTGGATCGAACCCCGTCGTGGGCTCGTCGAGGAACAGCAGCTCAGGATCACCGACCAGCGCAATACCCAGATCGAGCCGCCGCTGCTGGCCGCCGGACAACTGTCCGGCACGTACGTCGCCCTGCGCTTCCAGACCGACAAGCCGTACGACGTCCTCGACCGGAAGCGACCGCGGGTAGTACCCCGCGAACTGCCGGAGTGACTCGCGAACGGTCAACGCTGGCTCGACCTGCCAGGTCTGCAGCATCACCCCGATCCGCGCACGCCATTCGCGATCCGCCCGCGCCGGATCGGCCCCGAGGACCTCGACCCGGCCCGCGGTCGGATCCCGGTAGCCCTCGAGAATCTCGACCGTCGTCGTCTTACCCGCGCCGTTCGGGCCGAGGAACGCGAAGATCTCCCCGGCCCGAACCTCCAGGTCGACACCCCGCACGGCTTCGTGGCGCCCGTAGGACTTCCGAAGCCCCTCGACGGTGATCACGGCCGCGGGCGGTTACTCGCGCCAGCCGCTGAGCTCGACCGACTTGCCGGTCTCGACCCGGAAGCCGAGCTTGACCTTGAGCTCGGCGTCGGTGGCCAGCTCGAGCTTCCAGGTGACGACACCGAGGTCGGTGGTCTCGGCCGGCTCCGGTTCCGCGACGATCGGTTTGACGGTGATCTCGTGGTCCCGCGCCACCGGCAGCTGGTCGAGGACCGTGACCCGGGCCGGGCGCGGGGTGTGGTTCTCGATCTTGGTCTCGTACTCGACCTCACGCCGGCGCGTCGACCCCAGGGTCGCCTTGGTCGCGGTCCGTCGTACCAGCTTGCGCTCGACGCGGATCCGGTCGTCCAGGCCGAGCGCGAGCTCGACGTCCTCACCGGGCGCCCACAGCGGCAGCGCGGCCGAGCCGACGAAGTCCGCGTCGTGGAAGACGGCGGCCTTCCCGGCCGGCAGCGTGTGCGTGGACGAGTTCAGGACCGTGGCCCGCAGGTGGACGTCAGTCGACTGAACCGGCGCGGTGACGTAGTCCAGTTGGGCGTCGAGGTCGATCGCGGCGATCGTCGCGCGGTGCGAGGCGCCGTCCGCAGGTACGGCGACCGGCCGCGGCGGAGTGTAGGTCGCTGCCGTGACGCCCTGCTCGACGGTCGCGGCGAGGTCCGCGACGGCCGGTGCTGCGGCCGCCTGCTCCACGAAATCGGTGCTGAGCGAGGCCGCGACGGCCCGGTGAACCATCGGGGCGCCGGTCGGCCCGGCCGGCATCGGCGGGTGGAAGCGGTCCAGGTACCAGGGGCCGAGCTCGGGCACCTTCGCAGTCACCGTGGGCCGGGCCGTCGACAGCCTGAGATCGCACTCGGGCCAGTCCTCGCCGGTCTGCTGGGTGATCAGGCCGTACCAGCTCAGCGTGAGCTGGTCAGCGTTGAGACGGACGTCGTACGAGCTGGTCCAGCCCGCTCTGCCCACAACGTAGGAGAGCTCGATCTCCACCTCCGCTTCGGACTCCAACGCCAGCGTGACGGCGGCCGATCGGCGGTCGGGCGCGCGTTGCGTTGCGACCTCGGCCAGCCGGCGGTCCGCGGCGGCCAGGCGCTCCTCGGCTTCCCGTCGTTGCGTGGCCAGCTCGCGCCGCTTCGCCCGTACGGCGTCCAGCCGGGACGTCAGCGAATCAGTGAAGCCGCCGAGGTCGGCGCCATCGTCGCCGGACGCCAACGTCCGGGCGAAGGTCCCGCCGGCCCGCCGGGCCAGCTGGCCAAGGAACGTGTCGAGCTGGATCTGGACGTCGTCGGCGTCGGACAGCTCCGTAACCTCGGCCACGGCCTCGCGGCGTTGCCGCTCGAGCTCCGCGACGGTCTCGTCCGGCGCCTGTGGATGGTGCCGCATCGCCAGGTCCACGCCGAGCACCGTGGCCGGTCCGTGGCCGGAGACCCGGACCGAATCCTCCTGCAGCAGGAGCGGCAGCGGCTCGACGTACACGGTCTGGTCACCGGCAGGCACGGTGAGCTTGCCGCGCCGCGTGATCCGCGCGCGGTCCGGGTAGACGGTGACGGCGGCGATCGGAGCGTCCACCACGAGTAGGGTCATGCCCCGACAGTAGCTGTATCAACGGCCATCCTTCCCGGTTCTTTTGGGGCAAGCTGGCCGGTACAGGGAGAGGTCGATGGGATCTGCGGTTGTGGTGGGTGGCGGCATCGTGGGTCTGGCCGTGGCACGGAGTCTGCAGCGGCTCGATCCGGCGACGCCTGTCGTCGTACTGGACAAGGAACAGTCGGTCGCCGCGCACCAGACCGGGCACAACTCCGGCGTCATCCACTCCGGGCTGTACTACAAGCCCGGCTCGCTGAAAGCCCGGCTGGCTGTGGCCGGAGGAGCGGCGCTGAAGGAGTACTGCGAGGAGAAGGGCATCCCGATCGACATCCCCGGGAAGCTCGTCGTCGCGACGACCGAAGCCGAGTTCCCACAGCTCGACCGCCTGCTCGGCATCGGCCGTGAGAACGGCGTCCCGGTCCGTCGACTCACCCTCGACGAGGTCGCGGAGCGCGAGCCCCACTTGCGCGTGAAAGGTGCCCTGGCGGTCGACTCCACCGGCCGCGTGGACTTCAAGCTGGTCGCTCGCGCGCTGGCCGACGACGTTCGCGCGGCCGGTGGACAGATCCGCACCGGCGTGACCGTGACCTCGATCCAGAACGCGGGCTCGGTCGTCCGGGTGCACACTACGGACGAGGTGATCGAGGCGGACCGCGTCGCCGCCTGCGCCGGGCTGCACAGCGACCGGCTGGCCCGGGCCTCCGGTCTCGAGCCCGGCGTCCGCATCCTTCCGTTCCGCGGCGAGTTCAGCGAGCTCGTGCCCGAGCGGGAGTTCCTGGTGAAGGGTCTGGTCTATCCGGTGCCCGACCCGGACCTGCCGTTCCTCGGCGTCCACCTGACCCGCGGAATCGACGGCACCGTGCACATCGGGCCGAACGCCGTACCGGCGCTGGCCCGGGAGGGCTACTCCTGGCGGAAGATCGTCGCCCGGGACCTGTGGGAGTCGATTGCGTACCGCGGCTCGTGGCGGCTCGCCCGCCGCTACGCCAGGACCGGCGCCAAGGAGATCGCACGCTCGCTGACCGGCCGGGCCCTGGTCCGCGAGGCTCAGCACATGCTTCCCGAGCTGCAGGTCTCCGACGTACGGCGCTCCGGCGCCGGCGTCCGCGCCCAGGCCGTCACCCGCGAGGGCAAGCTCGTCGACGACTTCTTCTTCCTCCGCGACGGCCGCACCCTGCACGTGCTGAACGCCCCCTCGCCGGCAGCCACCGCCTGCCTGCTGATCGGCGACCACATCGCCCAGGAGCTCTCCGCCGAGCGCGCCTGATTCGTGCCCTAACGATTAGGGTACTATTGCAGGCGTGACTGACCTCGACGAGATCGCCGACCCGCTGGACCTGGAGAACCAGGTGTGCTTCGCGCTCGCGGTCGCGTCCCGCAGCGTCATCGCGCTGTACCGGCCGCTGCTCGAGCCGATGGGGCTGACTCATCCGCAGTACCTGGTGATGCTCGCGCTGTGGCAGCACGCGCCGCTGTCCGTGAAGGAGCTGAGCGGGATGCTCCAGCTGGAGCCGGCCACGCTGTCGCCTCTGCTCAAACGCCTCGAGGCCAACGGGTACGTCGAGCGTCCGCGGGCGCGGGCGGACGAGCGGGCGCTCGCTGTCACGCTCACACCGACCGGCTGGCGGTTGCGGAACGAGGCGTTGAAGATCCCACCGGCGATCGTGAGCCGGCTGGGCATGGAGGTCTCCGAGCTCCAGCACCTCCATCAGGTGCTGACCCAGGTGATCGGCGCCGCCACAGGTGTCCAGGATCACCCCGGCAGAATTAGTTAGTGCACGAATCATTCGCCTACGATGGTGGTGTCGGAAAGGACACACCATGAACCGTCGTCGTCGCAGCAAGCCGATGAACATCGAGACCGTCCAGCGGTGGGTCGCTTCCGCCGTCCTCATCCATGTGGGCAGCGTCCCGGCCGTCACCCTGGCCGTCTACAGCATCGGCGTGGCCGCCGACGACTACGGCAAGGGCGTCGGCCTCTGGATCATGTCCGGGGTGATCGGCCTGCTCACGGTCTGCGGCGTCCTCGCGATCTTCCGGCGCTCGGTGCTGTCCTACTGGCTCATCCCGGGCATCCTTCCCACCGCGATCACCGGCTTCTACGTCCTCTGACGCCGCCGGCGGGGACAATGGTGCGATGACTGTCCTCGACAAGTTCTCGCTGGCTGGACGCACGGCATTGGTGACTGGTGGGTATCGGGGGCTCGGCCTCGCCTTCGCTACCGGATTGGCCGAAGCCGGGGCTGATGTGGTGATCGGTGCGCGCGATGCCTCGGCATCCCAGCGGATGGCCAAGCAGGTGGCGGACTCGACCGGGCGAAAGGTGATCGGTGTCGGTCTCGACGTCAACGATCGGGAGTCCGGGCAGGCAGCCGTGGCGGCGGCTTTGGAGGCCACTGGCCGGTTCGACATCTTGGTGAACAACGCCGGGGCCTGCTTTCACCGGCCGGCGCTCGACGTGCCGGATGAGGAGTGGGACGAGGTCTTTGCGACCAACGTGTCCGGTCTGTGGAAGCTGAGCCAGTCCGCGGCCCGGCACTTCCGGACGGTCGGTGGTGGCACGATCGTGAACGTCGGGTCGATCTCGGCGCAGATCGTGAACCGGCCGCAGTGGCAGCCGGCGTACAACGCGTCGAAAGCGGCGGTGCATCAGTTGACGAAGTCGTTGGCGGCGGAGTGGGCGCCGTTGAACATTCGGGTCAACGCGGTGGCGCCAGGATACGTGAAGACGGAGATGGCGCCGGTCGACGAGCCGCAGTTCAAGGCGCGCTGGATCGACGACACTCCGATGCAGCGGTACGCCGTACCGGAGGAGATTGCGCCGACCGTCGTCTTCCTCGCCTCGGACGCGTCCAGTTTCATGACCGGATCGATCATCACCATCGACGGCGGCTACACCCTGCACTGATGGACCTCCATCTTCAGCTGGGGGAGGGCGGGCTGGCCGAGCAGATCTACGCGCAGCTGCACGAGCGGATCAGCACCGGCGTGCTGCCCGCGGGTACGGCGCTCCCGTCCTCGCGGGAGCTCGCGGTTCGGCTATCGGTGTCGAGGGCAACGGTCGTCGCGGCCTACGACCTGCTCGCCGCGCACGGGCTGATCCGGTCGCGGGCTGGCGCTGGGACCTTCGTCACCGGTCGGTCTGTCTCAGCGGCGTCCGCGCCGGCTTCGTCGCCCTTGCGGCCGCGAGCGATCTGGGATGCTTTCGCAGTTCCGGAGCTGTCGGTGCCGGCAGCCGAGTTCAACTTCGCGCCCGGTGTGCCTGCACGGACCAAGTTTCCGTTTGTGCGGTGGCGGGCGCTGGTCAACGATCAGTTGCGCAGCCGGACCGACGTTCACTACGCCGACCCGGCGGGTTTGGAGCAGTTGCGTACGGCGCTTGCGCGGCACCTGGTTGTGAGTCGCGGCGTCCGGCTCGCGCCGGAGCAGTTGGTGATCACCACGGGAGCGCAGCAGGCGTTCGACATCGCCGCGCGCGTTCTGCTCGAGCCGGGCGACCTGGTGGCTGTCGAGGACCCCGGGTACCTGCCGGCCTACCGTGGATTCCTTGCGCATGGAGCCCGCGTCGTGGGGGTTCCTGTCGACGGCGAGGGACTGGTTGTGGACCGGATTCCGGTCGGAACGCGGCTTGTGTACGTGACGCCGTCGCATCAGTTCCCGCTCGGCATGCCGATGTCGGAGGAGCGCCGTACTGCGTTGCTTGCTTGGGCTTCCCGGCACGACGCGGCGATCGTGGAGGACGACCACGACTCGGAGTTCCGGTTCACGGGGCGTCCGTTGATGCCGTTGCAGGCTGCCGACGAGGAGGGGCGGGTTCTGTACGTGGGGTCGTTCTCGAAGACGCTGCTGCCGACGCTGCGGGTCGGGTTTCTCGGCGTTCCTTCGGTGCTGGCCGAGGCTGCGCGACGGGCGAAGTTCGTCGCCGACTACGGGACCGCGGGCCACGTGCAGGCGAGGTCTGCCGGTCGAGGAGTTAGGGCGGTGGCGGGATGGTGAGCTCGGCCCAGACGATTTTGCCTTCGCGGGTCGGGCGGCTGCCCCAGCGGTCGGTGAGGGCGTTCACGAGGTAGAGGCCGCGGTGATGCTCTTCGCCGGACGCCGGCTGGTACAGCAGGGGAGTGTCCGGGCCGCGATCGGCGACCTCGACGATCAGCCTGGAGCCGTCGTGGTGCAGGCGCAGGTCCTTGGGCTCGCCGGTGTGCAGTACGGCGTTGGCGACCAGCTCGCTCGTGACCGTCACCGCGGCGTCGACGACGTCGCCGAGCCGCCACTCGTCCAGGTGCTCACCGACGAACGTCCGGGCCTCCGCGGCGTCCGAAGGGGTGCCGGTCAGGGACAAGGTCGCGATCTGCCGTCGGTGGCCGACATGGCGGACGTGCAGGAGCGCGATGTCGTCGTTGTGCCGGCCGTCCGTCAATCGGTCGATCATTGCGTCGCAGGCATTCTCGAGTCCGGCTTCGCGGGGGAGCTGTCCCAGGGCGTCGAGCAGTGCGTCGATGCCGTGGTCGAGATCGCGTTCCCGGTTCTCCACCAGGCCGTCGGTGTACAGGGTCAGTTGCGAGCCGCGCGGGAAGTCGGCCACACCCTGCCCGAAGTCCTCGCCGACGCCGAGTGGCGCGCCGAGCCCTTGCCCGATCAGCAGTGGGGGTTGGCCGGGCAGTGCCAGAACTGCCGGCAGGTGCCCGGCGTTGGCGAAGGCCAACGTTTGGTCGACCGGGTCGTGCACGGCATAGAAGCAGGTGATGAAAGTAGCGCCCGGCGTACTGTTCGCCAGCTGTGAGGTGTGCCGCAGGACGTCGGCGGGCGGCAGGTCCAGCAGGGCGTAGGCCCGGACAGCGGTACGGATCTGTCCCATCACCGCCGCTGCCGTGACGCCGCGGCCGACGACGTCGCCGATGACGAACGCCGTCCGCCCGGCCGGCAGCTCGACGACGTCGAACCAGTCGCCACCGACCTCCGAGCCGCCGGCCGCGGGCCGGTAGCGGGAGACGACGTCCAGGTCCGTCACCTGTGGCACAACGGGCAGCATGCTGCGAGCCAACTCCACGGCCAGGCTGCGGTGGGCAGCGAACAGGCGCGCGTTGTCCAGCGCGATCGCAGTGTATCCGGCGATTCCCTCGGCCAGCTGCTCGTGGCGCAAGCTGAACCGGCCCGGCGCGGAATGGCCGAAGAAGAAGCCGCCCAGCACCTCGAGCGAGGTCGGCGAGATCACCGGTACGGCGAGGTAGCTGCAGACCGGTAGATGTCCCTGCGGCATTCCGTTGTACGGCGCGTTCCGGCCGTACCTCGGATCCCGGGTGATGTCGTCGGAGCGAACCGTGCCGGCTCCGTTGAAGGTCGGTGCGAACACCGCCGTGTTGCGCGGCATCGGGAACTTGTCGAACGTGTGCCTCGGCACTCCGGACAGGGTGTACAGCGTGTACGACTCGCCGTACTCGTCGATCAGGTTGTAGAAGAAGGCCCCGAACTCGGCCCGGGTCGCTCTGGTCGCGGCGTCGGTGGCTTCCTGCACCAGCGTGTCCAGGTCCAGCTGTGCGGTGAGTCGCCGGCCGATCACTTGCAGCGTGTCGACGAGCTCGGCCTCGGCCCGCAGTACCCGTAGCTCGGCCTCCAGCCCGGCCGAGCCGGAGTCGCGGACCGCTCGTTGCTCACCCAAAGGCTCACTCGTCATGGTGATCCCCTCAGACACCGCGACGCCGGCGTCCGCATCAGGCTAACCGCAATCCGCCCGCACGTCCCGCCCTCGGCGCCGATCCGGCAGGCTGGTCAGGGCGTGCACCTCGTCAGGGTCTCCGGGTACTGTCGTGAGCTGGGGGGACCGGATGAGCTCAACGGTGGATACTGCTGCGTTCTCGGTGGAATCGCGGGCGCGGACACGCCCGGTCGGGGTTCTCAAACCGCTCGACGACCGCTGGCCGGACCACTTCGCGGCCGCCATGTTCGCCGCCGCCGCGCTGGTGGTCGTGGTCGCGGTGGTGCCGCCGTGGCAGGACTACTTCGCGCGCGAGCAGGACATCGTTTCGATGCTCACGATTCCGATCGTGCCGAGCCTTGTGTACGCCGCCCTGCTGGTGGCGATGGGGGTGGCGCTGAGACGCCGGTTGCGCGCCGCGTGGTGGCTCCTCGTGCTGTGGTGGCTGATCGTGCCGGAACTCGCGAGGATCGTGTGGTTCATGTGCTTCGAGTACACCTCGGACCTGCCCCGGGTCGGGACCGCAGCGGGCAGTGCGGAAGGGTTCCTCACGCGTCCTCGCCTCGCGACGCTGCACCGCAAGTCGGCACAGACGGCGCTGGACACCGCGGGAGCAGGCCACGCGGCCGCCGTCGCGGCGCTGATCCCGGCGCCGCCGGATCCACTGGCCGAGGCGATGTCGGTCGAGGGGCTGCCCGAGCAAGTGCGGGTACGGCGGGCCAAGCTCGACCGGATCCGTGCCCAAGGCATCGATCCCTACCCGGCGACGTACCCGCGCACGCACACGATGGCCCAGGTCAAGGCCCATGCCGGCGCGATGCCGGACGGAACGTCGACCGGGCGCCGGGTGTCGGTGGCCGGGAGGGTCATCCTCAAGCGCGACCACGGACGACTGGGATTCGCGAAGCTCCGCGACGGCAGTGGCGACCTGCAACTCATGGTCGATGTGGCCGACGTCGGCCGGGAGCAGTACGACTTCTGGCGTCATGACATCGACCTGGGCGATCAGGTGGGCGTCACGGGCGAGGTGATCACCACCCGGCGCGGGGAGCTCTCGGTCCGCGCGGAGTCGCTGCAGCTGACGAGCAAGTCGATCCGGCCGCTGCCCGACAAGGTCAAGGGCATGGTCGATCCGGAGGCACGGATCCGGGCCCGGTACGTCGACCTGATCGTTCGGCCGGCCGCTCGCGACATCGCGTACACCCGGGCGACCGTCGTACGCAGTGTGCGCGATTCCCTGCAGGCGCGGGGATTCGTCGAGGTCGAGACCCCCGTCCTGCAACTGGTGCACGGCGGCGCGAACGCGCGCCCGTTCGAGACCCACATCAATGCCTACGACCTCGACCTGTACCTGCGGATCGCCACCGAGCTGCACCTGAAGCGGCTGCTGGTCGGTGGTATGGAGAAGGTGTTCGAGCTCGGCCGGCAGTTCCGCAACGAAGGCGTGGACTTCAAGCACAACCCTGAGTTCACGTCGCTCGAGGTCTACGAGACGTACGGCGACTACGACACGATGCGACTGCTGACCCAGGACATCATCCAGGAGGCCGCCACCGCCGTGTACGGCTCGCCACTGGCACGCCGTACCGACGCGGACGGCAAGACTGTCGAGTACGACCTGTCCGGGACCTGGCCGGTCAAGACCATCTGCGGCGCGGTGTCGGAGGCGCTCGGCGAAGAGGTCACCGCGGACACACCGGTCGAGACGCTGCGCGGACATGCGTCGAAGATCGGGCTGGAGCCCGGCGACACCGCTTCCTGGGGAGTCGTGCTCGAGGAGATCTACGAAGAACTGTGCGAGCGCACGACGACGATGCCGGTCTTCTACACCGACTTCCCGAAGGAGAACGCGCCACTGACCCGGCCGCACCGCTCGGATCCACGGCTCGCGGAGAAGTGGGACCTGGTCATCTTCGCGGCGGAGCAGGGTACGGCGTACTCCGAGCTGGTCGACCCCGTGGACCAGCGGGCGCGGCTGCACGCCCAGTCCCAGCTTGCGGCCGCGGGCGACCCGGAAGCCATGCAGGTCGACGAGGATTTTCTCGAGGCCCTCGAGTACGGCATGCCGTCGACCGGCGGAATGGGGATGGGCATCGACCGGCTGGTGATGAACCTGACCGGTCTCTCGATCCGCGACACCATCTTGTTCCCGTTGGTGCGGCCCACCGGCTGAGGAAGTGTCGTGAGCGCGCGCCGGCCGACCGCCGTCCAGAAGGTCTCGGGCCTCACCCTGACCGGCATGGTCGTCGGCTCGATGGTCGGCGGCGGAGTCTTCACCCTGCCCAGGGAGTTCGGCGAGGCCGTCGTCGTGGCGTCCGCGGTGGTGTGGGCGTTCCACGTCCTGATCGCGCGCGGGGTGCGGCAGGCGGCCGTCGTCAACCGGATCGTCACGATCGCGAAGCTGCTGCCGATCCTGACCTTCATCGTGATCGTGGCGCCGGCCTTCGAGGCGGGCACGTTCGCGGACAACTTCTGGGGCGGCGACGAGAGATTCCTTGCCCGCGACAACGTCCACGGGACGCCGATCGCCGCCTTGCTCAGCACGACCGCCGCCGTCCAGCTGTTCCTGTTCCTGGTGCTGCTCGTCGACGACGCGCTGGACTTCATGCTCAAGCTCGACACCGTCGCGGTCGTCTACTCGATCTTCATGCTGCACGCCGCGGGTCCGAAGTACCTTCTGCTGGCCGCGATCGTGTACGCGCCGGGGACGCTGCTGTACCTCGTTGCTCGTCGCGAACAAAGCCTGCGGGTGTTCAACCGGGCCGAGGTCGTGGCGTGCGCGGTGCTGATGATCGCCGCGGCGCTGGGCGTCGTACTGATTGCTACGGACTCTCTCGATGTCTGAGCGGTGCGGGTGATCCGGGTGGGTTGGTATCGAGAACTCGTCGACACCGGCCGGGCGCAGGCAGCCTGGATGCTGCTGGCCTTCTTCGTCACCTTCACCGTCACGCGAGCAGTCACCCGGCGCATCCGCGCCAAGCAACGGCGCTCGGCCCAGACCGCGGCCGAGGGCGGCCTGTCGGACCTGTACATCGGTGGCATCCACATCCACCACCAGGTGTGGGGAATTCTGATGGTGATGCTCGCCGGGCTCCTGCAGTTCCGCTACGCGCCGGACACGCCCTGGGCCGAGGTGTTCGCCGTGATCTTCGGCGCGGGGGCGGCGCTGACCCTGGACGAGTTCGCGCTGTGGCTGCATCTCGACGATGTCTACTGGGGACCGGAAGGACGCAAGTCCATCGACGCGATCCTGCTCGGCGGGGCGCTGGGCGTCGTACTCCTGACGCAGACCAGCCCGATCGGCGCCGAGCCGCACCAAGCCGGCGGCGCGCTCTCGCGGTGGACCTACTTCGGCGGGATCGGGTTCCACCTCGTGATGGCGGTCGTGTGCTTCCTCAAGGGCAAACTGGCCACCGGCCTGATCGGCATCGTCGTACCGGTGGTGGCGCCGGTCGGGGCGGTCCGGCTGGCCAAGCCCAGCTCCGTCTGGGCACTCCATCGGTACGGCGACCGGAAGCGCGATCGCTCCCGGAACCGCTTCGGCCCGACTTACCACAAACGCTGGAACCGCGTCCGCGACCTCCTCGGCGGCCACCTCTCGTGAACCCGCCGGATCACCGCGCCGACTCGGCGATCGCCGGCGAGGCTCAGGGGGTGTCGACACGCCAGGGATCTGGGCCGGGATCGCCGCCGGACGCCCGGATCTCCAGGCGGTCGAGGTAGTGATTCCACCCTTCCGCGTGGATGTCGCGGCTCTCCGGCGGGAGGTCGCGGTGGGTGAGACGGACGAGAGTCGCGTCGCCTTGCTCGATCAGGTCGACCTCGATGACGCTGGATCCGGGCGGGACAGGGTTGCCGGGCATCTCCCAGCCCCAGGTGAACACGATGCGCCGCGGTGGGTCGACGACCGTGAAGGTTCCGGAGGCATAGCCGTCGCCCCGGACGTTCATCCGCAAGCGGCCGCCCGGAATCGCCTCGACCTCCGCGTCGACGCCCTGCCAGAGCAGCCAGCGAGATGGGTCGGTGAAGTAGCTGAAGACCAGATCCCGCCGGGCCTTGATACGACGCTCCACGATGACAGGTCCGGTCATTCCCGCTCCTCGGTCTCGGCGAGCTCTGCGAGCCGGTCGAGCTGCTCGGCCCACAACAGCCGCAGCATCGGCGTGTACGGGCCGAGCGCCTGCCGGTCGGCGCGGTAGAAGCGGCGAGTGCCGTCGCGACGTACGACGACCAGTCCGGCCTCCCGCAACACACCGAGATGTTGCGAGACCGCGCCGAAGGTGACCTCGAAGTGCTCGGCGATCTCCGACGCCGGGCGTTCGACGTCCCAGACCAGCCGGAGGATCTCCCGGCGCCGGGGATCGGCGATCACGCGGACGACATCCACGCGGCAACTTTAGCGAACGCTAAAGCTTGTCGGAACCTGCTCTCTATTTTAGTGTGATCTAAAATGCTGACCGAGGAGGGCGGTCCGATGGCGGATATCGCGATGCAGGCCGAGATCGCCGCGCCGCCGGCGGACGTGTACCGGGCGCTGACGAGCACCGAGGGCGTCGCCGGGTGGTGGACGACGCGCAACGAGACCAGCGGTGTCGTAGGAACGGTGCAGCGGTTCTGGTTCCCGGATGCGCCGATGTCGTGGGACCTGGAGGTGACCTCGGCGACACCGGACGAATCCTTGATCTGGCACTGCGTCGGCGGTCCGCCCGAGTGGATCGGGACCCAGGTGCGATGGACACTGCAACCAGGCGAGACCGGCACTGTCGTCCTGCTGGATCACACCGGCTTCGAAGAGGTGGGGACGATGTACCGGATCGTCACGTTCGGCTGGGCGCAGATGCTGGAGCGGATGCAGCGCTACCTGTCCGGCGGGACGCCGGTGCCGTACTTCGACCAGGAGGTCTGATGGCTGTCGATGTCTTGACTGAGGTTGTCATCGAGCGGCCGGTGCAAGAGGTGGCCGAGTACGTCGGGGACCCGTCGAACGCACCCGAGTGGTACGCCAACATCGAGTCGATCGAGTGGCGCACCGATCCACCGGTGGCGGTCGGGTCCCGGATGGACTTCGTGGCGCACTTCCTCGGCCGGCGGCTGGCCTACACCTATGAGGTCGTCGAACTGGTTCCGCTGGAGCTGTTGGTGATGCGGACCGCTCAGGGGCCGTTCCCGATGGAGACGAGTTATCGCTGGTCGCCGGCCGGTGAACGCAGTACCCACATGTCGTTGCGGAACCGCGGCGAGCCGTCGGGGTTCGCGGGCGTTGCCGCGCCGTTGATGTCCGCCGCGATGCGCCGCGCGAACCAGAAGGATCTCAGCCGCCTGAAGTCCTTGCTCGAGTCCCGTTGACCTACTGCTCGCCGAGGGAGCTGCGGGCGAAGGCGACGGCTTCGGCGAGCAGCGACTGCCAGCGCTCGGGGCCCGGGATCGCGACCCATTCGCGGAACACCTTGCCGGCCGGGGCGAACTCCTGACCGGTGCCTTCGGCAACGAGCTCGGCCACCCGCCCGGCCGGCAGTTTCACGACCAGTTGGCCGGACCCGGCGTCGTACGACGCCAGGAAGCGGCCGGCCAGCCGGATGCACGGGTAGCCCATCATCGTGGACCGCCCGATGGCCGGGTCGTAGAGCAGGTCGTCGGTGAGCTCGTCGTACACGACGCGCGGGTCCTCCCCGCCGGACGGGTCCGGCGGGGAGTTGCGCGTTGCGTTTCGCGCCATCATCCGGCCGGTGGGGTGAAGACGCCGAACTGGTTGCCGGACGGGTCGCGCAGGTAGGCGAACGCCGGGGCTCCGGGTCCGGGGTCGAGGTGCTTGCTCAGGACCGATCCGCCGAGCTGCTCGGCGTCGGCGCAGGTGGCTTCGACGTCGGCGACGAGGATGTAGAACACCGCGTGGTCGGGGACCTGCCCGCCGGTGCCGAAGATGCCGCCCATTGGGGCGTCGGCGCCGGAGGCTTTGATGTTGCGGTAGTCCATGCCGCCGGCGGCGGCCGGGCCGTCGGCGTCGAAGGTCCAGTCGAACAGGCTGCCGTAGAACTTCTGGGCGCCGTCGGGGTCGCTGGTGGCGACCTCGAACCAGGCCAGGGTGCCGGGCGCGGGGGTGGTCATGGGGGACTCCTTCATCCTGCGATTCACCCGCCGGACTGGCGGGTCGAACCCACCGTCGCAGGCGGTGGCGACAGCCCTATGTCGGTGTTCGTCGCCTGAAGTGCGGCCTCGGGCAGCTTCGTGACGTGGCCGTCGACCTGTGGGTCGGCGGCGGCTCGCGGCGAGCGGGGGAGGGTCGGAGTGCGCTCGGCCGAGGTGATGCGGTCCATACGGAACACTCGCTCCTCCTGCCGCAGATGACACCAGGCGGTGAGGTACGAGCCGTTGGGACCGACGACGACGTGCTGCGGCTCGACCTCCCGCTCGGTATCGACACCGCCGACGTCGATGTAGGCGATGCGCAGCACGTGGTTGCCGTGCACGGCCCGCCAGATCGTCTCGGCGACGCCCGCGTCCGGATCCGGGACCGGCTGGACGAGCAGGCGGACCTTCGCGGCCGCCGTACGCGCTTCCTCGAGGGCGCGCTCGGGCATCGCGGCGACGATCTTCTGCAACGCGCTGCGGGCGTCGCGGGAGAACAGCACATGGTCGCTGCGGCTCAGCGCGACCGCGATCGCGGTCGCCTCGCGGGAGGTGAAGTTCAGCGGCGGCAGGCTCATCGACCGGTCGACCGAGTAGCCGCCGGCCCGTCCCTGCTTGGTCGCCAGCGGTACGCCGGCCTGACCGAGCGCACTGAGATCGCGCTCGATGGTCCTGACGCTGACCTCGAAATGCCCGGCCAGCTGGCGTGCAGTCCGGCCCCTCGGCCCTGCGGCGCGAAGCTCCTCGACCACGGCGTACAGACGGTCGATCCGGTTCATGTCTGCAGGCTAGCCGCGACCAGGGACAGAATTCGGCCCCGGAGAACGCCGCGCTGAGCAGCGCGACGTCCCCCGCGGTCCGGCGGTCAGTGGGCGGTGGTGGCGAGTTCTGGGGTACGGCGGAGCATCTGGAGGGCTCGCATCCGCATCGGGCCGATGCTGCCGATCGGGAGGTTCAGTTTCTCGGCGATCTCGGTGTAGGACGGGCAGCTGTCGGACATCAGCAGGCGGATCAGCTTCTGGTAGCGGCTGGGCAGGCGGGACAGCGCCCGCTCCGTGGAGGGCTCGTACTCGCCGTCGGCCGGGTAGACGTCGACTATCGCCGTACTGTGGCCGTCGCTGTGCTCGGCTGTCGGGTCGGCGTAGAGGAGGTAGCGCTTCCGGCTGATCGCCACCCGCAGACCCTCGCGCCGGGCCGTCGCGGCCAGCCAGGCCGGGAGGCACTCGGGGTCGCGGACCTGGCGACCGTGTTGCCACAACCGCAGCCAGGTCAGCTGTGCGACGTCAGCGGCGTCGCTGTGGCTCAGACCGACGCCACGGGCAGTGTGCAGGAGCAGGGGGCCGAAGCGCCGCTCCAGCTCCTTCCATGCCGACCAGTCAGAGGTGAGGGCGCGGCCGAGCAGGACCTCGAGCGAGAGTCCTGATTCGGTGTGATGGCGATGTGCCCCGGCCGGCCGTGCGGTTGTGCGTAGCGAGATCGTCGACACGCTCCACGTCCTTTCGCTGTTCCCCGCAGGTGGCGACGATGCGCGAGCAAGGCACAGGACGGTCCAGCCGGTGGCGGCGGACCACCGGCTGAAGCCATAGCGTCAGCGGGCTCTGTAGAGCCCTACTCCGGCAAAACCCTGGACGGCCTGTGCCTCACCACGTCCCCCGTGGTCGTCGTCAGTGCTGCCTTCGCCGCCTATTCGATCACCGCCGCCGTCACGCAGACGTAGCCGATCCGTCACGAAATCGCACGTGTGGCGTCACCGCTCGCATACGCACCCGTCGGTAACCGGTCGGTCGCTGCGGGATCACGCAGGGACGGGCCGAGCAGGCGCAGCAACGGCGCCGCCATCATGGTGGTGACCAGTGCCATCATCACCATCACCGTGAAGGCGCTGTGGTTGATGATGCCGACACTGAGGCCGGCGGACAGTACGACGATCTCGGTGATCCCACGGGCGTTCATCAAGACACCGAGGCCGGCCGCGGACCGCCCAGGCAGGCCGCCGGCCTTGGCCACCGGGACGGCCCCGGCGAACTTCCCGATGATCGCGACGGCCAGCAGCAGGCCGCCGGCGGCGAGCACCGCCGGCTGGGACACCGCCGCGATGACGTCGGTCTGCAGGCCGATCGAGGCGAAGAAGACCGGGACCAGCAGCGCGCGGTTCAGCCCGCCGATCTGCTCGGACACCTGCGCCACCGGCACGCTGCCCCTCGGCAGCACCAGGCCGGCGAGGAAGCCGCCGAAGATCGCGTGCACGCCGATCAGGTCGGTCGCCGCGGCGAGCCCGAGGATCAGCCCGAGCACCAGCAGCACGAGGATCGGCGTGGGCAACGCGGCGGCGTACCGGTCGGCGAGCCATCGAAGCAAGGGTTTGAGTATCAGCAGGCAGCTGCCGCCGACCAGGATGGTCAGCGCGAGCGACAGCAAGGCGTCGCTCGGGCCGGCGGACCGGATCATCGCCATCACGATCGCGAGCGCGCACCACGCGAGCACATCGGCCGCGGCAGCGCACAGCATTGCCAGCGATCCGAGCCGGGTGCCCTGCAGACCACAGTCCTGCACGATCCGGGCCAGCACGGGGAAGGCGGTGATGCTGAGCGCCGTACCGATGAAGATGGCGTACGGCAGCCGGTCCACGGACGGGCCGGCCAGCGCCGAGTAGAGGGGGAGTGCCGCGATCACGCCGAGCGCGAACGGGACAGCCATGATCGCAAGGCTGGCCGCGGCGATCGCGCCACGGTCGCGTCCGAGCCGGTCATGGCCGAAGTCGGCGCCGACGGTGAACATGAAGACCGCCAGCCCGGCTTGCGCCAGCAGACCGAGGTTGGGCATGACCTCCTTCGGGAGGACGGCCTCGAACAGCCAGGGCGCCAGCGATCCGACCACCGATGGGCCGAGCAGCAAGCCGGCTACGATCTCGCCGACGACCGGCGGTTGACCTATCAACCGCGCGAGCCGGCTGCACAGGGTCGCCAACGCGCAGACCACCGCGATCGCGAGCAACAGTCGCCACATCACTTGCGCCGCTGATGGCCCGGCGGCCGATGGCGCCATACCGGCCGTTGCGTCGCCGTTCGGCGTCAGCCAGCCGGCAGCGAAGGCAAGGCCGAGCAGGGCGGCCGCGCCGGCGACCAGACCGGCGGCGACCACCACACTTCGGCCGGGCGCGGGCAGTAAAGTCCTCTCCGTCCCAGGCATGTTCGCGCTGCTTCAGGTCTGCAGTGCGCCGTCAGCCGATAGCGGCACAGCAGTCAGCTGCTCGGCCGGCGCTCGGTGCACTCCGTTGACTCGCTTTCCCGACCGGCGGGCGAGGATGTCCTGCGTGACCTCGGCGGCCCGGTTGCCGAGCACGCTGAGCAGCGAGTCGGCGATGCCGTGGGTCGCCTCGTTCACGCCTTGCAGGTAGCAGGCCGCGTCGGACGGTTCGCCGAGCATCAGGCGGTACTGCCGGCTGACCTCGATCCGATCCAGCCCGATCGCCGCGCCGAGGCCGCGGACCAGCCGTGGCATCTCGCGGACGAATCCGGTGCCGAGGAAGACCAGGTCGCGGCGCAGCTCGTTCACGGTGCCGGTCTTGCGGTCGGTGAGCTCCAGGACGATGTCGTCGCCGTCCATGCGGGCGCCGGTGATGTCGGTCATCGGCACGAGGCGCCGCTGCTCGACACCGGCGAGCTTCTCGAGGTACATGCCGGTGTAGAGCTCCTGCAACAGGTCGCTCTCGACGCCGGAGTAGTTCGTCAGGTGCATCTCCCGCAGGATCTGCTCCTTGCCTTCCGGCCGGGCCTCGAAGAACTTGTCGATGTACGACGGGTAGTAGAGCTCGTTGGTGAACTTGTTCGTGTCGTACGCGCGCAGCCCGATCGACCGCATCACCCAGCTGACATCGCTGTTGGGCAGGTCGATCTGCACTGCACGGAACATCTCGGCCGCGCTCTGCGCCGCGCCGACCACGGCGACCCGGTACGGCCGATCCTTGTCCAGCTCCGCCACCTGGCTGCGGTACCGGGTGCTGTGGATCAACCGGTCGGCGGGCAGCCCGGCCAGCTCCGGCGGCACGTACACGTCGCGCCCGGCGCCGATCACCAGGTACCGGCTGGAGATCGTGCTGCCGTCGGCGAGCCGGGTCAGCCACCCGGTCAGGGTGCCGGCCGAGTTCCGGACCGGCTCGACCGACGTGCTTTCACAGCCGAGCTCGATCCGCACCTTGCGCAGCGACTCCGAGACCCAGCGCAGGTAGCCGGAGACCTCGACCCGGTACGGCGTGAAGCTGCCCATGTTGATGAAGTCGTCGAGGCGGCCGACGCTGCGCAGGTAGTTCAGGAAGGTGAACTCGCTGCGTGGGTTCCGCAACGTCACCAGGTCCTTGGCGAAGGCCACCTGGCTCTTGGTCCACGGCAGCAGCAGGCCGCGCTGCCACTCGACCGAGTGACCGCGTTCGATCACCAGCGAGTTCTCGGCGAGGCCGTCGACGCCGAGCTCTTCGAGCGCGACCGCGAGGGCCAGGTTCGCCGGACCGGCGCCGACAGCGAGCAGTTCGACCTCACGGTTGATCATGCGGGCTCCAATTGGGTCGTGGCTCACCAGGGCCGTCCGGAGAACTCGGGCTCGTTCACTGCCTCGTACGTCAGCTCGACCAGGTCGGCCGCGGCCGTCAGCCGGTCGGCACAGGTGGCGGGATCGTCCGCGGTGCAGACGACGTACGCGTGCCGGCCGATGTGTGCCCGCGGGGGCAGCCGGACCGTCGCGCCCGGGGACACCATCGGGTGCGCCTCCACGAGGCCGGGCACCGACCCCGGCTCCGGTACGACGATCTTCTCGACGCGGCAGTCCTCGGGTGGGTAGCAGAACCGGATGCCGACGCAGGTCCGGTGGTCCGGCTCCAGGTCGGGACGGATGCCCTGCGCCACGTCGACCAGGACCGCGCCGGGATCGATTCCCGTGGCCAGCTTGCCCACGTACGGGATCAGGTCGCCGCCGAGCCGGCCGTTGACCTCGATCACCACCGGACCCTTGGAGCTGAACCGGATCTCGGTGTGCGTGATGCCGTACGGCGCACCGATCGCCGCGTGCGCCGCCCGGAGCAGCTCGCGCAGCTCGGCGTCGGCCAGCAACGGGTCGGCGCCGTCGACGATGTGGCCGACCTCCTCGAAGTACGGCGGTGGGCCCAGCTGCTTGTGGGCGATGCAGAACGGCAGGTACTCGCCCGCCACCACCGCACCGTCGATGCTGATCTCCGGACCTTCGACCAGTTCCTCGATCAGCGCGCCACCGTGGTACTCGGCCGGACCGCTTCGGCTGGACCGGTCGGCTCGTTCAAACGCATCAATGATGCCGGCCTTGTCGTCCACCACGGCGACGCCGATGCTGGCTGCCATCCCTCGCGGCTTGACCACGACCGGGTAGCCGATGTCCGCGGCCGCCGTGGCGGCCTCGTCGGCTGTCGTGACGACAGCGAACCGCGGCTGCGGCAATCCGGCAGCGGTCAGCGCCTGTCTGGTCCTGGCCTTGTCGCGACATCCCTGTGCACCTTGGGCAGTCAGGCCCGGCAGGCCGAGGTGGTCCGCGACCAAAGCGGTGGCGATCACCGACGGTTCGTCGTACGTGAAAACGCCGCGGACGGGCCGGGTGCGGGCAACCGCCTCGGCGGCTGCGATCAGGCCGTCGTGGTCGAGCACCAGGCCGGCGCCTTCGAGCGGCACGACCACGGAGCTGCCGTCGACGTACGGCTGCTGCCACGTCGCCGGCTCGTCGTCGATCAGCCAGAGCCGCCGGCGTTTCGCCGCACCCTGCATCAGGTACTCCCGGTAGGGCTGGAAGCCGCTACCGAACTGCAGCACGACGCCATCGGTGTTGTCGTCCACGCATTCCTCCCGGGTCGGCACTACCCAACGAGAGGGGGTGACCCACTGCGGGTGATACACCGGACCGCGCTGGCACCATCGGGACACGACGCGCCAACGACTTGTCTCCGGGTAGTTGACGGCTCAGACTCACGGGAGGTAGCTCGGTAGTTACTCACTGAGGAGTCGTCGATGCCTGTACCGGGAGATCCGTCCGCCCGACGTTCTCGCGGTCGCGGAATGCCGCCGTACGCCCGCCGCGGCAGTGAGGTTTTCGTTCACTATGGGGGAGATCGACAGATGCGCGCTGTGGTACCAGCGGAGGATCCGGATCCACCGTTCGATGGGGCTCACCGACCGGTGAAGCTCCGGATGCTCGACGGCTTCCGGGTCGTCGAGGACCACCAGACCTTGTCCATCCCGCTCAGCGCGCGCCGTGTGGTGGCGTTCGTCGCGCTGCGCGGACGCTCCAGCCGTGCCGAGGTGGCCGGCACGCTCTGGCCGGAAGTGTCGGACTCGAAGGCGCAGGCCTGCCTGCGAACGGCTTTGTGGCGGCTGCGCCAGCTGACTCCGCACCCGCTCATCACCGGCGACGAGACGCTGCGCATCGCCGAGACCGTCGACGTCGATGTGAACACCCTCGTCACCGCGATCCGCCGGGTGATCAACGACGGCGAGTGCGGCGCCGATCAAGGGCTGCTGCCGACGCTGGCGGCGATGGGGGAGCTGCTGCCCGGCTGGTACGACGACTGGGTGTTGCTGGGGCGGGAACGGCTCCGGCAGCTTCAGTTGCACGCGCTCGAGCTGACCGCCCAGCAGCTGACCTGCTCAGGCCGGTACGCCGAGGCGATCGAGGCAGCCATGGCGGCGGTGCGGCTGGAACCCCTGCGGGAGAGCGCGACCAGGGTCCTGATCGAGGTGCATCTGGCCGAGGACAACGTGGTCGAGGCGATCCGCCGGCTCGAGTTCTTCCAGCGGAGCCTGGCCGGTGAGCTCGGGGTCGAGCCGTCGGAGGAGTTGGTGGACATGGTTCGCCGGCGGCAGACGGCACGGGATCCCCGCAGGTCCGTGGCCGATCTGCTGCGGCTGGACCGAGGCAGAAGCATGGCGCCCAGGACGACCCTGGCGTAGCTAAACCGGGCTCCACAGGTCCTCGGCGCCGAGTGCCTCCACGTGGTACTTGCCGAGGGCGCTGACGAGTAGTTGCAACTCGAGTGCCAGGCACTCGACCAGATTGGTCAGGCCGTGGTCCGGGTCGGTGTCCACCGCGATGAGCGCCGCCCGGCCCAGGCCGGCCGCGTTCGCGCCAAGGGCAAGGCTCTTGGCGACCCGTGCGCCTTCCCACATCCGTCCGGAGACCAGCAGGCAGGACGGATGCTGGGGAGTGCGGTGCTCGCCGATGCGTAGCAGGCACTCGCCGAGCGGAAGCCCGACGTGGCGAAGGAAAGCCTTCGGCGCCCAGCCGGTGCCGGCCTCGGCGCCGTCGACCGACACTGCGTCGGCGCCGGCCGCCCACGCCACCTGCGCTGCGGCTGAAACGTCCCGCGCGGGCGGCAGCTTCACCCAGATCCGGGCGCGCGGATAGTTGTTGCGCATCAGGCGGATCTGCTGCCGAAGGATTTCCTCCGTGAACGTGCCGGGGCTGCTGCTGCGCAGGACCCGGTCGCCGCCGAGCACCGGGTCGATCAGGTACGCACCCGCCAGCCGCTCGGCCGCGCCGGCGCCGACCAGCGTCATCCCGCCCAGTCCGGGTTTGGCGCCCTGCCCGACCTTGAGCTCGAACGCCAACCGGCCGGACTCCAGCAGTGGCAGGACATTCGGGTCGCTGTAGACCAGGTTCCACACCTCGGCGTCGGCGTCCTCGGTGCTCTGCTGCACGACCACTCCGCCGTACCCGTCCAGTGCTTCCTTCTGGTACGCGCTGATCCGGCCGAGCAGCGAGCGTTCCGCATTCTCCTCCAGCCGGCCGTAGCTGTTGACCGGCATGACGTTCTCGCCGACGACCATCGGGATGCCGAGCCGACCGGCCTGGCGAGCGGCCGCGATGCCGAGCGCGATACTCGCCGCCTCGGTCGAGCCGAACGCCGAGACGTACACCGGCAACGCGGACCGGAACCCGCCGACCGTCGTCTCCAGGACCACGTCGCGGTACACCGGCTCGCGGGCAAGCTCGATGAGCCGTTCCATCCGCTGTGGCACGAAGACCGGTGGCACCAGTCGCAGCCGGTCGATCGGGTCGGCCGACGCAGGCGCTTCCACGCAGTCGGCGCCGAACAACGCATGCCCGTAATCGTCGGCCGGCGGGAACGCGTCGGCAGCGCCGACGCTGGCGCGCATCCGGATCGCTGTCTCGGGAAAACCTTCGGCGTGCAAGGCTGCGCTCCTTCGGTCGGCCTTTGCACGGAAGAGCCGCCGACGGTCCGGCGAAAATACGTCCGGGCTCAGCGACGACGACGGGCGAACCTCAAGTAGAGCAGGGCGGCCACGGTCACGACCAACGGCCAGACCAGGTAAGGCCCGGCCATCAGCAGCAGAATCACGACGGCTCCCTGCGCCACGAGAGCGGCGAGACGAGCCTTGCTGCGGCGCGGCAGCAACTTGACCGCGGCTGCGACACCGACGGCGTACACCGTCACGAACAGTCCGGTCGTGAGCAAGACCAGGGACTGCGGCCCTACTCCCGCCGCCACCACAACCACGGCCGTGACCATCGACAGCACACTCAGTACGGCGAGACTGCGCCGCGGCACCACTCCGGCCGAGCTTCCGCGGGCCAGCCACGCAGGGAGCGCGCCGTCCCGCGCCAGCGCCGCACCGAGCTTCGAAGCTCCCGCATAGTAGGCGTTCATCGCGCCGAAGGTGAGCAGCAGCGCAGCGACTGCAGCCAGGACCCGGGCGTTGCCGCCGAGCCCGATCGCCAGCAGGTCGCCCAGCGGTGCGTCGGTCTCGGCGGCCTGCGGACCAAGAACGGTGATGGTAGCGAACGCGACACTGAGGTAGAGCACGCCGACGACGATGACCGCGAACGCGGTGGCTCGCGGCACGTCGCGGTCCGGCCGTCGAAACTCCGCGGTGAGATAGGTGACCGTTTCCCAGCCGACGAAGCTCCACACCAGCAGTGCGGCGGCCGGGCCGATCGCCTGCCAGCCGTGCGGCGCGAACGGCTGCAGGTTGCCGAGATCGGCGTGTGGCAGCGAGAGCACGACCGCCAAGACGAGGAACAGCGTCAGCACGCCCGCCAGGATGATCTGGACCCGGCCGGTCACCTGGATGCCGAACGCGTTGGTGGCCGGCACGATCACGAGCAGCGCCACCATGGTCGCGAGGACAGTGCTCTCACCGCCACCCAACCCCGCCTCGACGTAACCACCGGCCCACAACGCGGCAGCGGGACCGCCGACCGGAACCGACAGGAAGAAGCACCAGCCGACGACCGCTGCGGCCCGTTCACCGAACGCCAGTCGTGCGTACGTCGCGACCCCGCCGGAGTCGGGGTAGCGGGCACCGAGCGCCGCGAAGGTCGCCGCGAGGGGAGCGGACACGACCGCGAGACCCAGCCAGGCCAGCAACGACGCAGGGCCGGCGACGTCTGCGGCCAGCGCCGGCAACGCGATGACGCCAGTCGCCAGCACGGCTCCGACGTACAAGGCTGTGCCCTGTCCGAGACTGAGCCGGCCAGCCGGTGCGGACGCTGTTTCCACCATGCGCGACATCTTCGCCTGAACCGGCGGTCACGGCGAGGCGATGCCAGGAACCTTCGGGAACGCGCTGGCCTGCCAGACCGAGTCGAGCCCAGCGACGTAGCGCGTGAACCGCTCGAGGCCGAGACCGAACCCCGCACTCGGCGGTACGCCGTCCCGGAGCATCTGCAGGTACCACGCGTACTTGGCCGGGTTCTCGGCCGTCTCCCGCATCCGCGCGACGATGGTCGCGTAGTCCTGCTCGCGTTCGCTGCCGCTGCAGAGCTCGCCGTACCCCTCGGCGGCGATCAGGTCGAAGTTCCGCAGCATGCCGGGCTGGTCCTTGTTCTCCCGGTCGTAGAAGCCACGAGATCCCTTGGGGTAGTCGGTGACGAAGAACGGCTTGCTGGCCTTCTGCGACAGCTTCGCCTCGCCGACCCAGTCGAGCTCGGCGTCCGGACTCTGGTCGTGCCCCATCGCCTGCAGATCGGCGACCGCGTCGGCATGCGTACGGCGCCCGAACGGCGCGGTCAGCAGTTCGGTGAACTCACCGGTGTCCCGGCCGAGGCTTTCCAACTCGCCGGGCAGGTCTTCCATCACCCGTCGGATGACATGGCGGACCAGGTCCTCCGCGACCGCCATCGCCTCGTCCCGGGACGCGTTCGCCATCTCGATGTCGATCTGGTGGAACTCCGCGAGGTGCCGGCTGGTCGACGCGGTCTCGAGCGGCTCCAGCCGGATGTTCGGCGCGATGAAGAAGATCTTGTCGAACGACGTCAGCGCCGCCTGCTTGTAGAGGATTGCACTGGTCATCAGCTTGTACCGGTGCCCGTAGTAGTCCACGTCGACCTGCTTGGCTCCGCGCGCACCCGGGTCGGTGACCGGGCCGATGACCGGCGGCAGCAACTCCATGAACCCACGACCGCTGAGGAGCTCGCGGGCAGCCGCCAGCATCCGGTTCTGGATCAGCAGCACCGACCGGGTGACCGGTGCGGTCAGGTGCTCACGCGGACTGGCGGGCAGCCGGGCTTCGGTGGCCGGGATCCGGGTCTCCGTCATCTGGTGTGCTCCCTAGTGAGTCGGCTCGGTATTCGTCCTCGAGGCTGGCGTTGTCGAAGGTCCGCTCGACGTACGACAGCGAGGCGAGCAGCCCGGCTGCCGTCAGCTTGGTGGAGCCGGTCGGCCCGACCACGCCGCGGATCGGCATCGAGCCGATGGTCGCCCACTGCAGCCGCCCGGCGCTGTCGAGGTAGCTGCGGGCCTTGCCGGCGTTGTCCGGGTGCAGGCAGTACGGCACGTCCAGGTAGCCCCGGCGGAACGCGGTGGCCAGCGCCGAGCCGAGATCCGGACCGAGCTCGAGCACCGCCTCGATCAAGGCCTTCGCCTCCGCGTGGATGCCGGTGTCGACGACGTCGCCGGCGATCGTGATGCAGCGCTCCGCGGCCAGTGCGGCCGTCTCGAGGGCGGCGACGTTCTCGGCGAAGGTCGGAATTCGGTAGCCCTCGGCAACTGTCTTCACGATCAGCCGGGCCGCGCCGGTCCGGACAGCCAGCCGGGCTGCCTCTTCGAGGAGCCGGTTGGCGCCGTCGGCCGTCCGCGGGTAGACGCCCATGTAGGTGTAGACGACGATGTGCCAGTCGACGTCCGGCAACCACTCGGCGGCCAGCCGGCGCAATGCCAGCAGGGCCTCGGTGTCCTGGTCCGGGTTGGTCTGCTGGGCGTAGCTCAGGGAGACGCTGCGAATGCCGTGCTGGCGGAAGAACAGGCACTCCAGCACGCTCAGCGCGACCAGCAGGCCGGGCGGGCAGAGCTGGCCCATCATGCAGCCGCCGAAGCTCTCGACGTGCGGTTCGACCCCGGTCTCCCTGACCTCGGCCAGGAGGTCGCAGCTGCGGGCCCAGTGCGGGATCGAGTCCGCCAGCGGCATCCGGCTGTACGGCAGGCAGTAGGAGACCGGCCCGCCCTCGGTGGCGTGCAGCCCGGCCTGGATCAGCGCCTTGACGATCGGCTCGGGGCAGGGCGAGCCGTGCCGGATCTGCACGGGGAAGTCGGGGGCGACCACTCCGTCCAGCACCGCCCGGGTGGTGGCCAGCTCGTGCGCGACGATGGGGTAGCCGTTCAGCTCGACCCCGGACGCGAGGGCCGCGGCGGCGTTCGCGTTGTCGCCCATCCGGGTGTAGCTGTCGAGCGTGATCGTCCCGACCGTGGTCGCCGCCGCGGTCTTGGTGGCCAGGAGCCCGGTGCGCATGGCGCCGGGATCGCTGACCCCCATCCGCGGTTGCACCACGAGTCGGCCGGCCGCATGTCCGCGGGCCACGAAGTCACTGAACGAGCCGGTGCCCGGGACGTTCACGAAGCCTCGCCGGTGGTCAGCTGGCCGACGTACGACCGGAACGCGGCCAGTCCGGTGCCGTCCTCGAAGACCGCGCTGTACCCCGCGGCCGTCAGCTGGGCCCGGCTGCGGTCGCAGCCGGGGCCGGCGATCCCGAGCTTGCCGCCGATCACCATCGGAGTGCCGGCCAGCTGGGCATGGCTCCGAACCTGGCGGATCAGCCGCATCCCGTCGTGGAAGCCGTGACCGTTGACACTGCTGACCACGATCAGGTCGGGCTGCAGTCGCAGGCACTCGGAGACCATCAGCTCGTCCGGCACACAGGCGCCGAGGTTGTGCACCTGGTGACCGAGTTCTTCGAGGAGCAGCTGCAGTACGACGAGGTTCCAGGTGTGCGAGTCGGACGACACACTGGTCACCACAACGGTCAGGTCGCCGGCGCTGACGTCCGTGTCCGCGGCGACGGCGGCGGCGTGATCCATGACAAGCAGAGTGCCGAGCCGTCGTCCCGTGATACACGCGGCCGATCAACCGGGGGCGATCTCGTCCAGCTGCGAGACGCCGGTGGCGGCCTGCGGTCGGTACCGCTCCCAGCGTTCGTGCAGCCGGATCCGGCCGTCGGGCAGCAGCTCGGGCGTGCTCTCGCAGTGCCCCACGATGATGCTCCCGTCGGCCAGCACCATCGTGTAGCTGAACTCCAGTGTGTCGTCCGGACGGCAGATGCCGGTGAGCGACCCACGCCGTACCCGGCCGCCGCTGAAGTCCGCCCAGAGCAGGTCACCGCGTTGCCGGTACGACGCGACCGGAGCTTCACCGTCGTCCGGATCATGCCCGGCGGGGGAGAACCTCCGGCCGTCGTAGTCGATCATCAGCCACCTGCCGGACCGTGCAGCTCCAGCACGCAGCACTTCACTCCACCGCCGGCCCGCAGCAGCTCCGAGACGTCGAGACCGATCGGCTCGAAGCCGGCGTCCCGCAGCTTCGCCTCCAGCTGGGTTGCACCGGTCGGCATCAGCACGTTGCGACCGTCGGAGACGGCGTTCAGGCCGAAGGCGCCGGCGTCGTCTGCCGTGGCGATGATCGCTGTGGGGAAGAGCTCACGCAGGATCGCCTGACTGCCTGGTGTGAACGCGTCCGGGTAGTACATCACCGTCTGCTCGTCGAGTACGGCCAGCGCGGTGTCGAGGTGGTAATACCGGGCGTCGACCAGGGTCAAGCCGATCACCGGACGGCCGAAGTACTGCTCGCTCTCGACATGGGCACGGCGGTCGGTGCGGAACCCGTTGCCGGCCAGCAGCCAGGACCCGGCGGACAGGTAGTCGCCCTCACCCTCGTTGGCCGACTCCGCCTGCTCGACCTTCAGGCCGCGGCTGCGGAACCAGTCCAGGTAGGCCGCCGACTCCGCGTCCCGCTCGGCGTGCCGGAACCGCGCCACCAGCGCGCGGTCGCCCCAGACGGTGGCGCCGTTCGCGGCGAACACCATGTCCGGCAGCCCGGGCACCGGTGGGATCAGGTCCACGGTGTGACCGAGCTCGACCAGCTGGTCGTGGACCGCCTGCCACTGCGCCGCCGCAAGCGGCTGGGCGGTCGGCGTGCGCGGATTCATCCACGGGTTGATCGAGTAGGTGACGTCGAAGTGCGTCGGTGGGCACATCAGGTACCGGCGCGTGGTGCTGCGCCGGATCGCGGCGTCGTGCGGTGCTTCGGCGGTGGCCGTCGAGGTGCCGGCCTCGGAGATGGTTTCCATGCCGACAAGAGCGCGCCGGGGCCACGATCAGATACCTGCGCCGGGGAGTGTATTTCCGGCGTCCGCTCGGCGGCTCTGTCCGAGCAGGAGCGCTCTGACTCCGTCTTCCCACCGGAGGGTCCCGAACATGGTTACCGGCCTGAGCCGAACTGAACTCACTGCGCAGTACCTGGACGAGATCAAGCGACGCGGGATCTCCGCCGGCGAGCTCGTCAGCACCCAGCCCGAGTCCGTCGGGTTGCAGTCCTTCTATGGCGGCCGGTACCTGTCCCGGCCGCTGTTCCTCGGCACCGACGAATGCGATCAGCTGGCGAACGACATCCTGACCATGCACGCCGCGCTGATCAGCCTGCCCGACAAACTGTACGGCGGTGATCTGGCCGCGTTCGCCCGCTCCGTCGGGATGACCGACGTACAGGTGTCCGCCGTACTGCGCAGCCGTGGCGCGACCGTGACCAAGCAGAGTCGCGCCGACCTGTACATGGACGAGACCGGCTTCAAGCTGCTCGAGTTCAACATGGGCAGCGCGCTCGGCGGCATCGACCAGTCCGACATGGCCCGCGCGCTGCTCGACCAGCCCGTGCTCGCGGACTTCGCGAAGACGCACCGCCTCGGCTACGTCGACACGATGCGCGAGCAGGTCAACAACATGTTCGTCGAGTGCGGCTTCGAGTACGGCTCCCGGCCGGTGCTGGCGACCGTCGACTGGCCGAGCAGCTACGAGACCCTCGAGCCGTACATGCGGCACTTCGCGACCCGCCTGCACCAGATGGGGATCGACGCCCACGTCGGCCACATCGGGCAGCTCGAGGTGCGCGACGGCGGGGTCTGGCTGGGCGAGCGGAAGGTCGACATCATCCAGCGGCTGTTCATGCTGGAGGACCTGCTCGAGTACCCGGACGCGCCGGCGCTGATGGACCCGATCCTGGACGCCGCGGCCCGCGGGGAGGTGAAGATCTTCACGCCGCTGGACTCGGAGATGTTCGCCAGCAAGGGCGCGCTGGCCGTGCTGTCCGACGAGGCCAACCGCGAGTACTTCGACCAGCAGACACTGGCCAGCCTGGACCGGATCCTGCCGTGGACGCGGATGGTGCGCTCCGGCCCGGTGACGATGGAGGACGGCAGCCAGGTCGAGCTGCTCGACTACGTGCTCAGCCACCAGGACGACCTGGTCCTCAAGCCGACCTCACGGCACAGCGGGGAAGGCGTGCTGCTGGGCTGGCGCGACGACACCGGTGCAGAGCTGTGGGAGGAGCGGGTCCGGGAAGCCCTCGACGGCCCGTGGGTCGTGCAGCGCCGGATCCGGCCGGTGCCCGAGCTCTTCCCGATGCCCGACGGCGACCCGGCGCCGTGGATCGTGAACTGGGGCGTCTTCACCGTCGTCAACGGCTTCGGCGGTGTCTACGCCCGCGCCGCCACGGTCGAGTCCGACCTCGAGGTGGTCCGGCTGTTCGCCGGCGCCTCGGTCGGCTGCTGCCTGCAGGTCCTGCCGGAAGACTCCGACGTCGAGCCAGGGACCGCCCTGCCGGTACGGAAGCAGTAAGCCCACAAGGGAAAGGGCCGGGAGGGCGGAAGTAAGCCCTACCCGCCCCTGGAGAATTTTAGGTGATGTGGGCGCGTGAGGTGTTGGTGCAGGTGCCGCCGC